>CAJYIY010000134.1 GCA_913775305.1 uncultured Erwinia sp. | reverse complement strand
GACGGACTGACTGAAGGTATCAACGGCCAGAATGGCATTGGCGATATCTTCGGCGCTTAAATTAGGGTTGAGGTTTTTCAGCGTATCGCTATCGCTGTTGGCCAGTTCGCCGATTTTTAACAGATTTTCCCAGGACACGTTTTCCAGATGCAGCTCTTTCAGCGTGGTCGGCATTTTGATCGCCCGGTAGAAGCGTACGTAACGGGCAATTTCTTCATCCGGACGCTGTTCCAGCACCATCTGCGTCAGCGTGCCGTAGGCCACTTTTTCACCGTGGGTCAGATGGTGTATATCGCCGTCAACGGCGGTAAAACCGTTATGAATGGCGTGCGCCCCTGCCAGACCGGCATTTTCAAAGCCCAGCCCTGAAAGCAACGTGTTGGCCTCCACCACGGCTTCCACCGCAGGCGTTACCAGCTGTTTCGCCACTGCCTCATAGGCGCTCAAACCGTAGGTCAGCAGCGTTTTCTCGCAGGCTTCCGCGATGGCCAGTCCGGCTATAGTCGGATCGCCGTTCACCATGGATTTGCTGTGCGAGCGTTTCACCGCCTGCGCTTCAACCCAGGTTGCCAGTCCGTCGGCAATACCCGAAGCGAACAGGCGCACCGGTGCTCGGGCGCAGACCTGAGTATCAATCAGCACCAGATCCGGATTTTTGCTGTAGAAGCGGTAGCTTTCGAATACCCCGGTGTCGGAGTAGATAACGGACAGCGCGCTGCACGGCGCATCGGTGGAGGCAACGGTGGGGACAACAGCCACGGGCTGTTTCAGTTCGTCGGCGACGGCCTTCACCGTATCAAGGGTTTTCCCACCGCCAAGGCCGACCACCACGTTGGTGCCGCTGCTTTTTGCCCGTTCAGCCAGGCGGGTGATTTCATTACTGGATGCTTCACCGTTAAATTCCTCGTAGTGAAACGTCACGTGGCTGGCCGACAGGGATCCCTTAACCTGCCTGCCTACCAGCTCCCAAACGATTTTATCGGCCACGACAAATGCGCTGTTGCCCAGCTCAGCGAGATTCTCACCCAGTTGGGCCATCATGCCTGCGCCCTGGATATATTTACGCGGAGAAGAAAAAACAAATTTACTCATACCCTACACTCCGTTCAGGTGAATGAAATTGCATCAATCCCTACCGTAACGTTTTGGCTATAACAATGTTATTGAAAAACGTGCTTTTCGGCAGAGTTTTCATCCGCATTGAGAGAGATCAAAACACCAATGGGAAGGGATGGCAGGCAGGCGGAGTGCTGGAACAGGCCCAGCGGGCCTGTCTGTTAACGCTGACCAATCAGGGTTTTGTTGCCACCAGCACCGCACGCAGTGGGGCCGGATAGCCTTCAACGGTTTTGGTGGCATCGTTGGGGTCAAGAAATTCAGCCAGTGACTCACTGGTCATCCAGCTGGTGCGGCGCTGCTCGTCGGTGCTGGTGACCGAGTAATCGGCAATGCGCACATCGACAAAACCACACTTCTCCAGCCAGTTCTTTAACGCGCCGGTAGTCGGAATAAAGTAGACGTTACGCATCTGCGCGTAGCGTTCACCCGGTACCAGCACCTGCTGGTCGTCGCCTTCAATAACCAGCGTTTCCAGCACCAGTTCGCCGCCGCTGACCAGCTGATTTTTTAGCTGATAAAGATGATCGAGCGGGGAGCGGCGGTGGTAGAGCACGCCCATCGAAAAGACGGTATCAAACGCTTTCAGTTCAGGGAGTTGCTCAATACCCAGCGGCAGCAGGTGCGCGCGCTGATCGCCGCCCAGCAGCTTGCGCACCGCCTCGAACTGGCAGAGGAACAGCTGCATCGGATCAATACCGACCACCAGATGTGCCCCGGCACCGATCATCCGCCACATGTGATAGCCGCTGCCGCAGCCAACGTCCAGCACCGTGCGCCCGGCCAGCGGCGAGATGTGCGGCAGGACGCGCTGCCACTTCCAGTCTGAACGCCATTCGGTATCGATATTTACCCCGTAAAGCGAGTAGGGGCCTTTGCGCCACGGCATCAGATTGCGCAGCAGCTTTTCGATTCCGCCACGCTGGCGTTCGGACAGCTGGCTGCTGTCGGCGGTGACGCTGTGCAGCAGGTCCAGCGTTTCCGGCGTCAGGGAAGGCAGATGTTCGACCGAGCGATCCCAGTTTTTGAAATGCCCGTGCAGGGATTCTCTCTGCCAGGCGGCAATCTGCGCAGGCAGCGTTTCCAGCCACGGAGCCAGTGGACCTTTGGCAATAATCTGATAGAAGTTTCCGAAATCCATCAGGCATCCCCTTCCTTCAGCGCGACCAGCGAGCCAAAGTTAAAGCACTGGAACCAGACCTCGGCGTGGCGGAAACCGGCCTGACGCAAACGCGTTTTATGCGCTTCCACACTGTCGGTCAGCATAACGTTTTCCAGCATGCTGCGTTTCTGGCTGATTTCCAGTTCGCTGTAGCCGTTAGCACGCTTGAAGTCGTGGTGCATATTGAACAGCAGTTCGCCGACGTCGGCATCTTCAAAGCTGAACTTTTCCGACAGCACGAGGGCACCGCCAGGCTTCAGCCCCTGATAAATCGTGTTTAACAGCTGCTGACGCTCCTCCGGTGCCAGGAACTGCAGCGTGAAGTTCAGCACCACCAGCGAGGCATTTTCCAGCGGGATCTGGCGGATGTCGGCTTCAATCACCTCAACCGGCGTGTCGGCGCGGAAAGCATCAATGTGGCGGCGGCAGCGTTCCACCATCGCCGGCGAGTTGTCCACGGCAATGATTTTGCAGCCGGGAACCCGGATGTTACGCCGCACGGACAGTGTGGCCGCGCCCAGTGAACAGCCCAGATCGTAAACATGGCTGTCGGGCTGAACAAATCGCTCGGCCAACATTCCGATCATCGAAATAATGTTGGAGTAGCCGGGAACGGAACGCTGAATCATGTCAGGAAAGACTTCAGCAACGCGTTCGTCAAAGGTCCAGTCGCCGAGTTTGGCAACGGGCACTGAGAACAGCGTATCGCGGTTAGACATAGTGGTAAGTCCGGAGGAAGCTAACGGAAAGCGCGTATTCTGGCAGAAAGCGACGCGGGCTGCATCTTTTCTGCCAGCGGTGTGAGAAATCGTTAATGCAGGGTCAGAACCAGGTCCCACGGCAGGTAGATCAGGTTGACGATAATCATCCCCAGCAGCGTTAACAGGGTCAGAACCATGCCATTACGCCGCCACAGCATCGTGCGGCTACGCAGCCCCCAGGCATGCAGCAGTCGACCAAAGAAGAAAAACAGCCCCAGCAGATGTATCAGCCAGATATCGGCGCCGTTCATCTCCATCATCACCAGCAGCAGCGCCGCCAGCGGAATATACTCAACGGCATTACCGTGGATGCGGATAGCCAGCTGTAAATCCGACACCCCGCCGTCACCGATCGAAATGCGGTACTGTCTGCGCAGCCGCACCACATCCAGTGAAAATTTAATAATCAACAACGCGCCAATCACAACGTAGAGAGCGCTGACCATGACTCACTCCATGATTTAACATTATTTTGCGGCTATCATAGCGGGCAATGTGGATACTGTCTTCACGCTGACAGAACGCGCGCTCAGAAAAGGGTTTCCTGCTGCGGCCAGTCGGGGACATTACCAAGCTGTGGCAGCGCCTGTTGCAGGTCGGGCCATAAATAGCGCACCAGCTCCGGGGCGAAGGCAATATCCGGGGTATGAATAAACAGCCACGGCCGCGTGGTCTGGCACCACGTCGGCAGGCGGGATAGCCAGGCACGGAAGTCGTGCCGATTCGCTTCGGGATTATCACCGCCAATAAAACGGATCATCGGTTCGCTGGCGGTGATCAGCGCGTGGACCGGCAGCTTCGGTTTTTTTCGCTGTGCGTCAACGATCGCCGGGGTTGTGGGTTTCGCCGCGTGTACGGCGCGAGTATCCAGAATGACCCGATTGACCCCGCGCTGGTGCAGTCCCCGATTCAGCGCGCGCTCCGCCTCACCCTTGGTAAAAAATTCAGGATGCCGGACTTCCACGCCGTAGTGAAATTCAGCGGGCAGCGCGTCCAGAAAAGCCCACAGCGTGGGCAAATCCGCCGGGGAAAATGCCGCAGGCAGCTGAAGCCAGTATTGTCCGAGACGCCCGGCCAGCGGCGACATCAGCGCAAAGAACTCAGCCGTCAGGTCTCCGCACTGCCTGAGCGCCGCCTGGTGGCTGATGGTGGCCGGAAACTTAAAGCAGAAGCGAAAGTCATCATGGGTCATCGCGTGCCAGCGCTGAACCACCTCCGGGCGCGGCAGGGCGTACAGCGTGGTATTCCCCTCCACGCAGTTAAAATAGCGGGCGTAATCTTCCAGCGTGGACATACCCAGCTTTTTCCACTGTGGGTGCTGCCACTGCGGCAGCCCAAGATAGAGCGGCGTCATCATAAATCCTGTTACATTTTGATTAAGCGACTGTAGCGGTGCGGCGGGATGAGTGCAAATCTGACAGGGCCGGATCCCTCCGGCCCTGTCCCTTTTACAGTGCGGCAAGCACCTCGTGGCACTGACGCACCCGGGCGATGCGCGGGAAGATCCACTTGACGCTGCTGTTGTGCTGCTCGCTGCTGCCAGCGCTGCAGAGATCTTCGGCGATCACCAGACTGAAGCCCAGTTCCCAGGCGTTACGCGCGGTGGATTCCACGCCGATATTGGTTGAGATACCGCCCAGTACAAGGGTATCAATGCCGCGACGACGCAGCTGCAGTTCAAGATCGGTGCCGTAAAATGCGCCCCACTGGCGTTTGGTTACCAGAATATCGCCGTGCTGCACACCCAGCGCGGGCGGGAAGGTCCACCAGTTTTCAGGCAGCGCATTATCCGGTTGAGCAGCGTCCACCGGCTGCTTCAGCGCCTCCGCAAAATCGGCCGACCAGCCCACGCGGACCCGAATCACAGGGGCATTAACCGCGCGGAATTTTTCAGCCAGCACCGCAGCCTTTGCCACCACATCGGCAGCGCTGTGTGGGCCACCGGCGAAGGGCAGAATACCTTCCTGAAGATCGATCAGTACCAGCGCGGTAGATTGTGGGTTAAGTTTAAACAACGTGATTCTCCTCAAGGGTAGGGAAAACCAGAAAGAATACAGAGCAATCTGCCTGCGGCGCGACGTTAACCGTCCGGCAATGCCGGCTAATTTGTTAGCGTGTATGTCATCGACCGGGCGGCTTTTAATGTGGTGACCGCCAATAATCAGCCGCTGAGCCTGGCGGCCGATGTTTTGTTAACCGTTCAACCCCGGGCAGGCGCTTCTCGCCGATTTTCTCCCACGTTGCACTCACGACAGCACTTATCCTGTGCGGCGTTTTCCATTATAATGACTGCCATTTTTCGCGGCAGCAGCCCCCTCCGGGCAGGGTTTTCTTGAAAATGCCGCGCCCGCAGCGGTGAAGTTAAAAGGATATCGTTATGCGTACTAAGTATTGTGGACAGCTCAACCTGTCTCATGTAGGGCAACAAGTGACACTGTGCGGCTGGGTGAATCGCCGCCGCGATCTGGGTAGCCTGATCTTTATTGATATGCGTGACCGTGAAGGCATCGTGCAGGTGTTCTTCGACCCGGATCGCCAGGACGCGTTCCGCCAGGCATCCGAGCTGCGTAATGAATTCTGCGTTCAGATCACCGGCACCGTGCGTGCGCGTGACGAGAAAAACAAAAACAGTGAGATGGCTACCGGTGAGATCGAGGTGTTCGCGACCGATCTGACCATTATTAACCGTTCTGAACCGCTGCCGCTGGACTCCAATATGGCCAACAGCGAAGAAGCGCGTCTGAAATACCGTTACCTCGATCTGCGCCGCCCGGATATGGCAAACCGCCTGAAAACGCGTGCGAAGATCACCAGCTTCGTTCGCCGCTTTATGGACGATCACGGCTTCCTTGATATTGAAACGCCGATGCTGACCAAGGCCACGCCGGAAGGTGCGCGTGACTATCTGGTGCCAAGCCGCGTGCACAAGGGCAAGTTTTACGCGCTGCCGCAGTCACCTCAGCTGTTTAAACAGCTGCTGATGATGTCCGGCTTTGACCGCTATTATCAGATCGTTAAGTGCTTCCGCGATGAAGATCTGCGCGCAGACCGTCAGCCTGAATTTACCCAGATCGACGTCGAAACCTCCTTTATGACCGCGCCGCAGGTGCGTGAGATTATGGAGCGTCTGGTGCGCGATCTGTGGCAGGAGGTGAGGTCCGTTGACCTGGGCGACTTCCCACAGATGACCTTTGCTGAAGCCATGCGCCGTTACGGCTCTGACAAGCCGGATTTGCGCAACCCGATGGAGCTGGTGGACGTTGCGGATCTGCTGAAGGACGTGGAGTTTAAGGTCTTCTCCGGCCCGGCGAACGATGCCAAAGGCCGCGTTGCTGCACTGCGCGTTCCGGGTGGTGCTCAGCTGAGCCGCAAGCAGATTGATGAATACGGTAAATTTATTGAAATTTACGGCGCAAAAGGACTGGCCTACATCAAGGTTAACGCACGTGCGCAGGGCCTTGAGGGCATTACCAGCCCGGTAGCCAAATTCCTGACCGCTGAAATCGTTGAAGCGATTCTCGATCGCACTCAGGCCACCGACGGCGATATGATCTTCTTCGGCGCCGACAGCGCCAGCGTGGTCACCGATGCGCTGGGTGCTCTGCGTCTGAAGCTGGGCCGCGACCTGAAGATTACCGATGAAGCCGCGTGGAAACCGCTGTGGGTTGTTGACTTCCCGATGTTCGAAGATAACGGCGAGGGCGGTCTGAGCGCCATGCACCATCCGTTTACCGCGCCGAAAGCGATGACGCCGGAAGCGCTGAAAGCCGCACCGGAAACGGCCATTGCCAACGCCTACGATATGGTTATCAACGGTTATGAAGTGGGTGGCGGTTCCGTGCGTATCCACAACGGACAGATGCAGCAGACCGTGTTCAGCATTCTCGGCATCACCAAGCAGGAACAGCGCGAGAAGTTTGGCTTCCTGCTGGATGCACTGAAGTTCGGCACGCCTCCGCATGCCGGTCTGGCTTTCGGCCTCGATCGTCTGACCATGCTGCTGACCGGCACGGAAAACATTCGTGACGTGATCGCCTTCCCGAAAACCACGGCGGCGGCCTGTATGATGACCGAAGCGCCAAGCTTCGCGAATCCGGCTTCACTGGCCGAGTTGGGTATTGATGTGGCGAAGAAAGAGAAAGATCAGCCGGCAGAGAAGAACGACTAATGATCTTTAAGCATCCGGTTTCGGTGCTGGTGGTGATTTATGCGCAGGACACCGGGCGGGTGCTGATGCTACAGCGACGGGATGATGTGGATTTCTGGCAGTCGGTCACCGGCAGCCAGGAACCGGGGGAAAGCCTGGAGGCCACCGCGCGGCGGGAAGTGTGGGAAGAGACGGGCATTGATATCCATGCCGGGCAGTTGACTCTGGTGGATTGCCAGCGTCATATCGAATTCGAAATCTTTGCGCACTTCCGTCACCGTTACGCGCCGGGCACCCGCCATAATCGTGAACACTGGTTCACCCTCGCGCTGCCCGCGGAAAGAGAGATCGTACTGAGCGAACATCTGGCCTGTCGCTGGCTGGATGCGGCCGAGGCCGCAGCGCTCACCAAGTCCTGGAGTAATCGCCAGGCAATAGAAGAATTTGTTGTTTAATTGCGTTTTGAACTTAGCATGACGCCCGGGGGAAGACTGAGGTCAGCCAGCCCGGGCAGGTAAAATTCGGAGAGAATATCAGATGGCGGGACATAGTAAGTGGGCAAACACTAAGCACCGTAAAGCTGCTCAGGATGCCAAACGAGGTAAAATCTTTACCAAAATTATTCGTGAACTGGTCACTGCTGCCAAGCTGGGCGGTGGTGATGCCGGCTCCAACCCGCGTCTGCGTGCCGCCATGGACAAGGCGCTGTCAAACAACATGACGCGCGATACCATGAACCGGGCGATCGCCCGCGGCGTGGGCGGCGATGATGACAGCAACATGGAAACCATCATTTATGAAGGTTACGGTCCTGGCGGCAGCGCGGTAATGGTCGAGTGCCTGAGTGATAACCGTAACCGTACCGTATCTGAAGTGCGTCACGCCTTTACCAAAACCGGCGGTAACCTTGGAACCGATGGCTCAGTGGCCTATCTGTTCACCAAAAGGGGGGTTATCTCCTATGCACCGGGCCTGGAAGAGGATGCGGTGATGGACGCGGCGCTGGAAGCGGGTGCTGACGATGTGGTGACCTATGACGACGGTGCGATCGATGTGTTTACAGCCTGGGAAGTCCTGGGCCAGGTTAAAGACGCGCTGGATGCCGCGGGTCTGCAGGCGGAAGGTGCTGAAGTCACCATGATCCCTTCGACTAAAGCCGAACTGGATGCGGAAACCGCACCGAAACTGCTGCGCCTGATCGATATGCTGGAAGACTGTGACGATGTGCAGGAAGTTTACCATAACGGTGAAATTTCTGATGAGGTGGCGGCGACCTTATGATTTCTCACTGCATCCTGTATGCTGTGAGTTATTGTAAAAACACCATCAACCCGGGGAACGCGATATGACGGTGATTCTGGGTATCGATCCCGGTTCGCGCATCACCGGTTATGGCGTGGTTCGCCAGGTCGGGCGGCAGATAACCTATCTGGGCAGCGGCTGTATTCGTACGAATTCCACCGATCTGCCGCCGCGCCTCAAGCTGATTTACGCCAGCGTCAGTGAAATCATCACTCAGTTTCAGCCGGATTTTTTCGCCATTGAACAGGTGTTTATGGCGAAAAATGCCGATTCGGCACTGAAGCTGGGCCAGGCGCGCGGGGCAGCTATCGTGGCTGCCGTCAACCACGATCTGCCGGTCTTTGAATATGCGGCGCGTCAGGTGAAACAGACCGTGGTTGGCATCGGCAGCGCCGAAAAAAGCCAGGTGCAGCATATGGTGCGCACCCTGCTGAAGCTGCCTGCCAACCCGCAGGCCGATGCGGCCGATGCGCTGGCCATCGCCATTACCCACTGCCACATGAGTCAGAACGTGGAGCGCATCTCCGCCGGGAAACTCACTCTGGCACGTGGTCGACTGCGTTCTTAGGCTGGATATTCATCCAGCCTTTTTTATGCTATAACAGTCATCCCGGTCATTATCCCCACTTTTTGTTATCTGAAGGAAGCTAATGTGATAGGTCGTCTTAGAGGCATTATTCTGGAAAAACAGCCGCCTGCGGTGCTGATTGAAGCCAGCGGCGTTGGCTATGAAGTGCAAATGCCAATGACCTGTTTTTATGAGCTTCCGGAACTGAATCATGAAGCCATTATCTTTACCCACTTTGTGGTGCGTGAAGATGCGCAGTTGCTGTTTGGTTTTAACAGCAAACAGGAGCGCGCGCTGTTTCGTGAGCTGATTAAAGTCAACGGCGTCGGGCCAAAGCTGGCGCTGGCTATCCTGTCAGGCATGTCCGCTCAGCAGTTTGTCACCGCCGTTGAGCGTGAAGAGATTGCGGCACTGGTGAAGCTGCCCGGCGTGGGTAAGAAAACCGCCGAGCGTTTAGTGGTCGAGATGAAGGACCGTTTCAAAGGTATGCACGGGGACCTGTTCGCCACTGACGCTCCGTTTGCCCTGACCAGCGAGGTGCAGAGCGCCGCCGTCAACGACGCCGAAGGTGAAGCGGTTGCCGCGCTGGTGGCGCTGGGGTACAAGCCGCAGGAAGCCAGCCGTATGATTAGCAAGGTTGGAAAACCGGATGCTGACTGCGAAACCCTGATCCGTGAAGCCCTGCGCGCAGCCATTTGAGGTAGAGCATGATTGAAGCCGATCGCCTGGTTTCCGCCGGCGTCATTACTGAAGAAGAGGTTATTGACCGCGCTATTCGTCCGAAGCTGCTGGAAGAGTACGTCGGGCAGCCGGTTGTGCGCGAGCAGATGGAAATCTTCATCAAGGCCGCGAAGATGCGCGGTGACGCGCTCGATCACCTGCTGATCTTCGGTCCGCCGGGGCTGGGTAAAACCACGCTGGCTAACATCGTGGCCAATGAGATGGGCGTCAATCTGCGCACCACGTCAGGACCGGTGTTAGAAAAGGCGGGCGATCTGGCTGCGATGCTCACTAACCTTGAACCTCACGACGTATTGTTTATCGATGAGATCCACCGCCTGTCTCCGGTGGTGGAAGAGGTGCTGTATCCGGCAATGGAAGATTATCAGCTGGATATCATGATCGGTGAAGGCCCGGCCGCGCGTTCGATTAAGCTGGACCTGCCGCCGTTTACCCTTATTGGTGCGACAACCCGTGCCGGATCGCTGACCTCCCCGCTGCGCGATCGCTTCGGTATCGTTCAGCGGCTGGAATTCTATCGCGTTGAGGATTTGCAGCACATTGTGGGCCGCAGTGCCGCCTGCCTGGGTCTGCCGCTCAGTGAGGATGGCGCACTGGAAATAGCCCGCCGGGCTCGCGGCACCCCGCGTATCGCTAACCGCCTGCTGCGCCGCGTGCGCGACTTTGCTGAAGTGAAAGCAGAGGGAGAAATGAGCGGGGAGGTTGCTTCCCGCGCCCTGGATATGCTGAGCGTGGACAGCGAAGGTTTCGACTATATGGATCGCAAGCTGCTGCTGGCAATTATCGACAAATTTACCGGTGGCCCGGTCGGTCTGGATAACCTGGCCGCCGCTATTGGCGAAGAGCGTGAAACGATAGAAGATGTGCTGGAGCCGTATCTGATCCAGCAGGGCTTTATTCAGCGCACCCCGCGCGGCCGTATCGCCACGCAGCATGCCTATAAGCATTTCGGTATCGATCGCGAAGTCTGATCAAAACATGTCTGATGCAGCGTGGCCTGCGCAGGCATGATTACCGCCCCTGAATGTCGTCCTTATGACTGGCATTCAGGGGCTGTTTTTTTCAGGCGACACCGGGATTAAGGCTTCCGATCGGCGCGTTATCGGCGCAGTCAGACCGCCGGTTTCTTTACCATACTCAGGATAAACATCGCCGCAGCGCCCAGCACCACAGACGGGCCGGCAGGGGTGTCGTAAAACGCCGAGAAGGTCAGCCCGGCGGTGACCGCCAGCATACCGACCACGATGGCAAAAAGGGCCATCTGCTCTGGTGAACGTGCGAAACGACGTGCCGTTGCCGCAGGGATTATCAGCAGCGAGGTGATGATCAGCGCACCGACAAACTTCATCGCCACGCCGATGGTCAGGGCGGTAACCAGCATCAGGATTAGCTTACTGCGCTGAATGTTAACGCCATCCACCTGAGCCATTTCCGGGCTGATCGTCATCGACAGCAGAGCGCGCCACTGCCAGGCCAGCACCGCCAGCACGACCGCCACACCAATGGCGATAGTCCATAAATCGGCAGGGGTTACCGCCAGCAGATCGCCAAACAGATAGGCCATCAGATCCACCCGCACGTCGGACATCAGGCTGACGACCACCATGCCGAGAGACAGCGCACTGTGCGCCATAATGCCGAGCAGGGTGTCGATAGCCAGATGTGGCCGACGCTCAAGCCAGACCAGCACCAGCGACAGGATCAGAGTCACGGCTATCACCGCATAAAATGGGCTGACGTTAAGCAGCAGACCAAACGCCACGCCAAGCAGTGATGCATGGGC
The DNA here is from genome assembly GCA_913775305.1 of uncultured Erwinia sp. Classification (GTDB taxonomy): domain Bacteria; phylum Pseudomonadota; class Gammaproteobacteria; order Enterobacterales; family Enterobacteriaceae; genus Erwinia. Next base: position 15,165 of record CAJYIY010000134.1, on the reverse strand, counting down.
CAGCGTATCGCCGAAGTAGGACATCCGGCGCCAGACCACAAATGAGCCCAGCGGTCCTGCTGCCAGCGCCAGTAAAATGCCAGCCAGCCAGCCGGGTAACAGCAATTCAATCATGACGACCGGGTCCCTTACGTAAAATGATTCGCCCCTTTAAGTCGTGACGATGATTATGATGATGACGATAAATCGCCAGCTGTTCAGCGCCGCGCGGGCCGAACATCGAGATAAATTCCGGATGCTTTGATACCGCCTCAGGCGTGCCGGAACAGCAGATGTGATGATTCAGGCACAGCACTTCATCGGTTTTGGCCATCACCAGGTGCAGGTCGTGGGATACCATCAGCACGCCGCAGTTCAGCTCGCGGCGCAGCTGATCGATCAGATCATACAGCGCAACCTGGCCATTGACGTCCACGCCCTGAGTGGGCTCATCCAGTACCAGCAGCTGCGGCTGATTCAGCAGCGCGCGCGCCAGCAGTACTCGCTGGGTTTCACCGCCGGACAGCTTTTGCAGCGGAGAGTTAAGCAGGTGGGAAGCCTGCACGCGTTTTAGCGCCGGGAAAATATCCTCGCGCTTTACTCCCGGACGCAGGCGCATAAAGCGGTCGACCGTCAGGGGCAGGGTGACATCAAGGTGGATTTTTTGCGGTACGTAGCCAATGCGCAAACCCGCAGGCTTGTGAACCGAGCCGGAAGAGGGGGCGATCAGGCCGAGCACCACGCGCACCAGCGTAGACTTGCCCGCGCCGTTAGGTCCAAGCAGAGTGAGAATACGACCGGGTTCCAGCTTCAGCGAAACATCGGACAGCACCCGGCGTTGACCAAAGTTTACGGCTACATTTTCAAGGGAGATCAGGGATGACATGTCGATTACGGTTGCAGAAGTTTCATAATGTTATAATATCACAAGCAATCAGCTTCCCACGACGGATTGAATTATTATGTTACACAAAAAGTTACGCCTCTTTTCTGCCTTCGCCGGCCTTGGCGTTGCCGCTGCGTTTGCGCTGCCCGTACAGGCGGCCGTCGTGGCCTCCGTGAAGCCCGTGGGCTTTATTGCCTCAGCGATCGCAGACGGGGTTACACCGGTTGAAATTCTGTTACCGGATGGCGCATCCGAGCATGATTATGCATTGCGTCCTTCGGATATAAAACGCTTGCAGGGCGCGGATTTAGTGGTTTGGGTTGGCCCTGAAATGGAAGCCTTTATGACCAAAATGGCCGCCGGACTTCCGCCGAAAAAGAACCTGGAAATGGTCCGCATCGACGGCGTCCAGGCGCTGTTGCTGAAAGGTGGCGAAGAGGAAGAAGAAGAGCATGACGACCATGCTCACGACCATGCTGATGGCGACGCGCACGGCCACGATCATCACCATCACGGCGAATATAATATGCACCTGTGGATGTCGCCGGAGATTGCTAAGAAAACTGCGGTTGCAATTCACGAAAAATTATTGGAACTTATGCCACAAAGCAAGGACAAACTGGATGCCAATCTGCAGCATTTCGAAGCAGAATTGGCGACTGTCGATGCGAAAATTGGTAATCAGCTGGCCCCGGTCAAAGGGAAGGGATATTTCGTTTTTCACGATGCTTACACCTACTTTGAAAAACACTACGGTCTGACACCATTGGGTCATTTTACCGTAAATCCTGAGATCCAACCCGGCGCGCAGCGGTTACATCAGATACGAACACAGTTGGTTGAGCAGAAGGCCACATGCGTCTTTGCTGAACCACAATTCAGGCCAGCCGTCATTGATGCGGTAGCCAGAGGAACCCACGTGCGTTCAGGCACTCTCGATCCTCTGGGTACTGACATTACTCCAGCACGAGACAGCTATGTGAAATTCCTCTCACAGCTGTCCAGCCAGTATACGAGCTGCCTGAAAGGAGAATAGAGGAAAACCTAATTGCAGCAGATAGCCCGCGCTGTCGCCATGGCGTTCAACAATTTACCCCGACCCCACCGCATCATGCTGGGGTCACTCACCGTCGTTACTTTGGCCGTCACCGTCTGGCGGCCTTACATTTATCATCCCGGTAGCGAAACGCAGACCGTTAAAACCATCGAACTGGACAAAAACGAGCTGCGCACGCTGCTGCCTGAAGCCAGTGAGCCGATCGACCAGGACACCCCTTCACCGGATGACGACGCGCCAAAAGATGAGCTCGATCAGGACGTTCCGGATGAACTCGGTACCCATGATTATGTCATTTCGACCGGCGATACCCTCAGCAGCGTGCTCAATCAGTACGGCATTGATATGTCGGACATCACTCAACTGGCGAAAAGTGACAAAGACCTGCGTAACCTGAAAATCGGGCAGCAGCTGTCATGGACGCTGACCGACGATGGGCAGCTGCAGCGTCTGAGCTGGGAAGTTTCCCGCCGTGAAACGCGCACCTACGATCGTGCCGGTGACGGTTTTAAAGTCTCCTCTGCGATGCAGAAAGGCGAGTGGAAAAACAGCGTGCTGAGTGGGGAAGTCAACGGTAGCTTCGTGACCAGTGCCAGAGCCGCAGGGCTGACCAGCGCGGAAATCAGCGCGGTGATCAAGTCGCTGCAGTGGCAGATGGATTTCCGCAAGCTGCGTAAAGGCGACCGCTTCTCGGTGCTGATGTCCCGCGAAATGCTGGACGGCAAGAGTGAACAGAGTCAGCTGCTGGGCGTTCGTATGCGCAGTGGCGATAAAGATTACTACGCCATCCGTGCCGAAGACGGTAAGTTTTATGACCGAAGCGGTTCGGGTCTGGCACGAGGATTTATGCGCTTCCCAACGGTTAAGCAGTACCGCGTCTCTTCAAACTTTAACCCTCGCCGCGTGAATCCGGTCACCGGACGCGTGGCGCCGCACAGAGGGGTTGATTTCGCTCTCCCGGTAGGAACACCGGTGCTGGCGGTGGGAGACGGAGAGGTGATCGTTGCCAAGCGTAGCGGTGCGGCAGGCAATTACGTGGCGATTCGCCATGGTCGTCAGTATATGACGCGCTACATGCACCTCAAAAAACTGCTGGTGAAACCGGGCGATAAAATCAAACGCGGCGATCGCATTGCGCTTTCCGGCAGTACCGGTCGCTCAACGGGCCCGCATTTGCATTACGAGGTCTGGATTAATAATCAGGCAGTAAACCCGTTGACCGCCAAGCTGCCGCAGCTGGAAGGTCTGTCTGGTAAAGATCGCAGCGATTATCTGGCCCAGGTCCGTGAAGTGGTTCCGCAGCTGAAGTTTAAGTAAATCGCAGAAGACGAGAAGATTGCCGACGGAGCCGTTATTCCGTCGGCTTTTTTATTGGTGGGCAGCAGGGCAACTCTGGCAAACCCGTTTGATTACGGGGCTTTCAGCGGAATTTCCCGGCTAATGCATTGCAAAATTACCTGTCAGCACTATCATTAGCCCGTTATTGTAGAGGCCGGTGCATGGAAAACATAAAAAAAAGTCACGTTGAATTTATTCCTGTTTTTAAGAAATCCTTTTTAAAACCTCGCTATTGGGGCAGCTGGCTGGCGGTGGGGGCCTTCGCTGCAATTGCTATGATCCCACCTCGTTTACGCGATCCGGTTCTGGGATCGCTGGGCCGTGCGGCCGGTAAGCTGGCCCGCAGCGCGCGTCGCCGTGCGCAGATTAACCTGCTGTACTGCCTGCCGGAAATACCGGAAGCGGAGCGGGAGAAAATCATTGATGAGATGTTCGCCACGGCACCGCAATCAATGGTAATGATGGCGGAGCTGGCCCTGCGCCCGGCTAAGGTTCTGCCGCGAATTCACTGGCAGGGGGTTGAGCTGATTGAACGTCTGCGTGAGGCGCAGCAGAACGTGATCTTCCTGGTTCCACACGGCTGGGCGGTGGATATCCCGGCGATGGCGCTGGCTTCTGAAGGTCAGAAAATGGCTGCGATGTTCCACAATCAGCGTAATCCGGTAATGGACTACATCTGGAACCGGGTGCGCCGCCGTTTTGGTGGACGCATGCACGCGCGCAATGACGGTATCAAACCGTTTATCAGTTCGGTACGGCAGGGGTACTGGGGCTACTACCTGCCCGATCAGGATCACGGCGCGGAGCACAGCGAATTCGTCGACTTCTTTGCCACCTACAAAGCCACCCTGCCAGCCGTTGGTCGCCTGATGAAGGTTTGCCGGGCTAAGGTGGTGCCGCTGTTCCCGGTTTACGACAGCAAAACCCACAGTCTGACCGTTCATCTGCGCCCGCCGATGGACGACCTGCTGGATGCTGACGATGTGACGCTGGCGCGGCGGATGAATGAGGAAGTGGAAATCTTTGTTCGCCCGAATCCGGAACAGTACACCTGGATCCTGAAGCTGCTGAAAACCCGTAAACCTGGGGAGATCGAGCCTTACGATCGCCAGGAGCTTTATCCCAAGAAATAGGGTGCTGCCCGATCTTCACGCCTGGCCGTACGCCGCGTAAACAGGGGCTGGACAGGGTGGGGAGCTGAGGGTCGGAACCAAGCGCCGCTGCGTGAAGGCGCCCGCATAAAAAAGGGCCAGCTGGCTGGCCCGTTCAGAGATTAACAGCGAGCAGGAACTACTCCACGCGCAGCACGCGGCTGGTATTGGTGGTGCCGGTGGTGCTCATCACATCGCCCTGAGTCACGATAACCAGGTCACCGGATACCAGGAAGCCCTTCTCACGCAGCAGATTGATGGCATCGTGCGCGGCGGCAACGCCATCGTTGTGGCTGTCAAAGAACACCGGAGTGACGCCGCGATACAGCGCAGTCAGATTCAGGGTGCTTTCATGGCGAGACATGGCAAAGATTGGCAGCCCTGAAGTGATGCGTGAGGTCATCAGCGCAGTACGACCAGACTCGGTCATGGTAATGATCGCTGTCACGCCCTGCAGGTGGTTAGCGGCGTACATTGCAGACATGGCGATAGCTTCTTCGATATTATCGAACTGCACGTCAAGGCGGTGGCGCGACACGTTGATGCTGGGAACTTTCTCCGCGCCCAGACACACTTTCGCCATCGCCGAGACGGTTTCAGCAGGATACTGACCCGCGGCGGTTTCCGCAGAAAGCATCACCGCGTCGGTGCCATCCAGCACGGCATTGGCCACGTCCATCACCTCGGCACGCGTTGGCATCGGGTTGGTGATCATCGATTCCATCATCTGCGTGGCGGTAATCACCGTACGGTTCAGCTGACGCGCGCGGCTGATCAGCCTCTTCTGAATACCGACCAGCTCCGGATCGCCAATTTCGACGCCCAGGTCGCCCCTGGCAACCATCACCACGTCGGAGGCGAGGATGATATCGTCCATGGCTTCCTGGGTGGCAACGGCTTCAGCACGTTCAACTTTAGAGACGATCTGCGCCTCGCAGCCTGCCTCACGCGCCAGGCGGCGAGCGTAGTTCAGGTCTTCGCCGCAGCGCGGGAAGGAGACAGCCAGATAGTCCACGCCGATCTGCGCTGCGGTCAGGATGTCGGCCTTATCTTTCTCCGTCAGCGCTTCAGCTGACAGGCCGCCACCCAGTTTATTAATGCCTTTGTTATTGGACAGCGGGCCACCGACGGTCACCTCGGTGAACACTTTCATTCCCTGTACTTCCAGGACTTTCAGCTGTACGCGGCCGTCGTCCAGCAGCAGGATATCGCCAGGCACCACGTCAGCAGGCAGGCCTTTGTAATCAATGCCCACTTTTTCTTTATCGCCTTCGCCTTTGCCCAGGCTGGCATCCAGCAGGAAGCGCTCGCCGATATTGAGGAAGACCTTGCCTTCCTTAAAGGTGGAAACGCGGATTTTTGGTCCCTGCAGGTCACCCAGGATGGCAACATGACGGCCCAGTTTAGCAGCAATAGCGCGAACGCTGTCGGCGCGCTTCTGATGATCTTCCGCCGTGCCATGTGAGAAGTTCAGACGAACGACATTGGCACCTGCTGCGATGATTTTTTCAAGGTTATTATCGCGATCTGTTGCAGGCCCCAGTGTGGTTACAATCTTGGTTCTTCTGAGACGTCTTGACATGTATAACTCCGTTGACATTGAGTGTGGTGTTGCAGGTGCAAGCACTACCAGGTTTTATCTCTGGGCAGATGATAAGGCAAGGAAAAACCGTACCTTCATCGTCGTGACTAATTAAAACTGCTAATGACTGATGTTAACCTGGCCTTCCTTCTCCAGACGCGACTCTTTCAGTGCATCCTTTACCCGTTTCAGATTATCGCGAAACTTCGCGCCGCGCCGCAGGGTAAACCCCGTGGCCAGCACATCGATCAGCGTCAGTTGAGCGAGGCGTGAAACCATCGGCATGTAGATATCGGTGTCTTCCGGCACATCAAGGGTCAGCGCCAGCGTGGCTTCACGCGCCAGCGGCGAATCGGGGGAGGTAATGGCCACCACCGTGGCATCGTTTTCCCGCGCCAGCCTGGCCAGCTCAACCATCGACTTGGTGCGCCCGGTATGGGAGATCAGCACCATCACATCGCCCTCATTGCTGTTCATACAGCTCATGCGCTGCATCACAATATCATCGGAATAGATCACTGGCACATTGAAGCGAAAAAATTTATTCATTGCGTCATGCGCCACCGCCGCTGACGCACCCAGGCCAAAAAATGCGATTTTCTTTGACTGAGTCAGCAGATCGACAGCACGATTGACGGCGCTGGTATCCAGGCTCTGTTTCACCCGGTCCAGTCCGGCCATCGCCGACTCGAAGATTTTACCTGAGTAGGACTCCACGCTGTCTTCCTGCTCGACGTTGCGGCTGACATACGGCGTGCCGTTGGCCAGGCTTTGTGCCAGCTGTAGCTTGAAGTCCGGAAAGCCTCTGGTATTCAGCCGATGGCAGAAGCGGTTAACCGTGGGTTCGCTGACCCCTGCGGCTTTTGCCAGCAGGGCAATGCTGGAATGCATCGCGGTGGTGGGGGAGTCGAGAATAACGACGGCAACTTTACGCTCGGATTTGCTCAAATTATCCAGAGAGGATTGAATTTTTTCCAGCATATTCATAGATATGACCACTCATACATTCTGACGATTTCAACCAAAGGAGAAATCGATGTCATTTTGTAGAGAATATACAATGTGCTACAGCAAAGACGGCAGTAGCATAATGAAAAAAGTGACCTTTTTTACCATAATTTGAGCTGTGTCAGATTTTCACAACGGTAATAACACTAACGGAATTGAGGATTTATTACGCAAGGAGTGGATACATGACTGCCGTTATTGCCAGTTATTTAAGCATCGGATTGAATACATTGTGCCAGAGTCGCCTCGTCTGGTTTACGCGGGCCCGGCAAACGAAGTACAGTGTGTTGAAATAAAATTACAATAAGATCTGTCCAGCTATGGAACCTTACATGGACAGTCTAATCCTGCAACGAGGAGAATGAAATGGCGGTTACACAAACAGCCCAGGCATGCGATCTGGTGATTTTCGGCGCCAAGGGCGATCTGGCGCGCCGGAAACTGTTGCCCTCTCTGTATCAGTTAGAAAAAGCGGGCCAGATCCATGAAGAATCACGCATCATCGGCGTAGGCCGCGCGGAGTGGGACAAAGCGGCCTACACCAAAGTGGTGCGCGAAGCGCTGGAAACCTTCATGAAGGAAAAAATTGATGAAGCGCTGTGGGATAAACTCAGCAGCCGACTCGATTTCTGCAACCTGGATGTTAACGACAGCAACCATTTCCCGCGTCTGGGCAAAATGCTTGACCAGAAGAAACGCGTGACCATCAACTATTTCGCTATGCCCCCAAGCACCTTCGGGGCGATTTGCAAGGGGTTGGGTGAAGCGAAACTTAACGCCAAACCTGCGCGCGTAGTGATGGAAAAACCGTTGGGTACCTCGCTGGTGACCTCACAGGAGATCAACGATCAGGTTGGCGAATACTTCGATGAGAGTCAGGTTTTCCGCATCGACCACTACCTGGGTAAAGAAACCGTTCTGAACCTGCTGGCGCTGCGCTTTGCAAACTCCCTGTTTGTATCTAACTGGGATAACCGCACCATCGACAGCGTGCAGATCACCGTGTCGGAAGAAGTGGGTATCGAAGGTCGCTGGGGCTACTTCGATAAAGCGGGCCAGATGCGCGATATGATCCAGAACCACCTGTTGCAGGTGCTGACCATGATCGCCATGTCGCCACCTGCCGATCTGTCCGCTGACCGCATCCGTGATGAGAAGGTGAAAGTGCTGCGCTCACTGCGCCGCATCGATCAAACCAACGTGCGTGAAAAAACGGTACGCGGTCAGTACACGTCCGGATTTGTCCAGGGCAAGAAAGTCCCTGGCTACCTGGAGGAAGAGGGTGCCAACAAGCAGAGCAGCACCGAAACCTTCGTGTCAATTCGCGTGGATATCGACGACTGGCGCTGGGCTGGCGTTCCGTTCTACTTACGTACCGGTAAGCGTCTGCCGACCAAGTGCTCTGAGGTTGTGGTCTACTTTAAAAATCCGGCACTGAACCTGTTTAAGGATACCTGGCCCGAGCTGCCGCAGAACAAGCTGACCATTCGCCTGCAGCCGGATGAAGGCGTGGAAATTGAGATCCTGAACAAGGTTCCGGGGCTCGATCATAAACACAACCTGCAGACCACCAAGCTGGATCTGAGCTTCTCCGAAACCTTCAATCATTCGCATCTGGCGGATGCCTATGAACGTCTGCTGCTGGAAACCATGCGCGGTATTCAGGCGCTGTTTGTTCGCCGTGATGAAGTTGAAGAAGCCTGGAAGTGGGTTGACTCCATTATGGATGCCTGGGCTGCGGATAAAGATGCACCCAAGCCGTATCAGGCGGGGACATGGGGCCCGGTGGCTTCCGTTGCAATGATCACTCGTGATGGCCGTTCCTGGAACGAAATCGAGTAACAGCCTCTGCGGTTGAAACCAGTGTGTGGCTCTGCCTGTAAAGGACAGAGCCATTTTTTTATCTCCCCTCGCTGCCCGGTGCCGGTCGGCAAGGCTTACGCTTTTCACTGCTGTACTTTTCTGTGCTCTCTGGCACTTAAAGCCTGTATCGAACGCGGCTCAAGTGCTAGCTTCTGTTTCAGACTGATTTGAGAACAGGACTGAGCATGTCTCTCGATGTTGATAAGTACGTGGCTTTCAGTGTGGTAAATTTTTTTACTGCCAGCTTTATCATGTTAATTGTTTGTCTGATGTTTCCCTCGCCGTCGTTTTTCTTCTGCTCCTTAATCTGCATCCTCGTGGTGGTGGTGTGGCAATACCCTGTTCTGATCCGATGTAAAGGATGGCCAGCGAGGTGTCTGGTATTTTTCCTGTCGATGAATCTGTTTTTGTTTTTCTCCGGCGTGGCGGTGAGTTTGTCCGATGGCATATCGTGGCATGCGCTTGATGCAGGATTAAAGATGATCTTTCTCGGGAATATTTTCGGGATGGGTTTTTTTGGTCTGGGCCCGATTAGCTATTTCCTGATTCTGCTGGTCAACGTCAGTTTGAGAAAACACTTTTTTTGATCCGGTGGCGAAATGCTTTACGCGACCGCTGGCAGGGTTTGACAATCTCCGCCGCATTGACTCAATCTTCCGTCACCGGACACCGGCCTCATTGAGTTTTCCTCTGACACTTCAACGATAAACGTCCCGCCGCACGCCGTTACCCGTGGCCTGCCGTCTCCGATCGGCACTCCGTCACTGGCCCGGCGCTCTGGCTGACTGCTGTTGCCAAAACCTGTATTCATAAAAAATGAACCCCTATTTTAAAAAATCAACAGAGGCATAGACGCCTGTGGCCTTTCTGCTGTAAGTTAAAGGCCACAAGAGAGTCCTGACGCGGCATGTGTCACTTTTGCCTGCAATGCGCCACCCTGGCGGTAAGCAGGCCAGACAGGAGAAGGTCACCGATGAGTAACTGGAAAACAAGCGCAGAACAGATCCTGACCACCGGGCCGGTTGTACCGGTGATCGTGGTCAATAAGCTGGAGCACGCGGTGCCGATGGCGAAAGCGCTGGTGGCAGGCGGTGTGCGCGTGCTGGAAGTGACCCTGCGTACCCCGTGTGCACTGGATGCACTGAAAGCGATGGTGAAAGACGTACCTGAAGCGATTATTGGAGCCGGGACGGTGCTGAACGCCCAGCAGCTGAAAGAGGTGACGGATGCCGGTGCGCAGTTTGTTATCAGCCCGGGCCTGACCGAACCGCTGCTGCGCGCTGCGGTGGATGGGCCTGTCCCGCTGATCCCGGGTATCAGCACCGTGTCTGAACTGATGACCGGACTGGATTACGGCCTGCGCGAGTTCAAGTTCTTTCCTGCTGAAGCCAATGGCGGTGTAAAGGCGCTACAGGCCATTGCGGGACCGTTCCCGCAGGTGCGTTTCTGCCCGACCGGGGGAATTTCTCCGGCCAACTACCGGGACTATCTGGCGCTAAAAAGCGTACTCTGCATTGGCGGTTCATGGCTGGTACCCGCCGATGCACTGGAAGCGGGCGATTACGATCGTATCACCCGTCTGGCACAGGAAGCGGTGGCCGGAGCTCGCTGATGCCAACCGCATGGCACCTGCGCTTTCCGGGGCCTGACTACCTTTGCTGACAGCGTGCTGATGATCCCCCGGGAGGGAAACCATCAGCACGGGCGAACAGCGAGCTGATTACCCGCTAACCTTTACGCCAGATGCCGCAGCAACCGCGCGCTGCACCGCGTCATCGATATCTGCGCCGGTCGCCAGCGCCACGCCCAGACGACGCTGACCGCGAATTTCCGGTTTGCCAAACAGACGAACCTGTAAACCTGCACCCACCGCGGCCTGCAAATTAGCGAACTGAACGTTATCACTGTCCAACTGCGGCAGGATCACGGCAGACGCCGACGGACCATACTGGCGGATCCCTCCCACCGGCAGGCCAAGGAACGCGCGCACGTGCAGGGCAAACTCCGAAACATCCTGAGAAATCAGTGTCACCATGCCGGTATCGTGAGGGCGCGGCGAGACTTCACTGAACACCACTTCATCACCGCAAACAAACAGTTCAACGCCAAACAGGCCGCGTCCACCCAGGGCTTCAACAACATGACGGGCGATATCCTGTGCGCGTTGCAGTGCCAGTTCGCTCATCTGCTGCGGCTGCCAGGATTCACGATAGTCGCCATCCTCCTGACGGTGGCCGATCGGTGCGCAGAAATGAACGCCGTCAACGGCGCTGATGGTCAGCAGCGTGATCTCAAAATCGAATTTCACCACCCCTTCAACAATCACCCGACCAGCACCGGCGCGGCCACCCTGCTGGGCATACTCCCAGGCTGCTTCCAGCTGCGAGGCTTCACGAATAAAGCTCTGGCCTTTGCCAGAAGAACTCATTACCGGTTTCACGATACACGGGAAGCCAATTTCACCGGCGGCGGCAAAGAAAGCATCCCGGCTGTCGGCAAAGCGATAGCTTGAGGTTGGCAGCGACAGCTCCTCAGCAGCAAGGCGACGAATACCTTCGCGGTTCATGGTCAGCTTTGCCGCCCGCGCGGTAGGCACCACGTGCTGGCCCTGCTTTTCCAGTTCTACCAGCGTATCGGTCGCGATAGCTTCGATCTCCGGCACGACAAAGTCCGGTTTTTCCTGCGCAATCAGAGCGGCCAGTGCGGCACCGTCCAGCATATTAATCACGTGGCTGCGGTGGGCCACGTGCATGGCGGGGGCATCGGCATAGCGATCAACGGCGATAACCTCTACGCCAAGACGCTGACATTCCAGCGCCACTTCCTTGCCCAGTTCACCTGATCCTAACAGCATTACGCGGGTCGCCTGCGGGCGCAGAGCGGTTCCAAGAGTTGTCATAATCTTTACCTGATTGAATGGAAAAAACGCGCGCAGTATAAACGAAAACGTTTGCGTATTCATCCTGAACGAAGAACTTGAGCCACGCTGGTATCAGTGATACACTGTATATATACACAGTATCACAGGAAGAAAATTATGGCTGTTGAAATACAATATGTGGTCGTCAGAAAAGGTGAGGAAAAGATGACGTTTGCCAGCAAAAAAGAAGCCGATGCCTACGACAAAATGCTGGATATGGCAGAGGTGTTTTCTGAATGGCTGACGACCGGACCGCTGGCGATTGATGAGCAGCAGGGCGAAGCGCTCGGTTTGTATCTGGCTGAAAATAAAGATGCGCTACAGCATATTATCCGCACCGGTAAAATGCCGGAAGAGACGGGCGCCAAAGACGATGAATCGGCAGAAAGCGAAGGCAAACTTCGCGCAGTCTGAAGTGTTTTAAGCGAAGGTCAGCGCCGCGCAGGCTGATAAGTGCAAAGCGCATAGCATCGCCTTGCACGCTGTGGCCACCGCCGCTCAGGGCGTTGACCTTTCCCGCGGTGAATCCGGCTTACGCAGCCGTTGCCCTGCGCCGGACTCACCGGGGCGGAGCGGTTAAACGGAAGCCAGCAGCTGGCGCAGCGCCTGCATTGCCTTTTGTGCCGTCTCCGTCGGGTCACTGCGTTGCAGACTGTCGTTAAAGACCTCCAGCCCCAGCGGTCCCCGGTAATCAATGGCCTGTAAATAACCGAGCAACGAGGCCAGCGGAAAATGCCCTTCTCCGGGCAGCAGGCGATGGTGGCGCGCCGTTTCCACCAGGCGGCCACCCTCTGGCAGCTGCGCCAGGTCGGAAAGCTGAACCAGGAAAATTTTCTCAGCCGGAATCTCCGCCAGGTCGGCCACGCTGTGCTGACGGACGAAAATATGAAAGGCATCCACGACCAGACCCAGATTGGGTGCGCCGATGCGTTTTATCAGCTGCCAGGCATCGGCGGTAGTTTGAATTTTGCTACTCCATGCCATCGCCTCATAGGCGATGCGCAGGCCATGATGCTGCGCCTGTTCTGCCAGCCAGCGGAGATCCGCTTCCACGCGTTCAGGCTGACAGCGGCTGTCGGTTGAGGCGGGAACCAGCAGGGTCGTTGCACCTAACTCCACCGCCGTTTTTATCATGCTGCTCGCTTCGTCATACTTCTGCCGCCGCAGCGGCTCCGGGGCACCATCAAAATCAAGCAGCACCTGGTAGTCGGTTAATCCCAGCGGAAGCGCCGCCAGCAAGCGGCGTATCTCGGCACTGCCCGGGTTCGCGGACGCCACATCCTGCTGCCACAGTTCAACCTGATCAAAACCGGCTTGCCGCGCCGCCTGAAGCTTCTGCCGGGTTGTTCCACCCAGTAACACCGTATTAATAAATAATGGATTCTCTGCAAACGCCATCCTGACTCCTGATAATTGGTCAACGTTGTTAAAGGTAGAAACAAAAGCGACACCTTACAACCCGTGATGCAGGTGGCCGCCAGCGTGACCACGCGCACTAAACCGCCTGTTTTTCAACCTGTCGCGCGGGTTGCTATTGGCATTCCGTCTTCTTACTGCCAGTCTTACAGTCAGGCACAGCAACCGTGAAAATATCATGACACCACCTGAAGCAAAGAAAGTCCCCCATGTGATGACTCAGCACGGTGACACGCGCTGCGACAACTATTACTGGATGCGCGATGATCAGCGGGAAAACCCGGAGATTCTCGCCTGGCTTAAGGCCGAAAATGAGTACGGCGACAGCCTGCTGGCGCCGCAAAAACCGCTGCAGGCTGAACTGCTGCAGGAGATCATTGAGCGTATCCCGCCGCGCGACCAGTCGGTTCCCTATGTCAAAAATGGCTATCGCTACCAGAGCCGCTTTGAGGAGGGCAACGAGTACGCCATTTACAGCCGTCAGCCTGCGGAAACCAGCACGCCAGAACAGTGGGAAACGCTGGTTGATGCCAACCAGCGCGCGGCAGAAAGCGAGTTTTATGCGCTGGGCAGCCTCGCGATTACCCGTGATAACCAGGTTATGGCGCTGGCCGAAGATTTCCTTTCGCGCCGTATTTACAGCATCCATTTTCGCCACCTGCAGGACGGGCGTACTTTTGATGAGGTGCTGGAGGGCGTGTCGGCGGGCATGACCTGGGCAAATGATTCGCAGACGCTCTACTATGTGCGCAAGCATCCAAAAACACTGCTGCCTTATCAGGTCTGGCGTCATACGCTGGGCACGACGCAGGACCGCGATCGGCTGGTCTATGAGGAGCAGGACGATACTTTCTACGTGGGCCTGTATAAAACCACCTCCGAGCAGTTTATTGCTGTTTCACTGAACAGCAGTACCACCAGTGAAATCCTGCTGCTGGATGCGAATCTGCCGGATGCCGAACCGGTGATGTTCAGTCCGCGCCGCAAAGATCATGAATACAGCGTCGATCACTACCAGCAGCATTTTTACCTGCGATCAAACCGCGAGGGGAAAAACTTCGGTCTTTACCGCACTGACCGTATCGGTCAGGAAAGCTGGCAGACGATTATCGAACCGCGAGCGGATATCGTGCTGGAAGGCTACTCGCTGTTCCGGGACTGGCTGGTGGTGGAAGAGCGCGAGCGTGGCCTCACCCGCCTGCGGCAGATCGGCTGGCAGGGTGGGGAAGAGCGGGCGATTGCCTTCGACGACCCGACCTACGTGACCTGGCTGGGCTACAACCCGGAACCGGAGACCAGCCGACTGCGCTATGGCTACTCCTCAATGACCACGCCGGATACGCTGTATGAAGTGGATATGGACAGCGGTGAGCGTCAGGTGCTGAAGCAGACGGCGGTGAAAGGGTTCGATGCCGGACATTATCGCAGTGAACGCCTGTGGATCACCGTGCGTGACGGGGTTGAGGTGCCGGTGTCGCTGGTGTATCGCAAGGACAGCTATCGTCCCGGCACGAATCCGCTGCTGGTCTACGGTTACGGCTCCTACGGCAGCAGTATGGATCCCGATTTCAGCGCCAGCCGCCTCAGCCTGCTGGACCGCGGTTTTGTCTTTGCCTTAACCCACATTCGCGGCGGTGGTGAAATGGGTCAGCAGTGGTACGACGACGGTCGCCTGCTGAATAAGATGAATACCTTCCATGACTTTATCGACATCACCGATGCGCTGGTTGAAAAAGGTTACGGCGACCCGGTGAAGCTTTATGCCATGGGCGGCAGCGCCGGTGGGTTGCTGATGGGCGCGGTAATAAATAGCGTGCCGGAACGCTTCCACGGCGTGGTGGCGCAGGTGCCTTTCGTTGATGTAGTGACCACCATGCTGGATGAGAGTATTCCGCTTACAACCGGAGAATACGATGAGTGGGGTAATCCTAACGATGAGCAGTATTATCACTACATCAAGCAGTA
>CAJYIY010000133.1 GCA_913775305.1 uncultured Erwinia sp. | reverse complement strand
CTCTTTCCCTACACGACGCTCTTCCGATCTGGACTGAAACATCATGTTAATGGGGCGTTGATAGGGCGGCACGTGGGAGAGATCCTGGCCATCCAGCAGGATCTGGCCGTGAGTCGGGCTCTCAAATCCGGCCAGCATGCGCAGCAGCGTAGACTTGCCGCAGCCGGAAGCGCCCAGTAGGGCGAAAATTTCGCCTTTGTAGATGGTGAGATTCACATCATCCACCGCGTGCTGACCGTCGAAAGACTTGGTCAGATTACGGATTTCCAGCAGCGGCGTTAACGCCCTGCCAACCTTGCTTTGAGGACGGGGGATCGCGTCGTTCACTACCATTACTCTCCGGCGCTGAATAGCCTTCCCGCGGCGGGACAGGCCCAAAATAACAAACAGAGGCCAATAACCGGGCCTCTGCTGATTAGCAAAAGTGAGTCAGACTCACTACTCAGTTATTTACCACTTTTAACTTTAGTCCATGCGCGGGTACGCACACGATCAAGTTTGGGATCCTGCAACTTAAGCGTAAACAGTTTCGCCATGGTTTCCGGCGTAGGATAAATACCCGGATTATTGCGGATGGCTTCATCAACAAACGGAATCGATGCTTTAACGCCGCTGGCGTAGAAAACGGTGTTGGAGATCTGCGCCATCACTTTCGGCTCCATCAGATAGTTGATGAACTGATAGGCCGCCTCGGTATTTTTCGCATCTTTCGGAATCGCCAGCATATCGAAGAACGCCAGCGCACCCTCTTTAGGAATGCTGTAGGCAATTTTCACGCCGTTTTTCGCATCTTCAGCACGTTTTTTCGCCTGCAGAATGTCACCGGCCCAGCCGATTGCCACACAGGTATTGCCGTTCGCCAGGTCATTAATGTACTGAGAAGAGTGGAAGTAACGAATGTTTGGACGCAGCTTGAGCAGCAGATCGGTGGCGGCACCCGAATAATCTTTCGCATCGCTACTGTTCGGATCTTTACCGAGATAGTTCAGCACGGTGGCAAAGATCTCTTCAGGCGCATCGAGGAATGACACGCCGCAGCTTTTCAGTTTTTCGAGGTTTTCCGGCTTCAGGACCAGATCCCAGCTGTCAACCGGCGCATCTTTACCCAGTGCGGCTTTCACTTTATCGACGTTATAGCCGATACCGGTGGTTGCCCACAGATAAGGAATGGCGTATTTGTTACCCGGATCGTGCTGTTCCAGCTTTTTCATCAGGTCCGGATCGAGGTTTTTGTAGTTTGGCAGCTTGCTGCGATCCAGCGGCTGAAACACACCGGACTGAAGCTGACGGGCAAGGAAGCTGGAAGAAGGTACCACCACGTCATAGCCGGTGCTGCCGGCCATCAGTTTGCCTTCCAGCACTTCGTTAGAGTCAAACACGTCATACACCACTTTGATGCCGGTTTGTTTTTCAAAATCGGCCACGGTGTTTGGCGCAATATAATCAGACCAGTTATAAACGTGCAGCGTTTTATCTTCCGCCAGAGAGCCTGCGGAGATCGCCATCAGCGCACCCGCAACCACACCTGACAACCATTTTTTGCGTTGGTTGAACATCTTCCATTCTCCTGAACAGGGATAATCACAGCCGTACCCGGAAGGTACTTTTCTCCGGCAAGCGAACCGGTTAGCGCCTGCGGCAAAATACAGGTTTACAATGAATCATTATTCACTGCGCCGTTAATAGAAAAAACCTATAGTTGTAGCGACGTTGCACGCTTAATGTAACCACGCAAGAATAGCCCCACTCACAGGTCCAAACCAGACCTTAGCTTAAAAAACGCCTTTTATCGATTTTCTATGCATGATTCCTCTACGTGATATGCCATTCACGGCATAAACCGCGATAGATATCTGGCAATTAAGGGCAAAATGCAGAATAAAAAGTGGTGGAGTAAGGCGCAGAAGGGGATGAAAAAGCAGCGGTGGCGCAGACGATCGCGTCGAACGGTGAAAAGTCGGTCAGTGGGGCAGTATGGGGTGCTGCCCCGGATTGGAAAAACTCAGTGCAGCATCGGGTGCTCGCTGAAAATCAATGGTCGCTCTTCATCGTCACCGACCATCAGCAGGTGGTTAGCAAAAGCTTCCATCACAATCATCGAAATCTGTTCTTCGCTTTGCTTCATAAAATGGACGAACTGTTCGTAAGTCACACCGGCACTGACGCTAAGCGACTGGCAGACGATCAGTTTCGGCAAATTATCATCCTGAATATCCAGGAAGGCTTTGACCGTTAGCGAGCTGGCGTTGATCTGCGACAAATCGCCGACTAACGGGATCAGTGCGGTAGGTTTCACCTCAGCCAGGGCCGAAAACAGGATCACGTTATCGACCAGATCCAGTTTGGCATCGAAAACACCGTCAAAATTCTGCATATGCGGCAGATGAAGGGCCTGACAGGAGTCACACTCAAACCACGTAATGCTTTGCTGATCCAGCCAACGCCGTAATACGTCGAGATCCGGGACGATGAGTGAATCCATATACTTTGTCTCTTGCCGCCATAAAATTGCGCACTAGCTTACGGAAATTCGTTAATAAAAACCATGTTTACGACAGAAATAAGACATCAGCCACCGGTTTTCAGGCAAAAGCCTGGACGAGCCTGTTGCTCGATCCAGCCGATCATCATCGCGGCAATATTCAGGCCGGTTGTTTTTTCAATCCCTTCCAGCCCCGGTGACGCGTTGACCTCCATCACCAGCGGACCGCGTTCGGCGCGGAGAATATCAACGCCGGCCACATCCAATCCGAGGGTGGCTGCCGCCCCTACCGCAATCTGACGCTCCCGATGGTCAATCGCCACGCGCCGGGCGCTACCGCCGCGATGCAGATTGGAGCGAAACTCGCCCTCTTTCGCCACCCGTTCGATGGCAGCCACCACTTCACCGCCAATCACCAGGCAGCGAATATCCCGTCCCTGCGCCTCTTTAATAAATTCCTGCACCAGAATGTGCGCATTCAGTCCGCGAAAAGCGTCAATCACGCTCTCTGCCGCCTGGCGGGTTTCTGCCAGCACCACGCCAATTCCCTGAGTGCCTTCCAGCAGCTTCACCACCAGCGGCGCGCCGCCAACCATTTTGATCAGGTCACTGGTATCGTCAGGCGAGTGCGCAAATCCGGTGATTGGCATGGCAATCCCGGCGCGAGCCAGCAGCTGCATGGATCGCAGTTTGTCACGCGCACGGGCGATAGCCAGCGACTCGTTTAGCGGATAGCTGCCGCACATCTCAAACTGACGCAGCACCGCCATACCGTAGAAGGATGTTGAGGGACCAATACGCGGGATCACCGCATCAAAGTGTTCCAGCTGAAGGCCACGATAGTGAATTGCTGAGGAACCGGGATTGATATTCATATAGCAGGAGAGTGGATCGATCACCTCTACGCTGTGGCCACGCGCGCGCGCAGCCTCAACCAGACGCTGACAGGAATACAGCGTTGCGTCACGGGAAAGAATGGCAATTTTCAACAGTTACCTCCGGCAGCGAAACGATCAGCGCGTGGCCCAGCCCTGCTGATGCAGGTAATCCAGCATAAACGGCCGGCTCTCTTTCACCAGCGTCTTACGAATATGGTCGCTCCAGCTTTCAGTCCGCTGGTTACTGTCTCGAGTCTGGTAGTAATGCTCCAGCTGATGATCGTATTTTTCCAGCTCTGCCGGATCCAGCGGCTGGTACTGATTCTCATGAACCAGCATTGCGGCGGGCATACGCGGCTTGATAACCGGATCCTGTGCTGGTTCCCCCAGGCAGAGACCAAACAGCGGCAGGACAAATTTCGGCAGGGCAAGCTGTTGGGTCACTTCGGCAATATGATTGCGAATGCCGCCAATATATACCCCGCCCAGACCCAGCGATTCTGCTGCGATCATCGTATTCTGCGCCATCACGGCAGTATCCACGCAGCCCAGCAGCAGCTGCTCCGCCAGGCCCAGCTGCGCATTCGGGCAGATCTGCTGCAGGCGATTAAAATCGGCGCAAAACACCCAAAACTCTGCGGCCTGAGCCACGTATTTTTGCCCGCCGCTCAGCGTCACCAGCGTCTCGCGCAGCGCGGGATCGCTGATACGAACTATTGAACTACACTGCAAAAAACTGGAGCTGGAGGCCGATTGTCCGGCGGCAAGAATGGCTGCACGCTCTTCCTCGGTTACTTTCCTGTCGGTAAAAGCGCGAATAGAGCGATGAGCGCAGAGCAGGTCAATGGTCGGCGTCATGGGTGTTTCCTTTTTTCTTATCAGGTGAATGGCGCGTGTTGAATAAGTCCGGGGCCATCGCTTTGGCCGTTCGCCACATCATGACAACAGCGGCAGGGAGCATCAGGACAATTCCGGCGAAAATCATTATAGTCGCGGCCAGCTTACCGGTGAAAGGGGGCGGTAATGGAAGCATTTCGTGCAGTGTCAGCAAGGCCAGAATCAGTATCACCCCGCCCAGGGCTTCGAGAATCAGTATTGGCCGGGGTAGTTGAGTCAAAGCACGCATGATGTTTCTCCTTCCGCTCCGTTATGTGAACCGATACCCCCTGCGACCAGGCCGACTCACTCTGCCTGAAAAGAGCCGAAAAGCGCAAGGAGAATAGCCTGTGCGAATCAAACCAACAGGTAATTCCTTCTTTCAATCAGCGGGGGATGCGGGCATCATAGGCCCCATCGAACGATAAGTTGTGACTCAAGTCACATAAAAGAATCTAATCCTTGAGGAGACATTTATGTTTGCTGTGATTTTCGGACGCCCGGGCTGCCCTTACTGTGTACGTGCCAAAGAGCTGGCTGAGAAACTGACTGAAGAGCGTGATGACTTCAACTTCCGCTATGTTGACATCCACGCGGAAGGAATTACTAAGGCCGATCTGGAGAAAACCGTGGGTAAACCGGTTGAAACCGTACCGCAGATCTTCCTCGATCAAACCCACATCGGCGGCTACACGGATTTTGAAGCTTACGCGAAAGCGAATCTGGGCCTGTTCCAGTCGTAACGGCTTTGCTTCTCAGGGGGGATACCGCGTCCCCCTGTCACCCTCTGACCGTTCCCTTCCTACCCTCTGCTCTGCCGCTGATGAATCTCCAGCAGCGTTCGGCTCAGCATTACAATCAGCGCTCCCGATCCACACCAGAAAACCGCGCTGGCGATAATGGCGATTTCCTGGCCCAGGCCCACGCTGTGGAAAGTGCTTAACTGCATCAGTGCCAGGCAAGGCGGGGATGCCATCAGCATCGCTAACAGTAAAACGGTAAAAGGGGCATCTTTTGACATCAGTGCCGCCAGCGCGCCGGGGATCATAAAGAGCAACAGGCCTAACTGAACGTGATTTGCCCCACCGACCGCAATCAGGTAGCGCACGGCAAGGAATAGCAAACCGTACAGAGAACTGCAGGCAATAACGGCAGACCAGCTGAAGGCTTTACCCCACATCAGAATCTTCTCCAGGTTATTTTTAACCCAACATCAATTCAAAAAAGAAATGAGCGTGTGATTGTTATACAAAAGCAAATTTGATTATCTTGATATTGCTAAAAAATAAACCAGGCGGACGCTGGCTGTAGGGCAGTATAACGATTAAAATGACCGTTGATTTATCCGTCCAGATCATTCCTGAAGCATTAACATCCTGCTATCAGGTTCGGCGGATAAAATTTAGCGCAAAAATGCCCTTTCATCAATAGGTTAATGGTAAACAAGAAGTTAAACCGTGAATATAAACGTCGCAGACTTGTTAAGCAGAAATTACATACTGTTATTGTTTGTTGTTTTGTCACTGGGCCTGTGTTTAGGAAAACTGCGGCTCGGCTCGATTCAACTGGGTAATTCCATTGGCGTTTTAGTGGTTTCTCTACTGCTCGGCCAGCAGCATTTTTCCATTAATACTGAAGCCCTGAATCTTGGCTTTATGTTATTTATTTTTTGCGTGGGTGTTGAAGCCGGTCCGAACTTTTTTTCGATCTTTTTCCGGGACGGAAAAAACTACCTTATGCTGGCAGTGGTGATGGTCACCAGCGCGATGATCATTGCGCTCGGGTTGGGAAAACTGTTTGGCTGGGATATCGGCCTGACCGCCGGGATGCTGGCGGGGTCAATGACCTCCACACCGGTGCTGGTGGGTGCAGGCGATACTCTGCGGCAAATGATGACCGAGAGCGGAAGCCTCAGTCAGGCACAGGATCACCTCAGCCTCGGCTATGCCCTGACCTATCTGATTGGTCTGGTCAGCCTGATAATCGCCGCCCGCTATCTTCCTAAGCTACAGCATCAGGATCTGCCAACCAGCGCACAGCAAATTGCCCGTGAACGTGGCCTGGATCCGGACAGCAAACGAAAAGTGTATCTGCCGGTGATCCGCGCTTATCGCGTGGGTCCCGAGCTGGTGGCGTGGAGCGATGGTAAGAATCTGCGCGAACTGGGCATTTATCGTCAAACCGGCTGTTACATTGAACGCATTCGCCGCAACGGTATTCTGGCGAATCCTGACGGCGACGCGGTCCTCCAGCCCGGTGATGAAATTTCGCTGGTGGGCTATCCGGATGCCCATTCTCGCCTCGATCCCAGCTTCCGCAACGGTAAAGAGGTGTTTGATCGCGATCTGCTGGATATGCGCATCGTTAATGAAGAGATAGTGGTCAAAAATAACAATGCGGTGAATAAGCGCCTCAGTCAGCTTAAGCTGACC
>CAJYIY010000132.1 GCA_913775305.1 uncultured Erwinia sp. | reverse complement strand
AGTGCGGCCGACTCTTCGCTGTTCAGCGTCATCCGGTATTGCAGCGACTGCTCTTCCAACAGTGTAAATCCGGGCATCTCTTCCAGCGTGTTGTCGTGCAGTTTTACGTCCTGGTAGATTAGCGCTTTAAACTGTAACAGATGGCGCGGGCCGGGAGTGACGGTCAGCACCAGGCCCTGCGGTTTAACAACCCTTGCCAGTTCGGCCGCCTTACAGGGCGCATAGATACGCAGCACCGCGTCAAACTGCTTATCACTGAACGGCAGGCGATGGCTGGATGCCACACAGAACGCAACGTTACGGTAGCGTTTTGCACCGTAGCGGACGGCAATTTTCGCCACGTCCAGCCCGTAAATCACCGGGTTATCGCGATTTTCCTGCAGGCGGCTGGCCACGGCCTGGGTGTAATAACCTTCGCCACAGCCAATATCCAACACTTCCACCGCACCGTTTGGCAGCGCGGCATCAAGCATGTCGCAGACCCGCTGCTGTAGCGGGTGATAGTGACCCGCATCAAGGAAGTTGCGCCGCGCCTGCATCATCTCTGCGCTGTCACCGGGCTGCCTGGAACGCTTGTGCTGCACCGGCAGCAGATTGACATACCCCTCTTTGGCCAGATCGAACTGGTGTTGGTTCTCGCAGCGCAAAGCGTGTGGGTGGGCGATTAAAGGCTGCTGGCAAAGGGGACACAGGTAGGACATAACAACTCTCCGCTATCAAGGACGGCGGCAGTGTACTTCAAAGTGTGCCGCAGCGGCAGCACTTCTTGCCGCAAACAAAAAAGCCCTGTCATCGCTGACAGAGCTTTAGTCATCAGATTTCAGGCTGCACTACGCATTGTGGCGTGGGTGGCAGACTCAAACCGAAATCAGATTGCGGTAACGTTCACAGCAGCAGGGCCTTTCTGGCCGTCCTGAATTTCGAACTCAACGTTCTGGCCTTCAGCCAGAGTTTTGAAGCCGTTACCCTGGATTGCAGAGAAGTGTACGAACACATCTTTGCTGCCGTCAGCAGGAGTAATGAAACCAAAACCTTTAGACTCGTTGAACCACTTAACCTGACCTTTAATCTTTGCCATTTTGCAAATTCCTTAGAGTGTTTATTAGCCCGTGGGCCTGACGTACAGAAAAACCAGAGACATTACTGCATGAGGCATTAATTAAGGCTCGGCAAGGAAGCGGTATTCAACGTCAACGTCTTTACTCAGAACTTCTTTACTGAAGATGCCACACATAAACAGAACTGTACCTCGTTTAACTCAATTGCGTTTATCACATATCCGCTTATTAATGGCAAGTTATTTTTAGACACGTAATGAGATGTCGCACACAATTGAAACAGCAAACGAGGTGAACACCACATTCATCCCAACGCCGGGGTAAAGAGTGCGCATATTTTCATCCCCGGCAAGCCTGATGCTGAATCAGCCACTGTGGCTAACACCCTGTCAGACAGGGGGCATAATATAATAGTACGCATAAACTATGACGTAATTATGGCAAAGCATTGTCAGATAGAATCTTTCGCTGAGTCCGCTGGCTGGGTTCTGGGCGCCTCTTCCGGCAGTAGTCGCTGAACCAATTGTTCCAGGACGAAATTAAACTGCACCAAAAACAGGAAATGGCCGATCGCCCTGCCCCATTTAAAGGCAGAGCACTGCATATTTGAATTAACTTTATTTTTTCAATTTAATTACGCTATTAGACAATGCTCTCATTTTAGCTATTAGATATAAGAAAATAGATTAGGATTAATCTTGACATATATTGTTGAGTAATACTCTACTGCCTATTCGCCATGCCCGAAAGCGCCCGGAATCCAGCCCGGCCCTGGCTAATGCCTGTTGTAAAACCTGCGGGGGTTCATCCAGCGATTCGTCTGCCAGTTCAAATACCCCCCAGTGTATCGCCACGGTGTGCGGTTGCCCCATCGCCTGATGGAGGGAAACGGCCTGATCGGGATCCATGTGCTGCCCGCGCATGAACCATTTGGGTGCATAGGCGCCGATCGGCAGCGCCGCCAGGTGAAACGGTCCCAGCCGACGAGGGATCTCCAGCAAATTATCCGAGTAGCCACTGTCGCCGCTGAACCAGAAGCTCAGCCGCGGATGCTTGATCACCCATCCGCACCACAACGAGCGATTGCGGTCCAGCAGCGTGCGCATACTCCAGTGGCGGGCCGGTACAGCATGAACGTTGAGCCCCGCCACGCTGACACTCTGCCACCAGTCAAGCTCAGCGATGTTTGCCGCCCCCCTGCGGGCAAACCATTTTCCCAGCCCCAACGGCACCACAAACTGAACCTGCGGAAAGCGAGAAAGCAATTTTTTGATGGTTGGCCGGTCAAGGTGATCGTAGTGGTTGTGGGAAATCAATACGCTATCCAGTGACGGTAAATCGTCAACGGCCAGCGCGGGTGGTGTTTTACGCCGCGGCCCCGCAAACCACAGTGGCGAAGCCCGTGACGACAGTGCAGGGTCAATCAGCGTGTAGCGACCATCAAGCCGCAGAAGCAGACAGGCATGTCCTAACCACCATACGGCATCCTCATTACCGCTGAGATCGGCTGGCTGGCACCACTGGCGGGTAAAATGCTCATAACCCTGTGCTGGCGGCACAGGCAGCCCCTGCTGCCTGCGCTCACGACGCCAGCGTTGCACATCGCCGGGCTGCCGCAGTTCGGGTTCCAGATTGCAAAAACCATCAGGAGTATGGTGAGAAAGAGCAGGATCGTACCAGGGATTTTTCCAGGCCATGGGATTACCTTATTCCCGGAGAATTAACGCTCCGGGATCATGCGGATAAAGTCTTGTCCGTCGTCGTCTGCAGCAACCTTCCCTGGCGGCGTCCTGTCTGAGGCATTGTCACTCAGTTTACGCAGCAGCGCATTCTGGCGTTTCTGCTCTTCAAGCAGCGCTTCCAGCAGTTGAATCTGCTGATTGGCGCGAACGCTGGCCCGGTTGACAAAAAACCACACCACCAGTCCAATAATCACCAGCACCAAGATCAGGGCCGTTGAGGTGATACCCTGCATGTTATTGACTATTTCGTTCATACCAACCTCAAAACTGAATATCGGTCGCCGACTTACCCGGCAACGCTGCGGCTGTAGATTCTACCCGCTGCCGCGCCAATTGATAGCCACATCACAAAATTTAGGCAGCCGCTGCGCAGAATAAAGCCAGATGTTTCAGTCTCCTCTTATCGCTTTGAGAGAAATGATGCGGCATGATTATTGTCCAGCGTTTCCGGTCACCGGGAAAGGCTGTCGATTAACAACAATAAAGGGGGAAGCATGAAAGTATTGACGCGACTGGTCGCTCTGCTGGTAATTATCTGGCTGGCAATGCTGGTCACCGGCTACGGGGTGCTGACCGGCAGCAATAAAAATGTCGCAGGAATGGGTCTGCAGTGTCAGTATCTGACGGCACGCGGCGTGGTGACAGCGCAGTATCTGCATACTGACAGCGGGATTGTCGGGGTTACCGATTGCCCTCTGCTGCGAAAAAGTGTTGAAGTGGTCGATAACTGACGAGAGTCGGGCCGACAGAGTGCCGGCCCGCCACTCAAAATGGGTAGTCGTGGTAGCCCAACTGGGCTGAAATGGTTCTGGCCGCCCGATGTAACAATGAGACGGACTGCGGCTTATTTTCTTCAGCAAAACGAATCGTAGGAAAGGAGAGGCTCAGTCCGGCGATAACCACGCCAAAGCGGTCAAATACCGGCACCGCGATGCAGCGAATCCCCTCTTCCTGTTCTTCATTATCTTCAGCAAAGCCCTGCAGCCTGACAGCATCAAGCGTACACAGTAGTTCATCAATTCCGCTCAGCGTTTTCGGAGTACTGAGAACAAACTCCACGCCCGCGAGAATTTCACGCACTTCATCATAATTTCGCCACGCCAGCAGCACTTTACCAATCGCCGTGCTGTAGAGCGGATTGCGTCGCCCGATACGCGAATACATCCTCAGGTTATAGAGTGAATCGATTTTGTGGATATAAACGATGCTGTCTTCTTCCAGCGCGCCCAGATGAATGGTCTCTTTTGTCAGACGGGAGAGCTCACGCATCTGAACATCAGCGCTACGGATCAAATCAACATTTTCCAGCGCTTTTGCCCCAAGCTCAAACAGCTTCAGCGTCAGCGCGTACTTTTCCGACTCGTCTTCCTGAGAGACATAGCCCAGCGTTTTCATGGTCTGCAAAAAGCGGTAAACGGTACTTTTTGACATCATCAGCCGCTGGGACAGCTCGGTGATCCCTATCTCCCGCTCCTCTCCGAGCGCCTGCATAATGCCGAACACTTTCATTACCGAAGAGACGGCATCCGGCTGTTTATCTGAGTCGGGACTGACCATTACGCTTTACCTGTGTGTTTTATAAAAAATGGAACGCTATTTTCAGTATACGTAGCGCCCCAGGACGCTGCAACGTCTGCAGCCACCGGGCGGACACATCTGGTGATAGTTTTCGGTCGCTTACCCTCTGGCAAAAATCGTAAAAAACATTAGCATGATAATATTGACCCCTCAGATTATACCCTCGCTATGTCTGCAACTTCTTTCAACGACGGATTGCCCGTTCCGCAGCGTTACGGCGCAATTTTAGCTATCGCTCTGGGCATCACCGTTGCCGTGCTGGATGGTGCCATCGCCAACGTGGCCCTGCCGACCATTGCCCGCGATCTCAACGCCAGTCCGGCTGAATCGATCTGGATTGTTAACGCCTATCAGCTGGCTATCGTTATCTCACTGCTTCCTCTGGCTTTTATCGGCGATATCGTCGGCTATCGACGGATTTATCAGTGCGGACTCGTCCTGTTTAGCTGCACCTCGCTGTTGTGCGCACTGTCCGACTCACTGACCATGCTGACCCTTGCCCGCATTCTACAGGGCTTCGGCGGCGCAGCACTGATGAGCGTCAATACTGCCCTGCTCCGCATTATCTACCCGCAGCGGCACCTGGGACGAGGGATGGGGATTAACTCGTTGATTGTCGCCGTCTCCAGTGCGGCTGGCCCCACGGTAGCCGCAGCGATTCTTTCGGTGGCTTCGTGGCAGTGGTTGTTTCTGATTAACGTCCCGGTGGGTATCGCCGCGCTCTGTCTCGCCCTGCGATTCCTGCCTGACAATACACAAAAATCGCAAAGCCAGCGCTTTGATGTGCCGAGCGCCATCCTGAACGCCCTGACCTTCGGGCTGCTGATCTCCTTGCTCAGCGGCTTTGCTCAGGGACAAAACGGCACGCTGCTGTTGCTGGAGCTGGTGCTGCTACCAATCGTTGGTACGCTGTTTATTCGCCGCCAGCTGCGCCTGCCGTTCCCCCTGCTTCCGGTGGATCTGCTGCGCATCCCGATTTTTGCTTTGTCCATCGGGACCTCAATTTGTTCCTTCTGCGCACAGATGCTGGCGATGGTGTCGATGCCGTTTTATTTACAGAACATGCTGGGACGCAGTGAAGTCTCTACCGGCCTGCTGCTGACGCCCTGGCCGCTGGCAACCATGGTGATAGCACCGATCGCCGGACGGCTGATTGAGCGGGTACATGCCGGTCTGCTGGGTGCAGTGGGCCTGGCGATGTTTGCCAGCGGTCTTTTTGCGCTGGCCCTGCTGCCTGCCGCACCAACGGATGCTGACGTGATATGGCGTATGATGCTCTGCGGCGCCGGCTTCGGGCTGTTCCAGTCGCCGAACAACCACACAATAATCTCTTCCGCACCGCGCAGCCGTAGCGGAGGAGCCAGCGGTATGTTGGGCACCGCTCGTCTTCTTGGGCAGACCAGTGGCGCCGCTCTGGTGGCACTGATGTTCAATCTGTTTGCCAGTCAGGGGACATATTTTTCCCTGCTGCTGGCGGGCAGCTTCGCCACCCTCGCCACGGTGGTCAGCGCGCTGCGCATTCGCCAGCCACGTATTCAGAAATGACGAATTCATAAGCCCGAAAGGTGTAAAAAGAGGAAATGTGTTGAATCGTTGAAGATTTATGTACCTGGTAGTGTTTTTTTCGCCTGTGTATGGCACAACATATCCTCTGATATAAATGCGTTGCGTACAGGTATCACATGCCAGCAATTCCCTTTCCCTGGTACACCCTTTCTATTTTGCTTATTTTACTGTTGAAGGTTTGCCGCCAGCGCCCCGCGGGCTATCGCAACAGCGCGATTTTTATTACGGGTTGTTCGCTGCTGGTACTGGTGTCAGCCCTACGCTGGCAGTTTGATCTTATTCAGCTGCGCCAGCTGCAGTCTGTTATGGCGATTGCCCTGCCACCGTTGGCCTGGCACTGCTTTGCCTGCTTTACAGGACAGCGCCTGCAGCAAAAAATTGCGGCTTTTGTGGGACCACCGACGCTTGCTCTGGCGCTGAATCTTATCGCTCCACCAATCACGGATACGGTGCTGATGCTGCTGTATATCAGCTACGGTTGCGCCCTGATTCGAACGGCGCTGCAGGGGAGCGATACGTTTATTTTCAGGCGACTTAGCGACAGCGCTTCAATCTCATCACTCGCTTTTATCGCGGGGAGTTTTCTCTGTTTTTCCGGACTGACCGATCTGGCCATAGCGCTCAACTTTCATTTTTATCAGGGCCAGCAGGCGCCGCAGATGGTGGCAATTTCGCAGGCTATTCTGCTGCCGTTTATCTGTTTTGCTATTGTCGGTAGCAGCCGTCCGCCACTCCCGGATGGCGAGTCGGTATTGCCCCCCGAAGCAAGTAAAGAGAGCAATAATGAAGAGTTCGTCCCGACTTATCAGCGAGTCAATACGCTGGTAAGCGAGCAGAATCTGTATCTGAATCCCGACCTGACGCTGAATGCGCTGGCGAGAAAAACCGGGATCCCCGCGCGGCAGATTTCAAAAGCGGTGAACCTAACGCGCGGCTGCAATGTCTCACAGTGGATCAACGGCTTGCGCATCGACTATGCGCAGCAGCTTCTACGAAACACTGCCCTGCCGGTAACGGAAGTCATGCTGGAAGCGGGTTTTGCCACCAAATCAAACTTTCATCGCGAGTTTCTTCGTATCAGCGGTATAACCCCGACGGATTACCGCCGGACTGCGGCTGAAAGTCGAGAGCCTGATTGAGGAAGACGCTGATATCCCGGACGAGTTGATGATGAATTGCAGCCCGACTCCGGGTGCCTCCATCCTGGCAAACAATCTCTTCGCCCGGTTCTTTTTCTGCTATTAATGCCATTGCACCCGGTTTGCACTGCTGCATAAAACTAAAGTGCGTGGCTCCTTCAACACTCACTAGCTGCCTTACCGCGGCAGGGATATATTCGGTCAGATAGCCAGACTCCAGCCTGGCAGGTAACTCATCGCTGTCCGCCTGAGCCGTCATAATCAGCACCGGCACTGCAATCTGCGAAAGTGATTCTGGCGTGAATCCGCGGGCCAGGCCCAGATCGAGCGAGACAACTGCTTTGATTGCCGGATCGCTATCGTTTGCTGCCAGCCGCCCGGCAGCGTTATCAATGCCAAGCGTATGAATTAACTTGCAGGCTGACAGCCAGGTATGTGCCCGGCAATCATTCTGAAAGCGTGCGGGGTCAAAGCGCGCCCCCGCCAGTTGAAGGACTGTCCAGCCGCCGAGAGAGTGTCCGGCTGCGGCTATTCGCTGCGCATCAACTTTTCCGGCAAGGGAGGGGGTAGAGATAATTTTCACCATCACCCGCTGGAGATCCTGCGGGCGGCGCCAGAGTTCCTTCGCATCCTGAGGATGCAGGTTAAATGTTGTCGTGCCGGGATGATCGACCGCCGCCACAATATAACCCTGAGCCGCCATTTCCGTTGCCAGCCAGTTCAGGTTGCGCCAGTTTCCGCCATAGCCGTGAGAGAGCAGAAGCAGCGGATGCTCGCCCGCTTCCGGTGCCGCATCGCGCAGCGCAGAGGTGCCGTAAAAGGCCATATTGTCACCCACCTTTTCTTGCGAGCCGGTTTCAGCTGTGGGATACCACATAGCGATATTGAGATCTCGGGAATTTGCCTCGTTGATATGCAACTGGCGAAAGCCCGTGTTGGCATGCGATGCGACGCTAAAGAGAATGAAAAAAAGAAAGCATGAGAGGGCCCGAAACATAATGTTCTCCGGTAAGTTAAAGAGCCCCATTATGATCGCGAACATCCGGTCGATACGTCCTGAAACGCGATCGAGTACCTTGCGGGTTGAGTTTCCTGAGAGGGTGCAGCGGGTAGTTCTTTGCAAAGAACACCGGGAGCGTGTGGCACTGCATTGCATCTCCGCACCGCGTCAGCGGCAAAGCTCAGGTACGATAAAATCAAGCAGATGCGAGAGCGACTTTTCACGGCAGCAAATCGCGCGGCCGATTCACTGGCCTGTCCCGGTTATGTACCAGAATATAGCGTCACCCTGCCTCAGGCTCCATATCGTTCAGCCTGA
The DNA here is from genome assembly GCA_913775305.1 of uncultured Erwinia sp. Taxonomy (GTDB): domain Bacteria; phylum Pseudomonadota; class Gammaproteobacteria; order Enterobacterales; family Enterobacteriaceae; genus Erwinia. Next base: position 21,519 of record CAJYIY010000132.1, on the reverse strand, counting down.
GGTCACGCTCGGTGAGTACAGCATAGCTGAACGCTCTCTGCCGACATCTGTTTTATTGTGAGGCGCATTTCTCTCCGCGCTGGTATCCATGTTCGCCAACGTGTCCATAGCTGGAAACGCGGACAAAAGTCAAACACGGTATGAATGTGGCGCCTACTCCGGCGCCGTACAGCGCGAACCCCGTAATCCCTCCGGCTGACCCGCGCTACGGACAAAAAAAGCCACTGTCCTGGGACAGTGGCTTTTGGCTTTGTTTCGTTACGCCAGAAAGCGCCCGATGTAACTGATGTCGTTAATCAACTACTTCAGGTATTCACCGCTGCGCAGCGCTTCAATACGCTTATCCAGCGGCGGGTGCGACATAAACAGCTCGCTGAGCGACTTCGATTTACCGTTGATGCAGAATGCCATCATGCTGCTGGCTTCCTGCGGCTCATAGCTGGTTTTCAGGCGCTGCAGCGCGGCGATCATTTTTTCACGTCCGGCCAGGCGAGCCGCACCGGCATCCGCATGGAACTCACGGTAGCGGGAGAACCACATGGTGATAATGCTGGCTACGATACCGAAGACCAGCTCCAGCACCATCGACACGGCAAAATAGACCAGCGGGTTACCGTTGCTGCTTTCCTCACTGTCGCGATTCCCGGAGAGGAATCCGGCAGCCAGCTGGGCCAGAATACGCGAAATAAAGATCACAAAGGTGTTCACAATGCCCTGAATCAGGGTCATGGTCACCATGTCACCGTTAGCAATATGGCTCACTTCGTGGGCCAGCACCGCTTCGGCCTCGTCGCGGCTCATGTTCTGCAACAGGCCGGTAGAAACCGCAACCAGCGACGCATCGCGGCGGGCGCCCGTAGCGAAAGCGTTAATGTCAGGCGCGTGGTAAACGGCGACCTGCGGCATGGCAATACCGACCTGCTGCGCCTGCCGGGCAATGGTGTCGACTAACCAGCGCTCAGTCTCACTACGAGGCTGCTCAATCACTTCACCGCCAACAGAACGCAATGCAATCCATTTCGACATCAGCAATGAAACGAACGCACCGCCGAAGCCAAACAGACCCGCCATGATCATCAGGCCCATTACACTGCTTGACTGGATCCCTGTCAGGCTGAGTATCAGCCCGAAAACCACCATAACGCCCAGGTTGGTTAACAGGAAAAGAGCAATACGCATCATATGATTTAATCTTCCTCGGTTAGTTGCTCACTGTACGCAAGGGTACATAGGTCTATCAGTATCGTAAGGTCAACGCCGCACATTTCAAGTCCCGTGATTTGTTAAGTGTTTAAAAAGACATAACTTTACATTATTGGCGGGTTTTACAAGCAGTTACTGACGAAGAGTATACAGGGATAAAAAAAGGCACAGCCTCGGCTGTGCCCGTTGGTCTTAGTTGACCGCTTCCGGTGTGACCGGTGCCTGCTGTTTTTCCAGCTGGGCCAGGTCATTGGCAATGTTGACCGTTTCATCAAGATACGGATCGGGTTCCTTATAGTCCTTAGGCAGATCCTCCAGCTTAGCCAGCGGTTTTTTACCTTCCGCTTTCAGCCGGGCATTGATCCGCTCAAGGCGCAGCGCATCATCTTCACGGTTCTCTTTTTCACGCACGGCCAGGTTCAGCGAGATAATATTACGCTTATCCTTGTTGGCGTTGAAACGCGCGATATCCTTGATGATGTACTGGAACTCAGCATCTTTAGCAATTCGGTCCTGGTGATCTTTCAGCAGCTTAGGTTCCAGCGGTTTCAGATCGCCAATTTTGGTGTAGTTTGCCGCACTGATGCTGTCCCAGGGCAGCGCGTTATCCTCAAACTTCTCACCGGTTTCAACCGCTTCAACACCGGTTGGCATCAGCAAATCGGGCGTCACGCCTTTACGCTGGGTGCTGCCGCCGTTGATGCGGTAGAATTTCTGGATAGTGTACTGTACGGAACCCAGCGCAGGCCATTCCGGACGCAGCATCTGATCGTAAATGCGGTTCAGCGAACGATACTGCTGAACGGTGCCTTTACCAAAGGTCGGCTCACCAACAATCAACGCGCGACCGTAATCCTGCATCGCCGCCGCAAAGATTTCCGAAGCGGAGGCGCTGAAGCGGTCCACCAGCACCACCAGCGGGCCTTTGTAGTAGGTCACGCCGTCGTTATCGCTGTCTTCACGTATTTTGCCAATATTATCGCGCACCTGAACAACCGGACCACCTGGAATAAACAGACCGGAAAGGGACACTGCTTCAGTTAATGCGCCGCCCCCGTTGGTACGCAGGTCAATCACGATGCTGTCAACGTTCTGCTTTTGCAGTTTTTGCAGCTGCACTTTCACGTCGTCGGTCAGGCCCACGTAGAATCCGGGAATATCCAGCACGCCGACTTTATTTTTGCCGACGTTATGCACGCTCATTTTCACCGCGCGGTCTTCCAGGCGGATTTTTTCACGCGTCAGGGTGATAATACGGGTTTTGGTTCCCTTGCCTGCCGGCAGCACCTCAAGGCGAACTTTACTGCCTTTCGGTCCTTTTATCTGCGCCACAACGTCATCAAGACGCCAGCCAATGACATCCACAATCGGTTTACCCGGCTGGCCTACGCCAACAATGCGGTCGCCCACGGTAATGGCTTTACTTTTCGCCGCCGGGCCGCCGGCAACCATGGAGTTGATCACCGTGTAATCATCATCCATTTGCAGTACCGCACCAATCCCCTCCAGCGACAGGCTCATTTCCGTGTTGAACTGTTCGGTATTACGCGGAGAGAGATAGTTGGTATGCGGATCGATTTCATGAGCGAAGGCGGTCATCGCCAGCTGGAAAACATCTTCGCTGTTGCTCTGCGCCAGACGACGCTCGGCAAACTGATAACGCTTGGTGAGAACTTCGCGGATCTCTTTCTCATCTTTGCCGGTCAGCTTCAGGCTTAACTCATCGTATTTGACCTTGGCATCCCACAGCGCGTTAAGCTCATCGACGGTTTTTGGCCATTCCGCCTTGTTGCGGTCAATGTCGATAGTGTCGTTACTAGTAAAGTTCATCGGCTTGTTAAGCACCGAGAGGGCGTACTGATAACGCTCAAAGCGGCGTTTCTGGGCCAGATTATACAAATCGTAAAACACAGTAAGCTTACCGGTTTTCAATTCTTCGCCCAGGGTTGTTTTTTTATCTGCGTACTGCGCGATATCAGACGCTAACAGCATATTGTGGCTGTAGTCGAGCAGGTTCAGGTAGCGATCGAAGATCTTAGCGGAAAAATCTTTGTCGAGATCGAACTGACGATAATGGGAACGGGTAAAGCGAGAAGTTACACGTTCGCTGACGGTAGCGTGTTGGGCTTCCTGATGCAGCTGCGGGATCTGATCCGCGCGGGTAATGTTATCAGCGGCGTAAATATTGCCTGCAAAAAGCAGGCCCGCGATGAGGGTACTTTTAAAAAGAGTGTTCATGCCCTGATTAGCCTCCGTATCAGAACTGCAAGTGTTCTGCGCGTACTATCATTGCCAGGCCGGAAGCCAGCTGTACCCGAACGCCATCCTTAGTGATTTCAAGAATGGTCGCATCCATGGCATTTTTGCCCGCGGTAACTTTAATGCTCTGGCCAACCTGCAATGCTGAGGTGTCGGTAACGGGTTTGCTACGCAACGGCTGAGACTCTTCACGTGCGGCCGCTGCTGCTGGCGCGCGCTCGGTCTGAGGGCGGGCGGGCTTGCTGCGCGGTTTGCGCGGCTGCTCACCTTCGGCGACAGGTTTGCGGACAGGCTTGCGAGGACGACGCGGTGCGGTTTCTTCACCGGCTTCACGTTTTTTCGCCTGCTGCTGCTCACGCTGGGCCTGAACGCGAGCTTTCGCTTCTTCAAGCTGCTTACGGGCGTGTTCAACATGCTGCTCATCAAGCTGTCCACAGGCATTACCGTCCAGATCCACACGATCGGCACCGGCTTTAATGCCGTAAAGGTAACGCCAGCTGGAAGTGTAGAGGCGGAGTGCAGAACGAAGCTGGGTTTTGCTCAACCCCATTTCGCCCTGTACGCGGTCAACTAAATCCTGAAAGATCCCAATCTTTAAAGGACGCGCTTCGCCTTCAGCACTAAAGCACTGAGGGAAACGCTCTGCCAGAAAGGCAATGACTTCTTTAGTACTGTTCAACTTAGGTTGATTTTCCATGAAATTTCCTGATTACAACGGGTTTGCCAATCAGCGCAGGCATGAACAGGCGACATTATAATGCCCCTATCAACAATTGCTACGTGATCCAGCGCTTTAGGTGCGTTTCATGTGAATAAATTTTTCCACATCGGTGCCTGACAGCACTTCACACAGCCCGTCGGTTAAGGCTTTCAGCCCAATTTCATCCTCAATATCGAAACGGTTATACACCACGCTGTCGATATCCAGTACGCCGATCGCGCTGCCGTTCACCATCAGCGGCAGCACGATTTCGGCATTGCTGGCGGCGTCGCAGGCGATATGACCAGGGAATTGGTGCACATCATCAACCCGCTGCACGGTGTTTTCCGCCACCGCCGTTCCGCAAACGCCGCGCCCTACCGGGATACGCACGCAGGCAATTTTGCCCTGGAAGGGCCCCAGCACCAGGGTGTTTTCTTCCGTTAACAGATAGAATCCAGCCCAGTTAACGCCATCAAGACGTTCATACAGGAGTGCGCTACAGTTACCCATTGCCGCCAGGAAGCTGGTTTCACCCGCCAGCAAGGCACGCATATCCCGATTAAGGTCGGTATAGAATTCTGTTTTTGTCATTGTTTAACCATGATTAAATCTGCCGCGAAGCCCACAGATACTTCGCTGAAAAAATTTGTGATAAATGCCAGCGAGACAGGATGCTTCATGACGTTAGTTAATATAACCTAAGAGTGGTATGAAACGATTTGCACGATTCAACGAGTCACGTGACTTGCCTAAATCTGCCCTGCACCTGCGCTGTTTGGGCCTAAGCACGACCAGGAATATGAAAATACACGCCATCAGTCATGCTCTGCCACAGGCACGTTATCAGCGATGTCCACAATGCGATACCCTTTTTTCCTTACCAGATGTGAAATCCAGACAGTCCGCACACTGCCCGTGCTGTAATGCGCGCATTCTGAACGGACGCGACTGGTCGATGACCCGTCTGACGGCCATGGCGGTCACCATGATGCTGCTGATGCCGTTCGCTTTCAGCGTGCCGCTGATGACCATCCAGCTGCTCGGCACCCATATTCGCGCCAGCCTGCTGGGCGGCATCATTCAGATGGCGCAGCAGGGTGACGTCATCGCCGCCTCCATGGTGGCCTTCTGTACCATTGGAGCACCGGTTACGCTGGTGGCTTCAATCTGCTACCTCTATTTCGGCGAAAAGCTGGGAATGAACCTGCGCCCGGTTCTGCTGATGCTGGATCGGCTGAAAGAGTGGGTGATGCTGGATATCTACCTGGTCGGCGTGGCGGTGGCTTCAATTAAAGTTCAGGAGTATGCCTCGATCGACCCCGGCGTCGGGCTGGTGGCTTTTCTTGCACTGACGCTGCTCAGCCTGCTGACCCTGATCCACCTCAACGTTGAGCAGCTGTGGCACCGTTTTTATCCGCAGCCGGTGCCCAACGTGCGGCCGGATTTGCTGCGCGTCTGCCTGAGCTGCCACCATACCGGCGTGGCCGACGCTCAAGGCCGCTGCCCGCGCTGCCACACTCCGCTACCCTTTCGCCGCCGCTTCAGCCTGCAAAAATCCTGGGCGGCGCTGATAGCATCAGTTATTTTGCTGTTCCCGGCCAACCTGCTGCCGATTTCGGTGATCTATCTCAACGGCGCGCGCCAGGATGACACGATCCTCTCCGGTATTATGTCGCTGGCCTCGGGAAATATCCCCGTCGCGGCGGTGGTCTTTATTGCCAGTATTCTCGTGCCGTTCACCAAGGTGATCGTGCTGTTCACTCTCCTGCTCAGTATCCATTTCAACTGCGAACAGGGACTGAAAACCCGGATCCGCCTGCTGCGGGTAGTGAAGTGGGTTGGCCGCTGGTCGATGCTGGATTTATTCGTTATTTCACTGACCATGTCGCTGGTAAATCGTGACCAGCTGCTGGCCTTTACTATGGGACCGGCCGCCTTGTATTTTGGCGCGGCGGTTATACTGACTATTCTTGCCGTCGAATGGCTTGATAGCCGTTTACTTTGGGATGCTCATGCAACAGGAAAAGCCGACTACACCGACTAGCGCTCGCATCGTCAACCGGCGAAAAATTTCGCCGTTCTGGCTGCTGCCGTTTATTGCCCTGCTGATTGCGGGCTGGCTTGTCTGGAACAATTACCAGGAACGCGGTACGACGGTGACCATTGACTTTGCCACTGCCGATGGCATCGTGCCGGGCCGCACGCCGGTTCGCTACCAGGGCGTGGAAGTGGGCCTGGTGCAGGGGATCAGCATGACTGACGATCTGCGCACCATCAAAATCAAGGCCAGCATCAAAAGCGATATGCGGGATGCGCTGCGTGAAGATACCCAGTTCTGGCTGGTCACGCCGAAAGCCTCACTGGCGGGCGTGTCCGGGCTGGATGCGCTGGTCGGCGGTAACTACATTGGCATGATGCCGGGTAAAGGTGAACCGCGGGATCATTTCGTGGCGCTGGATACCCAGCCAAAGTATCGCGTCAACACCGGGGAGATGATGATCCACCTTCACGCGCCGGACCTCGGCTCGCTGAACAGCGGCTCGCTGGTCTATTTCCGTAAAATCCCGGTGGGCCGCGTGTATGACTACAGCATCAATCCCGGTAACCACAACGTTACCATCGATGTGCTGATTGAGCGGCGTTTCACCAATCTGGTGAAGAAAGAGAGCCGTTTCTGGAATGTTTCCGGCGTGAAAGCCGACGTTGGGTTGAGTGGCGCAAAAGTCGAGCTGGAAAGCGTTGCGGCGCTGGTTAACGGCGCGGTGGCCTTTGATTCCCCGGAGTCTTCCGCGAGTGCCAAAAGCGACGACAGTTTTCACCTTTATCCCGATCTTGCGCACAGCCAGCGCGGCGTGGCCATTACCCTCGATCTGCCAGACGGTAAAAATCTGAAGGAAGGCAGTACCCCGCTGATGTATCAGGGGCTGGAAGTCGGTACGTTAACCAAACTCACCCTGCTGGATGGCGGGAAAGTCTCCGGTGAGCTGACGCTGGATCCCTCAGTGACCGGATTGATGCGTACCGGTACCCGTATTGAAATGCACAGCCCGAAAATCAGCCTGAACGACAGCTCGCTGAGCAGTCTTCTGACCGGAAACACCCTGGAACTGGTGCCCGGTGAAGGCGAGCCGCAAACGCACTTTGTGGTGCTGCCGGATAACGAATCCCTGCTGCAGCAGCCCAACACACTGGTGCTGAAACTCACCGCGCCGGAAAGCTACGGTATTGATGCCGGGCAGCCGCTGATGCTTCACGGTATGCGTATTGGCCAGGTGCTGAACCGCACCCTGACAGAGAAAGGCGTGAACTTCAGCCTCGCGGTGATGCCGGAATACCGGCAGCTGGTGCACGGCGACAGCAAGTTTATTATTAACAGTCGGCTGGACGTCAAGCTGGGCATAGACGGTATGGAAGTGCTGGGTGCCAGCGCGCGCGAATGGGTTGACGGCGGTATCCGGCTCGATCCCGGCAGTCAAGGCGCGCCGAAAGCGGTTTATCCGCTCTATGCCAACAGTGAAAAGGCGCAGGAAGGGATCACCGGCGATCGGTTGCCTGCCACCCTGACGCTGGTTGCCAACAGCCTGCCGGACATTCAGGCCGGTTCCGTGGTGCTGTACCGTAAATTCCAGGTGGGTGAGATTATTAACGTCACGCCCCGTGCCGATGCGTTTGACGTCAGCGTTTACATTAAACCCGAATATCGCCGCCTGCTGACGCAGAACAGCGTGTTCTGGGCCGAAGGTGGCGCCCGGGTTCAGCTGAATGGCAGCGGCCTGACCGTTCAGGCCTCGCCGCTGAATCGTGCCCTGAAAGGGGCCATCAGCTTCGATAACCTCAGCGGAGCGGGTGCAGGTTTCACGCGCGGTGACAAACGCATTCTCTACGATTCAGAAACCGCTGCACGTGCGGTAGGCAGCCAGATCATCCTGCGAACCTATGATGCCAGTAAGCTGTCGGCAGGCATGCCGATCCGCTATCTCGGCATTACCATCGGCCAGATGGAGTCGCTGGCGCTGGGAACGGATAACAACCAGGTGATCGCCAAAGCCGTGCTTTACCCTGAGTATGTGGACAATTTCGCCCGCTCAGGCAGCCGCTTCTCCGTGGTTTCTCCGCAGATTTCAGCGGCCGGGGTTAATCATCTGGAAACGCTACTGCAACCCTACATCAACGTCGATCCGGGCAAAGGCCGCGCTCAGCGCACTTTTGAACTGCAGGAATCCACCATTACTGATGCACGCTATCTTGACGGACTGAACGTGGTGGTTGACGCGCCGGAAGGCGGTTCCCTCTCGATCGGCACACCGGTGCTGTTCCGGGGCATCGAAGTGGGTACCGTCACCGGTACGGCGCTGGGGAGCATGGCCGACCGCGTGCAGATCACGCTGCGCATCAGCAAAAAATATCAACATCTGGTCCGTAACAATTCGGTGTTCTGGCTGGCCTCCGGCTATAACCTGAAGTTCGGGCTGATCGGTGGCGTGGTGAAAACCGGCACTTTCCAGCAGTTTATTCAGGGCGGCATTGCCTTTGCCACGCCGCCGACGGTGCCGCTCGCGCCGCAGGCCACTTCCGGTAAGCATTTCCTGCTGGAGGAGGAAGAGCCGAAAGACTGGCGGAAATGGGGCACCGCGCTCCCACAATAACCCCTCTTCGGGCAGCCCTGGCTGCCCGATTTTTTTGCCGGGTGTTTCTGGCATTGTTCACAACAGTCTGTGTTAAACTGCTGCTCCTTTTATTGAGTGGAACCCGCCCGTGCCTGACTCTTCCCGCGTCTATTTTCCGCCTGCGTTTCTCAGCCTGATGCAGCAGATGCTGCCCGATCCCACCGAATTCGATCGGTTTATTGCCATCAGCCAGCAGCCGCTGCGCCGCAGCCTGCGCGTTAACACCTTAAAAATCAGCGTGGCGGATTTTCTGCAGCGGGTTGCGCCGCTGGAGTGGTCGCTGACGCCGATCCCCTGGTGCCCTGAGGGCTTCTGGATCAGTCGTGACGACGGCGACAGCCTGCCGCTGGGCAGCACGGCGGAGCACCTTGCCGGGCTGTTTTATATTCAGGAAGCCAGTTCAATGCTGCCGGTAACGGCGCTGTTCGGGGGGTGCCCGTCACCGCAGCGGGTAATGGATGTTGCCGCAGCTCCGGGTTCCAAAACCACGCAGATTGCTGCGCAGATGAATAACGACGGCGCAGTTCTGGCCAATGAGTATTCGGCCAGCCGGGTGAAAGTCCTGCACGCTAACCTCAGCCGCTGCGGAGTCAGCAACACGGCGATGACGCATTTTGATGGCCGGGTCTTTGGTGCGGCCCTGCCGGAATCGTTTGATGCCATCCTGCTGGATGCCCCCTGCTCAGGTGAAGGGGTGATCCGCAAAGATGCCGATGCGCTGCGCAACTGGTCAGAGGCCAGCAACGCCGGGATCGCCGCCACGCAACGTGAGCTGATTGACAGTGCTTTCCACGCGCTGCGCCCCGGCGGCACGCTGGTTTACTCTACCTGTACCCTCAATCAGGAAGAGAATCAGCAGGTGCTTGCCTGGCTGCTGGCACGCTATCCCGGCGCGGTGGACGTGGAGCCGCTGAACCAGCTGTTCGCCGGGGCCGAAAAAGCCGCGACCGCCGAAGGCTACCTGCACGTATTCCCGCAGATTTTTGACAGTGAGGGATTCTTTGTTGCCCGCCTGCGTAAAACCGCCAGCATTCCCGCCCTGCCACAGCCGGGCTATAAACTCGGCAAACTGCCGTTCAGCCCGATGAGCCGGGCCCAGCAGCAGGAGGTCAGCAAGGCAGCGGCGAAGTGTGGACTGCACTGGGATGAGCAGCACACGCTGTGGCAGCGCGATAAAGAAATCTGGCTGTTTCCGGCAGCCCTTGAACCCCTGCTGGCAAAAGTGCGCTTTTCGCGCATTGGCCTGAAGCTGGCAGAAACGTTTGCTAAAGGCTATCGCTGGCAGCACGAAGCAGCCGTTGCGCTGGGCGATCCGCTCGCCGCAAATGCGGTTGAGCTGAGCAGCGCCGAGGCTGAAGAGTGGTATCGCGGCCGCGATATTTATCCGGAACGCGAGCTGCCGGCCGGAGAGCTGATAGTCTGCCACCAGCAGCAGGTGATTGGCATCGCCAAAACCGTTGGCTCGCGCATTAAAAACAATTACCCGCGCGATCTGGTGCGCGACGGTAAGCTGTTCAGCCACTGAAATATACTGGCCCGGTCACGGGCCATTACCCTGTTGGCGTGATTCGTTTCGGAAAGTATTGAACTTCGGTTTAAGCGATGTGGTCTACCCTTCTTCACAGACCTTATCGCTGCAGGGATTCAGCACGTTATGAATAACCGCTATCAGTTCTACTTTACGCTGGCTTTAATCACCATTGGCAGCCTGCTTATTATCGAAGTGCTGGCCCGCCTGGTGCATATGATTATTGTCGGCTGAGTTTTTCTTCGCCGGAATTACTTCAGCGCACGGGGATTTTTACGCAGGGAACCCGTCCAGCTGAACTCTTTTACTTCACTCTCTTTCGCCGCCGACGGTTTACGTGTTTTTTTCGCTTTGACTACCCTGGTGCTCTCGCGGACCACTCGCTCCTTCATCACCAGCCGCTTCGCTTCTTTCAGGATCTCCTTTTCTTCTTTTTTACTGGCGATATGACCGAGTTTCGTGGTCAGGGCTTTCACCCGCAGCTCAACCAGAACTTTCTCTTCTGCCGTAAACTGGTCGATCGAAATCTCTTTATCGTTTTTCATGCTGTGAGCTCCTTGCCAGCGGCATCGCAAACGGATATCCGCTGCGATGGGGCAGCGGATATCGTAAAGTGGAGAAGGACAGCGCACAAGCGGCGATAGCGGAAAACAGACGCCGGATCGCCAACTTTCCAATTGCGTGCCTGATCCCACCCGCTGTGCTACTCTCGCGGAGCTCGAACCGCCGGGAGCACCGCGCCCTGCGGGTGTCATTTTCGCCAACCGTATTAAAGGAGTACCTGTGACTGACGCAGAGCAGGCCGGCTCGGTTTCGATGTTCCGTATTCGTGGCGATATTATTGCCAGCATCAGCGACGACTACGGACAGATTACGGTCATCGAAAATCGCGTTTACCGTATCCTGACTTTCGATCGCGTATGCGAACAGAGCAAGATGCAGAAAAGCGACCCGGCGCTGCCGGTTCATAACTATATTCGCGCGATGCTGATGGCCGTGGCGCTGAAATCGCCAGCCAACGTACTGATCCTCGGGCTGGGCGGCGGCTGCCTGGCGCGGGCGATGTTTGCCCGCGACGCCGGTTGTGCGATGGATATCGTGGAGCTGCGTCCTGCGGTGATTGACGCTGCCCGGCAGCATTTTTCCCTGCCGGAAGCAACACACGTTCACTATCACGCCGCCGATGCCGACCGGTTTATCGCTGCGTCGGCGAGTCATCGCTATGATCTGATTTTCTCCGATCTTTACGACGCCGACAGTATGTCGCCGGTGCAGGAGACGGAAAACTTTCTGCAGCACAGCGCGCGCGCGCTGAGCGCGGATGGCTGGCTGGTGCTGAACTACCCGCAGCGCCCCGCCGCTAACGGTCCGCTGATACAGGCACTGCAAAAGCAGTTTTCTGTCCTGTTGCGCTGCGTGGTCCCCAGCGGAAACGTGGTGATTTATGCCAGCAATGCTCCGTTTGACCTCGCCCTGAGCACGTTACAGCGCAGTGCAAAACGCGCGGGCGATGCGTTCGGCAGTGATTTCTCCGGCCTTACGCCAAAGCTGGCGGTTTTGAGCCGCAGGTCGCCTCAGGGATTATTTTAGCCGCTGTGTTGCTGGTTTTTCGATGCTGTGCCAGGGTTAGCACGCGATTCAGGACGTCAAACAAAGAGAACAACGTATGATGATTAAAGGCATTGGTAAGGGATTCTTTATTTTGATCCTGGCGGTGACAACGCTGGGCTTCTTCCATATTCTGGGGCCCTATTTTTCTGCCATTCTGTGGGCTGCCATACTGGCGGTCATTTTCCATCCGTTAAAAACGCGCATCAGGAAACAGCTTAACGATAAGAACGGCATTTCAGCGCTGATCACGCTGCTGATTATCTGCCTTATCGTCTTTATTCCGCTTGCCGTGGTGGCCTCCTCACTGGCGGTTGAGTGCAATGCGTTATATAACCGTCTGCAAAACAACCAGACCGAGCTGGCAACGGTGGTCAGCAGCGTGGTCAATCATCTGCCGGAGTGGGCCCGCCATTTCCTGGCTGAAAACAACATGATCAATGCTAACCAGATCCAGCAGCAGCTGTCCGGTGCGGCGATGAAAGGCGGTCAGTTCTTTGCTGGCAGCATTATGATGATTGGCAAGAGCACCTTCAGCTTTACCATCGGTTTCGGCGTAATGATGTATCTGCTGTTCTTCCTGCTGAAGGATGGTGCCTATCTGGTTGGGCTGATCTTCGCCGCCGTGCCGCTGTCGGATCACGTTAAACACCATCTGTTTGTAAAATTTGCCGCCGTGTCCCGCGCTACGGTGAAAGGAACGGTTGTGGTTGCCGTTGTTCAGGGGGCTCTGGGCGGTACTGCATTTTACTTCGCCGATATCCAGGGCAGCATTCTCTGGGGCTCGCTGATGGCATTCCTGTCGCTGATCCCGGCAGTGGGTTCCGCGATTATCTGGCTGCCGGTGGTGCTGTACTTCCTGTTCTCCGGCGCGCTGGTCAAAGGACTGGTGCTGGCCTTCTTCTTCGTGGTGGTGATCGGATTAATTGATAACATTCTGCGCCCGCTGCTGGTGGGTAAAGACACCAAGATGCCGGACTACCTGATCCTGATCACCACCCTGGGCGGCATGGAAATCTATGGCATTAATGGCTTTGTGATTGGCCCATTGATCGCCGCGCTGTTTATCGCCAGCTGGAACCTGTCCTCCGGAAAGGACCATCAGGGCAACACGGAAGAGATCGATGCGGCGTTTATTGAGGAAGGACTGAATCACTCTGAAAAAAGCGAGTAGCGTGAACCGCGTTGCCCGCTAAAAATGTCTGCGGTACAGCGCCGGGCCCCGTTGGGTGGCCCGGCTTTTTATTGCCTTGAGTTTATTTTGGCGGCAGCGGGTCAGGATTATCCAGCACACCTTGATTGAAAACACAGCGTCATTTTTGACGGAGGACGTCTGAGGCAGCAGTTTGCCTCTGGTCATACACGCAGTTTCAATATTTAACCGAAGGGCAAGCAACTTCACCATTGCGCATATACAGTTCATCGCTGATATGCCGCTCACCGCACAATATGAAGCGTAAAATGCAAGCTGGCAGTGTCTGTGGTTAGTGACCTAAGCTGTGAAATCGACACCTCACGGCTTCAGGAGCGGATCTTCTACCAGGCCGAGTGATGTTTAGCACCACGTCTGGTGCCTTAGAAATCGGACGTAACCCAGCTGTCTTGCAGGACGGCTTTCTCTTATCTGAAAACGCATTCTGATGCATTGGATTGCATGATCCAGATTAGATCCCCTTCCCTACTTCACACCAGAGCTGGCGCGGATTCGCGTACCTCATGCGTCTGCATGAAAAACGATGCAAAAAGCGGGCAGGCGAGGCGGGGATAGCATTGCGCGCTAGCCACCAAACATATATCTTAACTACTAACAAATTGGGGCCACACGGCCTAATATTAGACTTTCATTAAAGGAATAGTTGATGACTAAATCTTCAAATAAAAATTCAAAAAAAGACTACGCAAGTCTCAGGGATCTATTCCTAGATCCTAATAACTATCGTTTTGTCGATAACGAAAGTTACCGACAAGTTCCCTCAGATAATATAACGGATTTTTTAATTCAAAAGAGAACACGGCACTTCATAGAAGGTAATAGACAAGAAAATATTAGAGATTTATTATCAAGCTTCAAGGCTAATGGTTTTCTAGATGTGGATATTATTCAAGCAAGAGAGTTATATGATGGTGCTTTTCTTGTGCTTGAGGGTAACAGACGGGTTGCAGCTTTAAAGTATTTACAAGAAGAGTATGAAAAGGGATTTGATATTGGAAATTTAGATCCTAAAATATTTAACAGTGTGAAGTTTGAGTTACATGACACAGATGACATTGAAAAACATCTGATTGTGATGGGACTAAAGCACATTAGCGGAAATAAAAAATGGTCAACGTTAAACCAATCAAAACTAGTTCATGATTTTTTGTTGCCTTACAGAAACAAAGATATATATATTGCTAAAGAAAATGAGTTGTGTGATTCACTTGGAATATCTAAAGCCAGATTAAGATCAATGATTAGAATATATAACTTAATTTCTGCTTACAAAAAAAGTGATTACAGTGAGCAATTTGATCCTGCTCGATATGGTTTGTTTGAAGAAATCATAAAAAAACCTGCAATTAGAGAATGGTTAAGCTGGAGTGACGAAAGTTATGAAGCTAAAAACAAAATTAATTTAGAAAGATTGTTCTCATGAATTTCTCGAAATGAATACACATGCTCGGTAGAAGATCTTGAAGATGATGAAGGTGAAGACCATTTTTCAGAAAGTAAAAGCGATTATGAAGAGCGAGAGGCGATCATCACGAAGTCTCTCGAAATTCGTGAGCTAGCATTATTTATAAACAATGAATCCGCTCTTGAGGTTATGGAAAGAGAACGGAGTCTTGCTCGAGGATTGGCTGTAAGTGGAACAATTGATAAACAAAATTATCAGAATGCTCTAGCCAATTTATTTTCCTCTGTGAAGACTTTATCAGAAATTAGGAATCATGTTAGTAATGAAGATGTAGACTCATTAATCGATGCAAAAGAGAAGTTGAGCTCGATTCTTCCAAAGAAAAGCACCTTAAACATCGAAGGCGGAAACTTTAGTGTTGCATTTGAGTTCGGCAGACCTACTCAATTCTCAAATATAGAAATACAAAAATATAAATCATTCAAGAATTTCCACTTGGAAAAACTTAACAAAATAAACATCATTGCTGGATTCAATAACAGTGGTAAAACCAGCTTTTTAGAAGCAATTTATTTATTGACGCAACAAAACGACATATCTTCCTTTTTCAACTTAATCAAAGCAAAAAACAAATCATTAGACTTAAGCCCTTTACTGCTGAATAAAATTTTCACGAAAGACATGTTTATTAGTGGCACTTACAATAATGTTGACGTTGGGGTTAAGTACGAAAAATTCGAAGCAATTGATATTGACAAAAAAGATGATTACATAGCATCTTATAGGTTAACTTCATCAGTTGATGGTGAACAGTTTACAACTACAATTCATACATTTGTATATGAACCAATGATTAGAATTAGCAACTCAGTATTAAAATTATGCCCTGCATCCATTGAAAGCCCATATTTTTACAGTCTTGAATCTCTTGTTAAGAACTATACTAAATCGATCGAAACGAAATGTCAGCAGCCAAATGGCAAGGAATTCGTTACAGCTTTAAGTTTAGTCGTGGATTTCATCAGTAAAATTGACAACTCAATTACAGACATTAGATTTACTGACGAAGGCGAGCTAAAACGATTCATTGTAGAATCGAAGAAAAATAAATTTAGCAATTTTGATATAACAACTTATGGCGAAGGATTGCAGCGAGTCTTTTATATCGCACTAAGTTTCGCTGCAGCTAAAAATGGCGTTATTTTAATCGATGAATTCGAAACAGCCATTCATTATTCTTTGCTAGTAGAATTTACTGCCTTTATTCAACAACTTGCAGAAACATTTAATGTTCAAATATTTCTTACAACTCATTCAAATGAGTGTATTTCTGCATTTGTCAATAATGGTCTCGACAACAAGACAATCTCAGGATTTCAATTAAACAATGATGGTAAAAAAATAACTTACAAAGATGTGGATGGCGAAAGGTTACAATATTTGATCGACAGTTTAGGCGTGGATATCAGAGGGGGAGCTGAAAATGAATAGTCTTACCATCGTGCTGTGTGAGGGCGGTCATGATATTGCTTTCCTGACAAGATTACTTCTTTGGTCAGGCTTCAAAGATTATAATAAAGAGATAAATAAATTCCCAAAACCATTTGATAATTTATTTTCTATCGAACTAAAAAAAATAAATCTCTCGGAGAGGAAACTTGGCTACGTCGGTGCTTCGCACAAAATCCCTTCTGCTGCCTTTATAAAAGATGATAATTTTGTTTTCATCCACAACCTCAATGGAGATGGAAAAGCTAAAGAGAGAAGGGAGGTTTATGATTTATATAAGGATATAAAAGGGCAAGATTCATTCTCGTCTAAATTCAACTTTACCTATAAATTCCTATATTTCTTTGATGCCGATGACATTGGTGTTACCAAACGTCTTGAGCAAATATCAGCAGAAATTGGACTTAAAACAAAGCTACAGAATGGTCAGTTGCAAACTCACAATGATGACACTCATGGGGCTTATATTTATCATGACTCAATGAACGGATTATATACTGGGACCTTGGAGGATATAATTTTCGATTTAGTTAAAACAAGACATAGCTCTATATTTGGAGCTGCATCAACCTACCTTAGCGATAATAAATTACCCGCACAGAGTTGTTGTGAGCTGAGAATTAAGGATGGTAAAGAGGTGTATGGAACCGCTAACAAATTTAAAGAAAAAAAATCAATCATCAGTACTATGGGTCAACTCCAATTCTCGGGATCTAGCAATATTGTAGTGATAAAGAATTCTGATTTTTTTAAGTCAACAGATCTAGCTGCATCACAAGCTTGCAACGATATAATAAGAATGTTTTAATTATTCGCACCCTCACTATCATGAGGGTGCGAATAATCAATTATCAAAATGAATAACGCTCGAACTTAATTATCTCAACCCCGATGAAGTTGTTAATTTCCTTCATTCTCTCCTGTAATGGCATAAGCTCATTGCGTACAAACACCTGAGACGCTTTCACAGCATCACCGAATCCGCCAGCATTATCAGGAATAACCCCCATCATCTGTGGCGGCACGCGGTGCGCACTAAGCAGGTCATCGCGACTGGCTTTTTTGATATTGAAGAAATCATCCCGCGTAGCCACTTCGCTTAGAGGCAAAATCTTAATACCGTCCGGCTTACCATTTGGCGCATACATAAACAAATTACGAAAGTTCCCAATCCCTTTCGTATCCCGCATAGCCTGCCGCATGCGATCAATATCGCTGCTGCTCTGCGCAGCATCGGTCATATACAAGATATAACCCGCGTGCGCACCGTTCTGATAATACTTGCGCCGAAACAGAGTAGCCGACTCATTTAGCCAGGCGGAGTTAAGTGCGCTCAGATATTCCGGCAGACCATACAGCTCCTGATTAATATCCGGCTCAATCAGATGGAAAACGCTGTCCTTTGCAAACTGGTGCGGTGCTTTGCTGTCGCTGACAAACCATTAAGTCCCCTCTTCCACTCCCCTGCGGGTATATTTCGCCGGTGAAACCTCAAGTTTCCACGGCTCACCCAGACCGTTACGGCGCAACTCAAGAAAGCCATTGCCGAACACCAGAAAATCTAACGCCAGTTTGCTGAACTTCAGATGGCCTGAACAGCTTCTATCGATTCGAAACTCAGCGCAATGAAATCAACAATAATTTATTGATTTTAAATCATTTATTGGAATTTTGTTAAAAAAAGACCGAAGACGATTCCTGTCTTCGGTCCAGGGAAATGGCTCTTCTCAGAGCCGTGCGCTAAAAGTTGGCATTAATGCAGGCTTGTTGCCTGACATTTAAAAGATAGACGATGTACGGGGGATTGCCAGATCGGGTGTTACAATATCGTTAAGGATTGTTAGCATTGTGATCGGCGTGGCAGAAACGACGAGGTTCCGCAGATGGCGCAGGATGATCTGCTACGGGGATGCGCCAGCGGCTGAGCGGCGCATCCCTCAGATATCAGTGACAGAGCTTCTCGGCGCGGGCAATAATGGGCTCCAGGCTTTTCTTATGCCCCGGATTCGCCGGATCGTCAGCCAGCATTTTATCGACGGGGGTGCCTTTGATCATCCCCGCTTTCACCTTCTCTTCCGCCGCGGCATTCAGCGGGTACTGCACCAGCGTGCCATCATTGATCGCCAGCAGCACGTTGCCTTTTTCACAGCTCAGCATCATCTCTTCACGGGTGAACGGCCAGTTATCTTTACCGATTTCATAACGGCTGACGGTTTCAATACCCGCCAGCGCGCCGGTGCTGACGCTCAGTACAGCAAACATTAATGCCAGTTTTTTCATTACGTTTTATACCTTCAAACAGTGCTTTAACAGTAAACCGGCGTGGGTCGCCGGTCAGGCCGGTTCCAGCGTGGCAAACAGGCTGACGGAGAGCAGCGCCAGCGTCGCCAGTACCACTTCCACTCGCGTTGTGGTTACAAAATGGTGCTGCGCGCCCGCTCCGCTGCGCTGGAAGCGCGGCACCAGCCAGTAGCGGTTAAACAGCGCAATAGCGACCATCGCAGCAACCAGCAGGGTCTTCAGCAGCAGCAGCTGGCTGTAGAGCCGGAAGCTGACCAGCGGCCATCCCAGCAGCAGTCGCGCGGCGGTAACGCCGCTGGCAATCACCAGCGCCACGGCAAGATGCCCGTAGCGCGAATAGCGCATCATCGTTTTAATCGCATCGTAGCGCCAGGTGGCGTTGCGAGCTTCCCGCATCAGGATCACCACCGGCCACAGGCCGCCCGCCCAGAATGCCGCAGCCAGCAGATGCACGATCTGATTGCCGCGCTGCAGCGCGCCCATCCAGCCATCGAGCATCGCCGCATGGCCAACAAACGCCAGTCCGACAAGCTGACACACCGCGCACATCAGAAGCCAGGGTTGACGCAGCCTGCCCGGCAGTAGCAGCAGCAGGCAGCCGAGAAGCGCCAGCACGCACTGCCACTGCCAGGCGCGTCCAAATGCGGTTTGCAGCACCGCAAACCAGACGTCAGCGCTGATCGTATCCTGCCAGCCGTCACCCATCAGTCCGGTTTGTGCGGTGAGCAGCAGCAGCGTGGTGAGCAGCGTCAACCAGCATGATGTGTTAATCAGCGGGCGAAACCGGACGCTGAGACGGGCGCGGTAGCGTGCCGGGGCCAGCAGCGTGCTAAATATCCCCGCACCTGCCAGCGACATCAGCGCGCCGAAATGCAGCCAGCGGCATAAAATATACAGGCCGGATAGCGACATATTATTTAACGCTGTGGTAGTGCATCGTGCGCAATCATCCCTACGGGTAGCGGCGTTCGGGCGACCAGAGCCCGAAAGGATACCCCGCCTGAAAAGCAGTGTCGAGGTGATAACGATTATCCATCAGCCAGTAAACTTGCTAATCCGTGCCCTATGGATTATTTTCTGCGGGAAACTGCCTGGAGAAGATGATGAGTAATAACCTGGCCACCCTGCCACAGGAAGAGAAAGATAAAATTAACGTCGATCTGGCCGCTGCCGGCGTCGCGTTTAAAGAACGCTATAACATGCCGGTGATTGCCGAGATGGTTGAGCGCGAACAACCTGAGGCGCTGCGTGACTGGTTTCGTCAGCGGCTGATGCACTATCGCCAGCGCTCACTTTCGCTGTCACGCCTGCCGTACGAACCCAAACAAAAATAATCACCGGCTGTTTGCCTGGCGTCGGCTGGCAGACTCAGCAGACCTCATCTCAACGACAGGAGTCGCCATGTCCGACTGGAATGTTGCTGCAGCACAGTCAGGGTCCCGCCCTGGGGATATCGCCTGGAATATTCAGCATCATCTGGAGTTTGTCCATCATGCCGCCTCCCGGCGCGTTGACCTGCTGCTCTTTCCTGAACTTTCTCTCACCGGTTACGAACTGCCGCTGATGGCCGGGTTAGCCCTGTCACTCGACGATCCCCGTTTGCAGGTCTTCGCCGATGCCGCCGCGGAACATCAGATGGGTATCAGCCTTGGGCTGCCGCTGCGCGATGAAAGCGCGGTGCGGCTGTCGGCGGCCACCTTCCTGCCTGACGGCACCCGCTTTGCCTACAGCAAGCGTAATCTTTTCGGCGCAGAAAAGCAGATTTTTACTCCGGGCGCAGCCGCTCCGATGTTTGGCTATCAGCGACATTACGTGGTGATGGCGATCTGCGCGGATATCAGCGTGGCGAAGTATGCCGAGGAAGCCGCGCGTCAGGGTGCCGATCTTTATGCAACCAGCGTGCTGGTGTCCGAGCAGGGCTATCAGCAGGATGGCGAGTATCTCGCACGCTGGGCGCGGGAGTACAGAATGGCGGTGATGATGGCCAATCACGCCTGGCCCACCGGAAATTACCAGAGCGCCGGGAAAAGTGCCTTCTGGGGACCGGACGGCCGTCTTGTGGTGCAGGGAGGTCAGGGCGAGCAGCTGATTATTGCCCGCCGCAGCGGTAATCATTGGCAGGGTGAGGTTCATCCGTTACCCTGCCCGTCGATTCTGTAAAGGGGGAGAGAGAATATGTTGCGAGTCATTGACACGGAAACCTGCGGCCTGCAGGGAGGAATTGTTGAAGTGGCCTCGGTGGATGTGGTTGACGGGCAGATTATTAACCCGATGAGTGACCTGATCTTACCGGATCGTCCTATCAGCCGACAGGCGATGGCGGTGCATCGCATCACTGAAGAGATGGTGCAGGGTAAACCCACGATTGAACAGGTGGTAGGCCGCTATCACGGCAGCGCCTACTATGTCGCGCACAATGCCAGCTTCGACCGCCGGGTGCTGCCGGAAATGCACGGTGAATGGATTTGTACCATGACGCTGGCCCGCCGCCTGTGGCCCGGCCTCCGCTATGGTAATCAGGCGCTGCGGGAGGCGCTGAATCTGGACGTGACCACCCCACCCGACCTGCATGCGCACCGGGCACTGTACGACTGTTATGTGACGGCCGCGCTGCTGATCCATATCATGAACACCAGCGGATGGGATGCGGAAGAAATGGTCCGCAGGATGCAGACCCGGGGCCTGGAAAGTACCTTTCCGTTCGGAAAGTATCGCGGGCAGCCCATTGATACGGTGGCAAAGAAAGATCCGGGATATCTGCACTGGATGCTGAAAAACATCCCGGATCTGAAGCCCAATCTGCGGATTGCCCTGCAGCGGGCGTTAGGTATCGATGATTAGTTTGCGCAGTTGCCGGTGAGCGTGCCGTTCGCCAGCCCAATCAGAAACGCATACTCCAGCGCCACCTCTTCCCAGACTTTGTAGCGCCCTGACTTGCCGCCGTGACCGGCATCCATATCGGTATGCAGCACCAGCAGATTTGAGTCCGTTTTCATCTCGCGCAGTTTGGCTACCCATTTTGCCGGTTCCCAGTACTGCACCTGAGAGTCGTGCAGGCCGGTAGTGACCAGCAGATGCGGGTAGTTCTGGGCGCTCACCTGGTCATAAGGGCTGTACTGCTTG
>CAJYIY010000131.1 GCA_913775305.1 uncultured Erwinia sp. | reverse complement strand
GCTTTATCGGCACGACGACCAGCGAATATGCCTGTCTGCCCCGCCAGCAGGACCCCGATGTACTGCTACGTTGGGTGGAAATCCACTGTGCAAATCAGCATCCGCTGACCATCATTAAAGATCTCCCGATTGCCTCACCCCTGCTGCCTGCGACAGATAACGACTACAGTCGTCGCCTGATCGCCGCCGCAGAGGCGTATGGCTATATCAGCGTAGAAGGGCAGGCACTCGCGGTTGTTCCGATTAACTTTACCACCACCGATGAGTTCCTGGCGCGCATGTCCCACAGTCGGCGGCGCAATATCCGCCGCAAGCTACGTAGTCGGGCGGCGTTGCGTATTGAGGTGCTTACCTGCGGTGACATCCGGTTTGAAGATGCGCACTGGCGTGCGCAGCTTTATCAGCTTTACCTTTCCGTCTGGCAGCAGAGCGAGGTGCATTTCGATTTACTTAGCGCCGGTTTTTTTGACCAACTGCTGCTGGATAAGCACAGCGCAGGAAAAGTGTTCTGTTACTGGCATGAAGATCGCCTGGTTGGCTTCAATCTCTGTTATCAGTATCAGGGCAAGCTGGTGGATAAATATATTGGCTTAGATTATTCGCTGGCGCTGAAATTTAATCTCTATTTTGTCAGCTGGTTTGTCAATCTGGAGTACGCGATTGAACAGGGATTACAGGAATACGTGGCTGGCTGGACCGATCCGGAAGTTAAAGCCAGTCTCGGAGCCAGTTTTACCTCCACTCGCCATCTGGTGCGCGTGCGCAATCCGCTGTTGCGCCGGATCCTGCGTTATTTTCGCCACTATTTTGAGAGTGATAAAAAATGGGCCGATCCCCCCACTACCTGACGGCGGAAGAGCAGGCTTTGGTGCTTGATTTCGATGGTTCGGTGACCGGTTTGGACCGGGCAACGACAGTGCCGATGTCGGCCTGGCAGCAGCGTATTCGCTTTGGAGCCAGCTGGCCCGACTGGCATCGGCTGGAGGCAGAATGCCAGCGCCTGTTGCCCGAACGCTATGGATGCGTATTTACCGGCAGTGGCGATTACCATCACCTCAGCTACCTGCTGCTACAGCGCCTGCCGGTGGCGGTGCCCGTGCAGCTGATCGTTTGTGATAATCACCCTGATAATATGGTCTATCCGTTTGGCATTCACTGCGGCTCATGGGTTTACCATGCCAGTCGTCTTCCGCAGGTCGATAAAATCCACGTGCTGGGCATCGGTTCTTCAGATATTGGTCTTGGCCACGCCTGGGAAAACCATCTGAGCCCACTGCTGGCAAAAAAGCTGCACTACTGGAGCATCGGCGTGGATACCCGCTGGCTTAACTGGCTGGGAATGAGCAAATGTAACCACCGGTTTGATAATGCCGACAGCCTGCTGTCGGCATTCTTACGCCAGCTTGGCGAAGAGCCGGTTTATCTGTCGCTGGATAAAGATGTGCTGAGCAAACGGGTGGTGCAAACGAACTGGGACCAGGGATACTTTGAGGTAAAGCATCTTGAGCTGCTGATTCAGGCCTGCGCCGATCGGCTGGTGGGAATGGACATCACCGGGGAGGTCTCATCCTGTGAATATCATAGCCGCTTTAAGCGCTGGCTGAGTGCTGGCGACGGGCAAACGCCGATCGCCAGCAGTGAGGCGGCAGAGTGGCAACGGGCTCAAAACCAGCTGAATCAGCAGCTCTTAGCTTTCCTTCGCGGCGTCCTCGGTGGCCAGCGCGGTGCGTAACGCATTAAGGATCCGGGTGAAATCCGCTTCCCTGACCCAGTGACTGTTGCTGATACTCAACGAGCGTGCGGCAAAATCTTCCGCATTAGGTGTGGACGTTGGCTGAATAAAGGGGAGCACGGCGGGGTAACCTGAAAGAACGTGAATAAACAGCCGGGTAACGCCCAGCCCGGCAGACCATAACCGACGCATTGCCCGGTCGCGTGAGGCACCGTCGGGCATTAACACCAAAATAAACGGCCAGACCCCCTGCTGCTCTGCACCGTCCTGCATCACCGTCACGCCGGGTAGCCGTTCAAGCGCAACTACCCGCCTTTCTGCACGCTGGCGATTGTCCAGTAGCCAGAGGGGAAATCGCCTGAAAGCGGCAGCAGCCACCCGTTGACGATAGTGTCCCAGCGTATGCAGAGGGATGTCATCAACGGTAAAGTCGTCGCCAACGGCAGCAACTGTGTCGCCCCGTTTCAGGGCGGCGCGCTGTTGGCGGCCATAAACCCAGTCCAGCCTGTCGGGATGATACATCAGCCAGTAGCACCAGAGTTCGGTTATACGGCGCAGTTCCCATCCCGCGTGATGGGGTAAATCGCTGGCTATTTGTCGGGCCAGAGCGGCCTGCAGTTCGGCAGAGCGGCTGAACAGCACGCCACCCTCTGCCGTCGTCAGGCCCTTGCCCATCGCCAGGCTGAAAAAGCCGATATCTCCGGCCAGTCCAACGCTTTTTCCGGCATTTTTTGCCCCCATTGACTGGGCCGCATCTTCAATCACCGCCGCGCCGTTAGCTGTGGCGACATGGATGGCATAATCAGTATCGGCAACCCGGCCTGCAAGATGGGTCACTACTATCGCCAGCGTTTGCGATCCACACAACTGTGCCAGCTTTTGCCGATCGAAATTTATGCTGCCGCGCCGTATATCGCAGGGAATGATTTTGAGCGAGGGGCAGTAGTGAACGGCCAGAGCGACCAGTGGGCAGGTCCAGGCGGGAACAATTACCTGATACCGATCCGGCTGACGCTGCTGCAAGGTACGCAGGGCTATAATCAGTGCGGCGGTGCCGGAACAGGTCAACAGCGGCGGCGGGATGCCCAGCGCCTGTGCCAGATCGGCTGAAAAATCAGCGTGACGGCCTGCAAGATCGCGCCAGTGAAGCGGCAGACCGGCGGTAGGAGGAAGCTGGCGTCGGCTGAAAACGCACGTCATGGCACCCGCTGCTCCGCATTCTCATCGACCTCAGCCACTTCACCTTTTGCGAGGAACAGAATTCCGACAAGGATCAACAGGCCGCCGAGAGCTTTGGTCAGCGTCAGGCTGTCGTCAAATAACCAGACCGACAGCAGCGTAACGCTGATGATTTCGAGGTGTGATGCAGCAAAGGCCGGACCAATCGGGGCGTATTTGAGCAGGGTCATCCAGGTGAAAAATGCCCCGGCATAGCCCACAAACGCACCATAAATCCACGGATGGCTGAATACGCGGGAAAGCCAGGCAATGTCCATCGTTAGTGGAGATGCATGAATGGCCGCTGCTTTGAAGCTGATCTGTGCCAGGGTGTCGAAAACCATCAGCGCGAGAAAACCAACAATATAGAACCGTTTCATCAGCTAATCCCTATTATCGCTACGCCCAGCGAAATCAGTAGAATGCCCGTCAAGCGCCAGCGGGTTAGCGACTCCCTGAACCAAATTCTTCCGGCCAGCATGATAGTCACGATGCTGGTTGATCCAAGCAGCATGCCAACAGAAAGAGGAACGAGCGTCAGGAAAGCCAGCCACAGCATAAACTCCAGGACATAGCATGCCATTCCCAGCCAGAGCCACGGTCGTTGCAGCATAAATCGCCATTGTTGAATGCCCTCAATGTGAGCACTGCTTTTGGCGGCGGCTTTAAACGACAGCTGACCCAGGCTGTCGATCACCACATTTAGCAACCACAGCAGCAGGGTGATTTGGCTCATAACGCCTCGCTCAGCGTCGGCTTTGTGCCCGCAAGTCTTTCCATGCGTACGCGATTAATAAAGGCAATGGAGCGCTCGAAAAGCTCCTGGCGATCGTTATCGATGGTAATCATGTGATAGCTGTTAGGTAACAACACCAATTCCACCGGCCCGGCGATCCTGTCGCGAACCAGTTCGGCATTGCGGCGGTGTGAGATATCGTCGTCGGTGGCGTGTATCAGCAGGCAGGGCGTATGAATATGATGCAGCTTACGGCGGACATTACGCGACAGCAGCAAAAATTCGTTCAGTGAAGACCAGGGATTGCCCGGCAGCCCTGCTGCTGCGCTGTCACCACTGAGCATTTTATCAGCGATTTTCTTACGCAACAGCTCATTACGGATGCCGTACGGGGGCTCCTCATTGAACATTCTTCGGCGGCCAACATTAAGCATGCCGGCGAGAGGAAGAAGCCACGGCGCAGCAAAGCGCGACAGCGGCGGAATACTCCAGCCGTCATAGCGAAACGTCACGCTGTAGGCCAGTACACCCGCAACACTGTCGGGATGGGAAGCCGCATATTTTAGGGCAAGAACCGCCCCCATAGAGAGGCCGCAGACAAACAGTGTATCTACCTGACGAAGCAGCTTCTCAGCACCGTCAATCACGCTCTGATACCAGTCCTGCCAGCGGGTGGCAATGAGATCCTCAACGCTGCCGCAGTGGCCGGCAAGCTGTAATGCGTAGACGGTGAATCCGGCCCGATGAAACTCCCGGGCGACGCCGCGCATTTCGGATGGAGTCCCCGTCAGACCGTGAATCAACAGTACGCCGGTACGCCCGCCCTGCAACAGATAATCGTGTTGCGTAATCATGGTGTCTCCTGCGAAGAAATCAGTAATCGCTCCTGCATCTTCAGATTTTCAATACAGGCGCGCG
The DNA here is from genome assembly GCA_913775305.1 of uncultured Erwinia sp. GTDB lineage: Bacteria > Pseudomonadota > Gammaproteobacteria > Enterobacterales > Enterobacteriaceae > Erwinia. The sequence continues at coordinate 29,621 of CAJYIY010000131.1, read as the reverse complement.
CCTCGCTGAAACGGGTAAAGGGTGTGTGGGCGATACCCGCTTTCTGGCACTCAATAAGCAGGCTCTTTTTGGCCAGAACGTGGTCGGCCTGGGAAGCCACACAGAAATCGGAACGTCCGTCGCCGATAACCAGAAACGCGTGCGCGTTCAGCGTACGCGCAACCTGACATTTGCAGGTGCCGCTGGCGTACTGACATTTCGGGTCAAAATGCGGAAAGGTGATGCGCCATCGCCGCTCGCTAATCTGTTCCAGATGATTGGCAATCACCGGCAGGCCAGTGATGCTGTTGTTGCCTAAGATGCGCTCGATAGCGTAGTCGAGACCATCGCTGACTACATAAAGCGGGATAGCCTCTTCTTGTGCCCAGCGGACAAAATGGGAGAACGCCGGGTCAATGCTGATTTGATCCAGGCAGGTATCCATCTGTTGGCGAGAAACATCAAGCAATGATATTTGCCCACTAAGACATTCGCGAGAACCTATTTCGGCCTTTTTCCAGCGTGATTCCAGTAATTGCCAGTCAGGGTGTCCAAATTTTTCCATTAATGTATCTGTTACGTCTTCATGACTTATTGTGCCATCAAAATCACATACAATAATCCAGCGTGAATCCGCGCAGGTAAGAATGCCGGATAATCCCTGATTTTCCATATATCTCGTCCGACAGGTGAGTGGGTAAATAATTTGTTGAACAGGCGTTGAGATTGTTCAGATAATTAACAAGTCCAGTTTATAAGCAATAAGCTAAATAAGATATAAACAGAGTCTGAGCATAGGTCATTCGTCTGTAAATTGCCGGTAAAAAGGCACAAATTGCATTTCATTCGCTGCGTAATTATCAGACTTGAATGATATTTTCAAAGCGCGACAAAATGCGAATGCGTCGGTGAATTTATCAGCACAGACTATTCGCACAAAGTGTTGCGATTTTAATCGTAAGCATTAACGGCAGTGATTACTGTTTTTTAATCACACGGTTAAGCTGTTCTTCAATTTTCGCCGTTGGCATAACGTTGGAAAAAGTCGATAAACCCACCCGGGTATCGTGAATGTTGAGTCGTTTATGACAACACGCGCAAATCGCGCCATGATGTCCACCGTTGCTGCCACCCACGGTGAAGATGAATTTTGTACTTCCACATTGTCCACACCTTAACATCTTAATCACTACAGCCTCCCTGCGCTCTAATGGATAAGAATTATCTTATCAAATTTTCGCCAGAGATCTATAAATAAGATTTATTAGTTTTTGCAAGCACCATAATTTCATAACAGTATGATTAGCATGATTTTTTTATCCATATGTGCGATTTTGGTTCATTTTTAGGGTGCAAATTGGTAAAGGAATCGTAATTTATATGACCTGGCGTAAATTTTGTTCACTTTGCCCATTATCGTGATTGAAAGAGGTTAGCAATAATGTTGCTGGCGACATTATCAGCTTAAACTGACCTCTTTAGTGTGTTTTTTTTAGTCATCGCCGGAAAGGCAGGCTGATTTTTTTTTCATTTATTTCAGTAGGTTTTGTTTCGATTATGGTGTCGTTGATGAACAATTTAGATAAAAAACGGCAGTCAATGGTTTTTTTGAATGGAAGCGCTATAATTAGCACTAATCAATAATTATTGTCCGGGCTAAATTTTTGGACCCCGACAGGAATTTTTTTAATCATTCTCGGAGAGAAGTGAGAATTATTATGGTTAGCCAGAAGAAATTTCTCTTTTCACTACTGTTGAGTGGTGTAATGTCAGCAGGCGCACAGGCTTCTGCACTGAGCGATACGGTCGCTCAAGGATGGGAATCTTTCACCAACAACGTCAGCCAGACCTGGAGCGATCCGCAGAGTGTGGATCTCTACATTCCCGCGATCACCTGGCATAATCGCTGGACCTACGACAAAGAGAAAACCGATCGTTACAACGAACGCCCATGGGGTGGGGGGCTTGGCGTCAGCCGCTATAATGAACAGGGAAACTGGAACGGCATCTACCTGATGGCATTCAAAGACTCCTTCAATAAGTGGGAGCCGATTGGCGGCTACGGCTGGGAGAAAACCTGGCGACCGTTAGCCGATGATAACTTCCATCTGGGAGCCGGGTTCACCGCGGGCGTGACGATGCGAGATAACTGGAATTATATTCCTATTCCACTGGTATTACCTCTTGCATCAGTGGGTTATGGTCCTGCAACATTTCAGATGACCTATATCCCGGGCACCTACAATAACGGTAATGTTTATTTTGCCTGGCTGCGCTGGCAGTTTTAACGGAAGAAAACTGCAAAAAAATTGAGGGATGATAAAAAAAGACGATATTTATCACTTTTTCATCATTGTCTACTGGACAAAAGCCCTCGCAATTGCTGTACTAGATGACGACACAGTTTAGTGTCCATTTTTCATGTAAAGGTAATATAGATGTCTAAGATCAAAGGTAGCGTTAAGTGGTTTAATGAGTCCAAGGGATTCGGTTTCATTACTCCTGAAGATGGTAGCAAAGACGTGTTCGTGCACTTCTCTGCCATCCAGAGCAATGGTTTCAAAACTCTGGCTGAAGGTCAGCGCGTAGAGTTCGAAATCACCAACGGCGCCAAAGGCCCATCTGCTGCTAACGTTGCCGCTATTTAAGTTATCAGACAGAATTTTTAAAACCCGCCTTTCAGGCGGGTTTTTTTTCGCCTGCAGATCGCGAACTGTTCCCTACGAATATTACCGCTGATGCCTCAGTGGCCCGGCGCGAAGAGCTACATGCCGGGGCTGTGTGTTATCGCGCGAAAAACAGTACCAGCCACGCGACTGCTGCGGCGCAGGCCAGCAGCAAAGTAAAGCTTTCGAGTGTGGAGCGGGGAAGCCAGTTCATCTTGAGCGCCTCTTGCAGTGGGATAGGCTGAGTCTGCCGAAACATTATTAAGGAAACATTAATCGCCGGTGACAGCGGCCGATAAATTTATGCCGTCTCTCTCAGATTACACTTATCAGCATTTGTAACATTCCCGTGTGATCTGGCCCCTTGCGGGAATAGCAGGGCTGAGGCTATAAACAATGACGGGAATTATCTCTGCTGGTGTTTATCGCATGAACAACTGGCTTACTCCGGAGAGTGTGGATGAATATTCGTCTTGCCGAAACAAAAGATGCTTTTGCTCTGCGCGCACTGCTGGCAGAACTGGGCTATGAAAATACTGCTCCATTCATTGAGCGGCGACTGGCGCAGCTGATAGCAGATGACACCGAACGACTGCTGATAGCCGAGCAGGGTCATACCGTACTGGGATTCCTGTCGCTGCATTTTATTCCTCAGCTGGCACTGGCGGGGGATTTTGCCCGTATAAGCTATTTCTGTATTGCTGAAGGCGAACGAAGTAAAGGCGCCGGGCAGCAGCTGCTGGCTTATGCGGAACAACTGGCCCGCGACCGCGGCTGTGACCGGATGGAGGTCCACTGTCATATACAGCGCGTGAAAGCGAATGCCTTTTATCTGCGTGAAGGATTCACTGAATCACCGCGCTATCACGTCAAGGAGATTGGTTGAACGATGAAAGTTGCCGCCGGACAGTTTGCCGTACGCCGCGACTGGCAGGAAAATGCGGACATTTGTCTCCGACTGATGCGGGATGCCGCTGATGCAGGGGCGAGACTGCTGGTGCTGCCAGAGGCCGTACTGGCTCGGGACAACGGCGATCCTGACTGGGGCGTACGTTCCGCACAGCCGCTGGACGGACCGTTTATCAGCCAGCTGCTGGCAGCCAGCCTGAACAATACGCTCACGACGATACTCACCCTGCATGTGCCTGATGGTGAAGGGCGGGTGTTTAATACGCTGATCGCCATCCAGTTGGGTGAGATTAAAGCGCGTTACAACAAGCTGCACCTTTACGATGCGTTCAGCATGCAGGAGTCGCGCAATGTCAGTGCCGGTGATGAGCTGCCGCCGCTGATTGATATTGACGGTATAAAGGTCGGGCTGATGACCTGTTACGACCTGCGTTTTCCTGAGATGGCGAGGCGGCTGGTGCTGGACGGTGCATCGCTGCTGGTATTGCCTGCTGCCTGGGTGAGAGGCCCGCACAAAGAGATGCACTGGGAAGTTCTGGTCACTGCCCGGGCGCTGGAAAATACCTGCTATGTGCTGGCGGTAGGCGAGTGTGGTCCGCGTAATATTGGCAACAGTCTGTTGGTCGATCCGCTCGGCATCGCCACTGTCAGGGCGGCTGAAGGCCCCACGCTGCTAACGGCTGAGGTGGATCCGCAGCGGATAGCAGACGTGCGTCAGACGTTGCCGGTGCTGGTCAACCGTCGTTTTGCCCGACCTGAACTGGTCGCTAAAAAGCACTGAGAAGATCGTATCCTGTTACAGATTGCCACTGCACTGGTGCCGCCTGCGCGCGTTAATATAAGCCGAATTGGGGTTTACCCCTCTGCTCAACGCGAAGAAGGTAGAAATGGAAGGTTTAAGTATCGGCAAGCTGCTGATAGTCGGCGCACTGATCGTCCTGCTTTTTGGCACCAATAAGCTGCGCACGCTGGGCGGTGATTTGGGGGCTGCCATTAAAGGCTTTAAAAAAGCAATGAGTGAAGATGACACCGCGGCAAAGCACGCTGTATCAGAAGACAGACCGGCCGAACGGTCCAGAGACTGAGCTGCATTCAGGCGAAAAAAACGGATGATCCCGGATCATCCGTTTTTTATGCGCCAGAGATATTATTTTACTTCCAGACCTTTCGCCTGCATGTCCGCATGGTAAGACGAACGCACAAACGGGCCACAGGCGGCATGAGTGAAGCCCATCTCCATGGCAGCGGCCTTCATCTCATCAAATTCAGCCGGGCTGACGTAGCGCTGTACCGGCAGGTGGTGGCGGCTTGGCTGCAGATACTGCCCAAGCGTTAACATAGTGACGCCGTGGCGGCGCAGATCGCGCATCACTTCAACGATCTCTTCATTAGTTTCACCCAGTCCTACCATCAGGCCGGATTTGGTTGGGATATCCGGATTTGCTTCTTTAAAGCGCTCCAGCAGTTTCAGCGACCATTCGTAGTTCGCACCCGGACGCACCTGGCGGTAAACGCGCGGCACGTTCTCCAGATTGTGGTTGAACACGTCAGGCGGTGAAGCGTTGAGGATTTCCAGCGCGCGGTCCATACGACCACGGAAGTCAGGCACCAGTGTTTCAATTTTGATGTTCGGACTTTTTTCACGAATGGCCGTGATGCAGTCGGCAAAGTGCTGCGCACCACCGTCACGCAGGTCATCACGGTCAACAGAGGTGATCACCACATAGCGCAGTGCCATATCGGCGATGGTCTGTGCCAGTTTCCCCGGCTCGTTACTGTCAGGTGTCAGCGGACGGCCATGGGCAACGTCACAGAACGGGCAGCGGCGCGTACAGATCGCACCGAGGATCATAAAGGTGGCGGTGCCGTGGTTAAAACATTCAGCAAGGTTGGGACAGGAAGCCTCTTCACAGACGGAATGCAGACCATTTTTACGCATTGCAGCTTTAATGCCCTGAATGCGGCTGGAATCTGCAGGGAGTTTGATTTTCATCCACTCTGGCTTACGCAGTATCTCAGTGCGCTCGGTCGTTACGGTTTTCACCGGGATCAACGCCATTTTGTCTGCATCGCGGTATTTAACGCCGCGTTCCATCAGAATCGGTTTACTCATAGTCTTACTGGTTCCAGGTTGGATTGCGGCGAAATACCCGCTAAACACTCAATGAGTTTGTGGTACGGCCCTGTAACTCACGGGCATCAGCCTGTGTGTCCGTCTGCCCCGACGTAAAATATGACGGGTCAATTAAACTTTATTTGAAAAAGAACAAAAATTATATCATCTCTCAAGGCCAGAATCAGCCTGCCAGTGCCACAAAGCGTTACAGAATTGTAAATCACAGCGCACAGTTGAGCGGTAAATTGTTCCCTTCGCTCCACTGTACGTCAGTCATTGACAGCAGATGCGCAAAATTGTCAATCAGTAGCGGCTGAACGGATGCCAGTGACACCGCCGGGCGCAGTGCGCGAATGTGCGTCATCTCCAGACCGGCATAACCGCAGGGATTGATGCGCAAAAACGGCGTGAGGTCCATATCAATATTGAGCGCCAGGCCGTGAAACGAGCAGCCGTTGCGGATACGCAGACCCAGTGAGCATATTTTTCTGTTATCGACGTACACACCCGGCGCATCGGCCCGTGCGTTGGCGGTAATTCCCAGTTGGGCGAGGGTGAGAATAACCGTCTCCTCCAGTGCCGTCACCAGCTGGCGAACGCCCAGTTTGCGGCGCTTGAGGTTGATCATTACATACATCACCTGCTGGCCCGGACCATGATAGGTGACCTGGCCACCGCGATCGCTCTGTACCACCGGAATATCGCCCGTCATCAGCAGATGTTCAGTTTTCCCCGCCTGACCCTGGGTAAACACCGGCGGATGTTCTACCAGCCAGACTTCATCAGGCGTGGTTACGCTGCGTTGGTCGGTAAACTGATGCATGGCTTGAGAGACAGGTGCCCAGGGCTGCAGGCCCAGCTGGCGAATAATCAAAGTATCAGGAGACAAAACGCACGATCCGGTTAGAAATGCAGGAGGGCAGTATAGCGCTGGTGCAGGGCAAGAACCAGCATGCCCGCACCAGATAAGGGGTTACAGCACCATCCGAACAATGTCAATTTTGCCCAGCTCTTCATACAGGGTTTCTACCTGCTCAATGTGAGTGGCGGTAATGGTAATGGAGACGGAATGGAAGTTGCCTTTACTGCTGGGTTTAACGTCCGGAGAGTAGTCGCCCGGCGCATGACGTTGCACGACTTCAACCACTTGATCGACCAGCTCTGGCTGTGCCAGCCCCATGACTTTGTAGGTAAAGGAGGTGGGGAATTCGAGCAAATCTTTAAGGTTGGTTTTCATATGGACTCCGGTAACACATACAAGGACCCCCGTCGCTGCGGGAGTTCACAGATACTAACAATATGAGGATATTGTGGGATAATTTCAAGAGACAGGCCTGAGCCAGAACAGGTACCAGCAGGGGCCGATCGGCGATCGGCCCCCTGAGTGCGCTGAATTAACCGAACCAGTGGTGGAACATCAGTTTGATGTAATCCACGATGCGGCCAAAGAAACCGCCCTCCGGCACTTCGTTCAGCACCACCAGCGGATGCTGCTCAATGGTTTTGCCATCCAGCTGGAAATTGATGCTGCCCACGACCTGATTTTTCTGTAATGGTGCATGCAGTTCCGTGTTACTCAACGTGTAGCTGGCTTTCAGATCTTTCATCCGACCGCGAGGAATGGTCAGATAGACGTCATTTTCCACACCCAGCTGTACGCGATCGCTGTTACCAAACCAAACCGGCTCGGAGGCAAACTCTTTCCCGGCCTTCAGCGGGGCGACGGTTTCAAAGAAGCGGAAGCCCCAGGTCAGCAGCTTTTTACTTTCGGTTTCACGCCCTTTGTAAGTCCGGCCACCCATCACCGCAGAGATCAGACGCATCTGCCCCTCGGTCGCAGAAGCTACCAGGTTGTAACCTGCCGCCTCGGTGTGGCCGGTTTTGATACCGTCAACGTTCAGGCTGGTATCCCACAGCAGACCATTACGGTTCATCTGGCGGATGTTGTTAAAGGTAAATTCTTTTTCGTGATAAACCGCGTATTCATCCGGCACATCGCGGATCAGCGCACGGCCAATCAGCGCCATGTCGCGTGGGGAGCTGTACTGGCCTTCAGCGTCCAGACCGTGTACCGTCTGGAAGTGAGTATTTTGCAGGCCGAGCGCCTTAACGTAGTTGTTCATCAGGCCCACGAACGCATCCTGGCTGCCGGCGACGTAGTCGGCCATGGCCACGCAGGCGTCGTTACCTGATTGCAGCACGATGCCGCGAGTCAGCTGGGAAACCGGCACGCGGTCACCTGGCTTCAGGAACATCAGCGAAGAGCCTTTGAACACCGGATTGCCGGTTGCCCACGCGTCTTTACCGACGGTGACGATATCATCCTGATGAATTTTACCTGCTTTAACCGCCTGACCGATGACATAGCTGGTCATCATCTTGGTCAAACTGGCGGGATCGCGACGCGTATCGGCATTTTTTTCAGCCAGCACTTTACCGGAGTTATAGTCGATCAGGACATAGGCTTCAGCATCAATTTCCGGTACGCCCGGGATCATGGTTTTAATGTTTACATCATCGGCATAGGCGACAGCGTTGAGGCTGAAGGCGATCAGCGATCCTACCGTCAGGCGTTTAATTAGTCGAGAAGGGTTCAGATTGCGCATGTTAAAAACGACAACATCCTGGCTAAGTTAAAAAAGTGACTCACTATAGCAAAATCCTCTGGCAGCGACCCGCTCTAATTCAGGCGGGCCGGACAGAATCACATTGCATTAGGTGCGACGGTAATAAACGACTGCTGGTTAGCTTCATTCGCCAACCGCTGCTGTAACGCGGCGGCCTGCTGCCGGGAGCTAAAGCGGCCTAACTGTACACGGTAAACGTTGCCACGGCTGTCAACGGAGCCACGGACGCCAAACTGTTTGCCGAGGCGGTTGGCCAGCTGCTGTGCGCGCGTGCCGTCACTCAGTGCACCAACCTGTACCACGTAATTGCCACTACCGGAAGCGGGCTGTGAGGCTGCTGCCGAGGCAACAATTGCCGGGGGCTCAGATGACGTTGACGGGGTGACGGGATTGCTGACCGGCTCGCTGCCCTCCAGAACGCCATTACGAAGCGGCTGGGCAGCGCCCAGGAAGCCACCGCTGGCCACTGGTGCACCCATATTGTCATCGCTGTGCAACGTGCTGTTGTCTACCGCGCGGATATTCTGCGGTTCCGCCTGCCCGGCAGGGGTCAGCGATGGCTGGGGCGGTGACGCGGCAGCGCCATCCCCCAAGGGCATACCTGAACCGATATCCGGACGTGGGGGTAGGGCATAACTCTGTTTCGCCACGGTGGTGCCGATAGTGCCCGGGCCAGAAAGCGATCCATCCGGGGCAACGGCAATGTAGTCAAGACGCACTCGGGTATTATTCGAGGTGTTCAGCCGATCGGCCGCTGCCCGCGACAGATCGATAATCCGGTCAGACGTGTACGGACCACGATCGTTAACGCGCACCACAATCATCCTGCCATTCGCCAGGTTGGTCACGCGAACGTAGCTCGGCAGCGGCAGCGTTGGATGCGCCGCGGTCAGCGCGTTGGGATCAAAAGTTTCACCGATGGCCGTGCGATTGCCACCGGCTTCTTCACCGTATGAGGTGGCCAGACCCACCTGGCTGAAGTTGGAGGGATCTTTGATGACTTTATAGGTCTTGCCATTTACCGAGTAATCCTGACTGGTACCGGGATTGATCGGTTCATAGCGAGGTTCTGCTCCGCCAATCTCCACCACCGGGCCGTTATAGGTTTGCTGCTGCGGGGCCGGAGCCTGCTGCTCTGTATCGGTAGTACAGGCTGCCAGCATGGCAGATGCCAGGGCAATCCAAAGCCAATCCTTACGCATGTCTATGCCTCTTAAACGCTCTTTGACAACAGTTTTCGATGGGTGTGAATCGACATTATGATCCCAAACCCGGCCATCAATACTATCAGGGCGGAACCACCGTAGCTTACCAGCGGTAACGGCACCCCTACCACCGGTAAAATACCGCTGACCATGCCAATATTAACAAAAACATAGACAAAGAAGATCAGCATTAATCCTCCTGCCATAACCCGGCCAAACGTGGTCTGTGCATGCGCGGCCATCATCAGCCCACGCATTATCAGCAGCACATAGAGTATAAGCAGGATCAGCACGCCGACCAGCCCCAGTTCTTCTGCCAGTACGGCAAAAATAAAGTCGGTATGGCGTTCGGGCAGGAATTCCAGCTGCGACTGCGTACCGTGCAGCCAGCCTTTACCGCGCAGTCCGCCGGAGCCGATGGCAATTTTGGACTGAATAATGTGGTAACCGGCTCCGAGCGGGTCGCTTTCCGGATCGAGCAGCATCATCACGCGATCGCGCTGGTAGTCATGCATCAGAAAGAACCACAGCACCGGGATAAAGGCCGCCACCAACAGCACGGCAATGGCAATCAATCGCCAGCTCATCCCGGACAGGAACAGCACAAACAGCCCGGATGCGGCAATCAGAATTGATGTCCCGAGGTCCGGCTGAGCGGCAACCAGCAGCGTGGGCATGAAAATCAGCACCAGCGCAATGGCGGTGTTTTTCAGCGTTGGTGGACAGACGTCACGGTTAATAAACCGCGCCACCATCAGCGGTACGGCAATCTTCGCAATTTCAGAAGGCTGGAAGCGCACAATCCCGAGATCCAGCCAGCGCTGCGCGCCCTTACTGATATGACCAAACGCATCCACGGCTATTAGCAGGATCACGCAGATAATGTACAGATAGGGTGCCCAGCCCTCATAAACGCGGGGAGGGATCTGCGCCATTACCAGCATGACCAGGATACCCATGGCGATTTGTCCAATCTTGCGCTCCATCATGCCCGGGTCCTGGCCACTGGCGCTCCACATGACCAGCGCGCTGTAAATCAGCAGCGCGGCAATAATCAGACAAAATGTTGGGTCAATATGGATTCGGGTCCAGATTGACCGTTTCTGACGGCTAGTGTTCATACCGGTTATTCACCTTCATAGCCCGGCGGCGTTGGCGCAGCGTCAGGCAGGTTGGTATTGTTATCGCCCAGAATAATGTGGTCGAGGATCTGGCGCATGATAGTGCCGACGGCTGGGCCTGCACCCCCGTTCTCCAGGATCATCGCTACCGCAACGCGAGGATGATCGTATGGGGCAAAGGCGGTCATCAGCTTGTGGTCACGCAGACGCTCAGTCAACTTGTGGGCGTTATACGTTTCATTCGCTTTCAGGCCGAAGACCTGAGCAGTACCTGACTTAGCGGCGATTTTATATGGCGCATCTTCAAAACTTTTCCGCGCGGTGCCGTTTGGCCGGTTGGCAACGCCATACATGCCGTCTTTGGCAATTTCCCAGTAGCCGGTGTGAATATCAGCGATAGGATCGGCAGCCGGCTGGCGCCAGGGGATTTTAGTCTCGCCCTGCATGGTATCCATCATCAGATGCGGCGTTTTAATTACCCCGTCATTTATCAGGATCATCAGTGCTTTGTTCATCTGCACCGGCGTTGCGGTCCAGTAGCCCTGGCCGATTCCGACCGGGATTGTATCGCCCTGATACCACGGTTTTTTAAAGCGCTTCATTTTCCAGTCGCGGGTTGGCATATTGCCCGGTGTTTCTTCCACCAGGTCAATACCGCTCAGATGACCGTAGCCAAACTTGCTCATCCATTCGCTCAGTCGATCGATGCCCATATCGTAGGCAACCTGGTAGAAGAAGGTATCCGCTGACTCCTCCAGTGACTTCGTGACGTTCAGACGGCCGTGGCCCCAGCGTTTCCAGTCGCGAAAGCGTTTTTCAGAGCCCGGCAGCTGCCACCAGCCGGGGTCGAACAGGCTGGTATTACGGGTAATCACGCCTGCCGTCAGGGCAGAAACGGCAATATAGGGTTTCACCGTAGAGGCAGGGGGATAAGCGCCCTGGGTGGCGCGGTTGATCAGCGGGCGGTTTTCATCATGCAGCAGGCTGTTGTAGTCCTTGCTGGAGATGCCGTCTACAAACAGATTGGGATCGTAGCTTGGCATGGAAACCATCGCCAGCAGCTCACCGTTACGCGGATCCGACACCACCACCGCAGCACGACTTCCCGCCAGCAGCGTTTCAATATACTGCTGTAACTTCAGGTCGATGGTCAGATAGATATCACGTCCGGCCTGCGGAGACTGCTCGTGAAGCTGGCGAATGACCCGGCCACGGTTGTTAACTTCCACTTCCTCGTAGCCCGTTTTGCCGTGCAGAACGTCTTCATAATAGCGTTCAATACCCAGCTTGCCGATATCGTGGGTTGCGGCATAGTTAGGCCATTTGCCTTCTTTATCCAGGCGTTCGACATCGCGATCGTTAATTTTAGAGACGTAACCCAGCACGTGAGTCAGTGCCGAACCGTACGGATAGTAGCGTCGCTGATAACCTTTGACCTCAATACCGGGGAAGCGGTACTGATTAACGGCAAATCGTGCTACCTGAACATCGTTCAATCCGGTTTTCAGGGCGATAGAGGTAAAGCGGCGCGAGCGTTTGCGCTCTTTCTGGAAGGCTTCGATATCTTCGTCAGTCAGGTCGACGATCGGTTTCAGCTCCTGCAGCGTTTGCGGCAGGTTATCAACTTTTTCCGGCACCAGTTCGATTTGATAAATGGTACGGTTCAGCGCCAGCGGAATGCCGTTACGGTCGTAAATAATACCGCGGCTGGGCGCTACCGGCACCAGCTTGATGCGGTTTTCGTTGGATCGGGTGCTGTAATCTTCAAAGCGGACGATTTGCAGGTGGTAAAGGTTGGCCACCAGCACACCGGAGAGCATAAGAATGCCCAGGAATGCGATAAGTGCCCGACGAACAAACAGCGTCTGCTCGGCGGTATAGTCACGAAAGGAGTTACGTTGTAATTTCATCCGCTGCTTTGTTTGTCCGGTTAACCCAGGTCGTTATTCACGATGATAGGGATGGTTCGCAGTAATGCTCCATGCACGATACAAACTCTCTGCAACCAAAACGCGTACCAGCGGATGGGGCAGGGTCAGCGCTGAGAGTGACCAGCTTTGTTCCGCCGCAGCCTTGCAGGCGGGTGACAGGCCTTCCGGGCCGCCGATCAGCAGGCTGACATCACGTCCGTCCTGCTTCCAGCGTTCCAGCTGACTGGCCAGCTGTGGGGTTTCCCACGGCTGGCCGGGTATATCCAGCGTAACGATGCGGTTGCCTTTACCGGTAGCGGCCAGCATCATCTCGCCTTCTTTTTCCAGAATGCGCTTAATATCGGCATTCTTGCCGCGTTTTCCGGCAGGAACTTCAACCAGTTCAAACGGCATATCCTTCGGGAAGCGCCGCAAATATTCCATAAATCCAGTCTGTACCCAGTCGGGCATTTTTGTGCCGACGGCAACCAGCTGCAGCTTCACGACTTAACTCCAGAGCTTTTCCAGTTCGTAGAGCTGACGGCTCTCTTCCTGCATAACATGGACAATAATTTCACCCAGGTCGACAACGACCCAATCGGCAGCGGCGCGGCCATCGACGCTAAACGGGCGCAGACCGGCCTGACGCGCTTCCTGCACAACGTGCTCCGCAATGGAAACAACGTGACGGGTTGAGGTGCCGGTACAAATCACCATGCAGTCGGTGATGCTGGATTTGCCCTGGACATCGATGGCAATAATGTCCTGGCCTTTCAAATCGTCGATTTTATCAATGACGAAGTCTTGGAGTGCTTTACCTTGCAAAAGGTTCCCCCTTGGGATTGAGTTCGGGTCGGGCTGATGCCCAAAAAATTAGCGGCGCAGTATAGCATGCGGATTTGGGTTCCGATATAAACCCTCGCGCATGATAAATTCACTCACCGACGGCGGTAGCAGAGCAGCATCAGGTCGTCCCTGATGAAGGCCTTCGCGGATCCCGGTCGCTGAGATTGAGATCGGCGGCGTATCGGCAAGAAAAACTTTACCGGCAGGCTGCTGATGGAGCTCCTCAGGCCGTTCGGCCAGATGCTGTTCAAGCCACCGCTGCTGTTCTGGCGTGGGCATTTCCCTGCGGTATCCCGGCCGCTGGCAGACCAGCAGATGGCACAGCGACAGCAGATCCTGCCAGCGATGCCATTGGTGCAGGGTGAGCAGGGAATCCTGACCAATAATAAACGCCAGCGGCTGATGTGATCCACGCTCCTGACGAAGTTCGGCCAGCGTATCAACGGTAAAGGACGGCGTATCGCGCTGCATTTCCCTTAAATCGAGATCGAACAGCGGATTACCTGCAATCGCCAGCCTGATCATTTCGACCCGCTGTGCCGGAGACGCTTCTGGCTGAGGACGATGAGGAGGCACATTGTTAGGTAGCAGCGTCACGTTATTCAGCCCGGCAAGGGTTGCCAGAGCTTCAACCGGCTTCAGATGACCGTAATGGATCGGGTCGAATGTGCCGCCATACAGTGCATGAAGTTGAGGCTTATCAGGCATCGCAAAAACTCGTTGGGAAGGCCGGATGGCAAAGCAGCAGCGCCAGCGTTTCCAGTTCAGACCACACGGACTGGCCGTAATCCTGCTTGAGCGTCAGCTCAGTGCGCGCCAGCAGATGAATGCCCTGAGTCAGGGTCGGGGATGACAGTCGCTGTAACGCTTCGCTGAACAGCGCTCTGCGGTTTTGCCAGACGCGATGCTGATCGAACAGCGTGCGCAGGGGAGTATGGGCCATCTGGCGTTTGAGCTGGGCGAGCAGCAGCAGATCGCGCTGCAGAGTCCGTAGCAGGATCACCGGCTCGATCTCTTCATTACGCATCTGGCGCAGGATGTGAAGTGCGCGCTTGCTTTTACCGGCCAACAGAGCATCAACCCAGTGATAGGGGGTGAAGTGCGCCGAGTCACTGACCGCCTGTTCAACCCGGGGGAGCGACAGTTTACCGTCCGGCCACAGCAGCGCCAGCCGCTCAAGCGCCTGCGACAACGCCAGCAGATTCCCTTCGTAGCAGTAACACAGCAGCTGGCTGGCCGCATCGTCCAGCGTCAGCTGCATTTTTTTCGCCCGTGCGCTGACCCAGCGGGGCAGCTGTGCCTGCTCCGGTGTCTGGCAGGGGATAGCGACGCCCTGGCTGCTCAGCGCCTTATACCAGGCGCTGTTTTCCTGAGCCCTGGTCAGTTTAGCCACGCGGAGGATGAGCAAAATATCGCTGTGCAGCAGACCAGAGAGCGTCAGTAACGGCTCGTTCATCGCCGCGCCAGGACCATTCTCGGGCAGAATGAGTAACAGCGTCTGACGGGAAGAAAACAGGCTGAGTTCCTGGCAGATTGCAAAAATCGACTGCCAGTCGGTACTGGCATCCAGCGTGACGCTATGATGTTCGGTAAAGCCCTGCAGCTGGGCGGCATCACGGATAGCATCCTGCGATTCCTGCAGCAGCAGCGGCTCGTTACCGCTTAATAAGTAGCAGGCGCGCAGCCCCTCGCGGAGATGCGCGCCCAGCTGTTCAGGGTAAATCCTGATCATCGGGTGAAGGAATTGTCCGATACTGTATTGTCAGAACGCAGGTGATCGACTGAAGATGGCGTGTGATCAAGCGTGTTGATTGATGAATCATTCTCTGCCGCATGCACCGTCAGCAGTTTTCTCACCAGCTGCTGGGATGCCTGAGTACGCATTTCATTAATGATAATTTGCTGTTCCGAATCTTTTGCCAGAGCGGCCAGCGGGTTATCAAAGAACGAACGGTAGACGGTCGTGCTAATCGGATAGATACCTTTATTAGGTACCAGCACCTGAGCGCTGACGACCATCATCATGGAGTATTCAGCGGTCTTACCATCCTGGAAGATCGAGGCGGTATCGCGACTGGTGCGCTCGCCCTGAAGTCGCAGCGATGGCACCTCGGTGTTGTTATCCGTGCTGTCGAGAATTTTAACATCATTCAGGCGCAGCTGTTCGCGCACCGAACGCGCCAGCGGACCATATGGATCGGACGTATCCAGCACCAGCGTTTTCATCTCCGCAGGGACAGACGTTGTACCGCGAAGATGGTAGCCACAACCTGCGGTGATCAACACCGCAAGGCCAACAAGCAGAGAGACTATTGGATGTCGCACAATTCCTCCTGACATCAACCCACAACCAGGTTAAGCAGTTTACCCGGCACGTAAATAACTTTACGAATGGTAACGCCGTCGAGATATTTTGCCACCAGATGCTCCTGTGCCGCGCGAGCCTGCACCTGCTCCTGAGTCGCATCGGCTGCAACGGTGATTTTACCGCGAACTTTGCCGTTGACCTGAACAACCACCAGCAGTGAGTCTTCAACCATCGCTGACTCGTCAGCCTGTGGCCACGGGGCATTGTCGATTTCGCCTTCGCCACCCAGCGCCTGCCACAGCACGAAGCTGGCGTGCGGGGTAAATGGATACAGCATACGAACAACGGCCAGCAGTGCTTCCTGCATCAGCGCACGGTCCTGTGCCGTTTCCTGCGGTGCACGTGCCAGCTTGTTCATCAGCTCCATAATTGCGGCAATCGCGGTGTTAAAGGTCTGACGACGACCAATATCATCGCTGACTTTGCTGATGGTTTTGTGCAGATCACGGCGCAGCGATTTCTGCTCTTCGTTCAGTGAGGCGATATCCAGCGCTTCAGTCGCGCCTTTCTCACTGTGCTCAAAGGCCAGTTTCCAGACGCGCTTCAGGAAGCGGTTAGCCCCCTCGACGCCGGATTCCTGCCATTCCAGAGTCATATCCGCCGGGGAAGCAAACATCATAAACAGTCGGACGGTATCCGCACCGTAGCGCTCAACCATGACCTGAGGATCAATGCCGTTGTTTTTTGATTTCGACATTTTGCTCATACCCGCGTAGATCAGTTCGTGACCTGCGGCATCGGACGCTTTGGTGATGCGGCCTTTTTCGTCGCGTTCAACGGTGACATCGACCGGTGAAACCCAGTTACGTTCGCCGCTGTTACCGGTGTAGTAGAACGCATCGGCCAGCACCATCCCCTGGCACAGCAGGCGTTTGGCCGGCTCATCGGAGGTCACCAGGCCGGTGTCACGCAGCAGCTTGTGGAAGAAGCGGAAATAGAGCAGGTGCATGATCGCGTGCTCAATTCCCCCAACGTACTGATCGACCGGCAGCCAGTAGTTGGCCGCAGCCGGATCCAGCATGCCTTTGTCATAATCCGGGCAGGTGTAGCGCGCGTAGTACCACGAAGACTCCATAAAGGTGTCAAAGGTATCGGTTTCACGCAGCGCTGGCTGGCCGTTAACCTCGGTTTTGGCCCACTCCGGGTCGGCCTTAATCGGGCTGGTAATGCCATCCATCACTACGTCTTCCGGCAGGATAACCGGCAGCTGATCTTCCGGGGTTGGCATAACGGTACCGTCTTCCAGCGTGACCATTGGAATTGGCGCTCCCCAGTAACGCTGACGGGAAACCCCCCAGTCGCGCAGACGGTAGTTGACTTTGCGTTCGCCGACGCCTTTCTCTGCCAGTTTGTTAGCAATGGCGTTGAAGGCATCTTCAAATGACAGGCCGTCAAACTCACCGGAATTAAACAGCGTGCCTTTTTCAGTCATAGCCGCAGCACTCAGGTCCGGCGCGGTGCCGTCTGCTGCCAGAATAACAGGCTGGATTGACAGACCGTATTTAGTGGCGAACTCCCAGTCGCGCTGGTCGTGGCCAGGAACGGCCATGACTGCACCGGTGCCATATTCCATCAGCACAAAGTTAGCCACCCAGACCGGAACCTGCTCACCGGTCAGTGGATGTACCGCGAAGCGGCCGGTGGCCATACCCTTTTTCTCCATGGTGGCCATATCTGCTTCGGCTACCTTCGTATTGCGGCAGTCAGCAATAAAGTCAGCCAGCGCCGGGTTGGATGCCGCCGCGGCCGCCGCCAGCGGATGACCCGCAGCCACGGCCAGATAGGTGACGCCCATAAAGGTATCCGGGCGGGTGGTGTAGACGCGGAGCTTCTCTTCGCTGTCCACCACGTCGAACTCGATTTCCACCCCTTCAGAGCGGCCAATCCAGTTACGCTGCATGGTTTTAACCTGCTCAGGCCAGTTTTCCAGCTTGTCGAGGTCGCTCAGCAGTTCGTCGGCGTAAGCGGTGATTTTAATAAACCACTGTGGGATCTCTTTACGCTCAACTTTGGTGTCGCAGCGCCAGCAGCAGCCGTCGATCACCTGCTCGTTCGCCAGCACCGTCAGGTCATGTGGACACCAGTTAACCGCCGAGGTCTTTTTATAGACAAGACCTTTTTCATACAGCTTCGTGAAGAACCACTGCTCCCAGCGATAGTATTCAGGCTGACAGGTCGCCAGTTCGCGGTTCCAGTCATAGCCGAATCCCAGCAGCTTCAGCTGGTTCTTCATGTAATCAATGTTGGAATAGGTCCACGGAGCCGGAGCGGTATTGTTTTTTACCGCCGCGCCTTCCGCAGGCAGGCCGAATGCATCCCAGCCAATAGGCTGCAGCACGTTTTTGCCCAGCATGCGCTGATAGCGTGAAATCACATCCCCGATGGTGTAGTTTCGCACATGGCCCATATGTAGGCGGCCAGAAGGATAGGGCAGCATTGAGAGGCAGTAATACTTCTCTTTACCTTCCTCTTCGGTCACTTTGAACGTTTGCTTCTCATCCCAGTGTTTCTGAACGTGGGATTCTATCTCTTCCGGGCGGTATTGCTCTTGCATGGCTGCCAGTGGTCCTTTTTGAATAGCGCTAAGCTTATTTCTGATTTCGTTAAGATCCGCATAGCATAGCTGATCCCCCCCCAACGCAACAACACTAAGCGAACGGGGAGGCGGCATTTCTCTTTAAGCTGTAAGCGCTGCGGCAAATTTTTACAATAAAAGCCGGATTCTTTGCGCAGGAACTAGAATGATAACAACATGCTTTCGTTATCAAAAAGGAGAGTCTATGAACAAGGTTGCTCAGTATTATCGCGAGTTTATTTCATCATTAACCAGGCGCCTGGAGCAGGGGGAGCGCGACATCGATGCGCTGGTCGACAGCGCGCGACAGCGGATGAACAACCGTGGCGAACTGACCCGCAGCGAAATTGATGACGTCACGCGTGCCATTCGCCGCGATCTGGAGGAATTTGCCCGCAGCTACGCAGAAAATGAGCAGGAGCTCAGCGACAGCGTATTCATGCGGGTGATCCGCCAGAGTCTGTGGAAAGAACTGGCCGATATTACTGATAAAAGCCAGCTTGAGTGGCGTGAGGTGTTTCAGGATCTGAATCATCACGGGGTATATCAAAGTGGTGAAGTGGTAGGATTAGGCAATCTGGTGTGTGAGAAATGTCAGTTCACCCGCGCAATCTACACCCCTGAGGTGTTAACCCGCTGTTCTGCGTGTGGGCACGACCAGTTCCAGCGTCAGCCCTTTGAGCCGTAAGGGGCGAATTCAGCGTTAGTGAGGACGGTATCCGGATCCATCGAAAACAGGATTAGCCGGGTACCGCCTGATATTACTGCCACTTTTGCGGTATCCTGCCCGTGCACATATCCGGGGCACGCCAGGCCCCCTGTGACACCTCCCTGTGCCTGACGATTGTTTTCAGGGGCGCGGTCGTTGAGCAGCGTCGCTCTTAGTGCAGAATTTTGGCCAGAAACTCTTTCGCGCGTTCAGACTGTGGATTGTTGAAGAAGTCATCTTTTGGTGAATCTTCCACAATCTTGCCTTCATCCATAAAGATCACCCGGTTGGCCACTTTGCGGGCGAAACCCATCTCGTGGGTCACCACCATCATGGTCATTCCCTCATTGGCCAGTTCGACCATCACGTCCAGCACTTCGTTGATCATTTCAGGATCCAGCGCTGAGGTGGGTTCATCAAACAGCATGGCAATGGGATCCATGCAGAGCGCACGGGCGATAGCCACGCGCTGCTGCTGGCCTCCGGAGAGCTGCCCCGGAAACTTGTTGGCGTGTGCCCCCAGGCCGACGCGCTCAAGCAGCTTCAGGCCTTTCTGACGCGCCTCGTCTTTATTACGCTTCAGCACTTTGACCTGCGCCAGGGTCAGGTTTTCAACAATAGAAAGATGGGGAAACAGCTCGAAGTGCTGAAACACCATGCCAACGCGTGAACGCAGCTTGGCGAGATTGGTGCGCTTATCGTTTACCGCCGTGCCGTTAACTTCAATCACGCCCTGCTGAACGGGCTCCAGACCGTTAACGGTTTTGATCAGCGTGGATTTACCGGAACCGGATGGGCCACAGACCACCACCACTTCACCTTTTGTGACTTCCGTTGAGCAGTCGGTCAGCACCTGAAATTGACCATACCACTTAGAAACATTTTTCAGGGTAATCATTTAGACAGTCCTTTTTTTCTTTAAATAGCTGACCAACAGCGATGCACTGAGGCTGATAACAAAATAGACCGCGCCGGCAAACAGGACCATTTCAATTTCAGTACCGTTATTAATACCGATGGTATCTGCGGTGCGGAAGAAATCGGCCAGGCTCAGAACGTAAACCAGTGAGGTGTCCTGGAACAGAACAATACCCTGGGTAAGCAGCAATGGCACCATGGCGCGGAACGCCTGCGGCAGGATGATCAGCTGCATTGACTGCCAGCGGGTCATGCCCAGCGCCAGCGCGGCGTTGCCCTGACCGCGCGCAATACTCAGGATCCCGGCGCGGATAATTTCTGAGTAGTAGGCGGCTTCGAACAGGGAGAAGGCCACCATCGCCGATATCAGGCGAATATCCGTTTTCGGCGAAAGGCCCAGCACCTGCTGCAGGAAGCTCGGTACCACCAGATAGAACCACAGCAGCACCATCACCAGCGGTACTGAACGGAACAGGTTGACATAAAGACGGGCAAACCAGCTGACGACGGTGATTGACGACAGTCGCATCACTGCCAGCAGGGTGCCCCAGATGATGCCAAAAACAACCGCAGTTGCGGTGATTTTCAGGGTAACAACCATGCCGTTCCACAGATACGGCAGGTTGGGGACGATGGTGCTCCAGTCAAATTCGTACATTATTTTCCTCCCGTACTGCCGGGCAGGCGTACTTTGCGTTCAACCAGGCTCATCAGTAGCATAATGACCGCATTGATAGCGATGTAGGCCAGCGTAATCGCGGTAAATGATTCATAGGCGTGCGCGGAGTAGTCCAGCAGTTTTCCCGCCTGCGCCGCCATATCCACCAGACCGATCGTGGAGGCAATGGCTGAGTTTTTCACCAGGTTCAGCATTTCAGAGGTCATAGGCGGCACGATAACGCGATAGGCGTTGGGCAGCAGGACGTAACGATAAGTTTGTGGCAGCGTCAGCCCCATCGCCAGTCCGGCATTTTTCTGTCCGGATGGCAGAGACTGAATCGCGGCTCGAACCTGCTCGCAGACGCGCGCGGCGGTAAACAGTCCCAGGCAGAGCACTGAACAGGTGAAGAACTGAATGTTTGGGTCCAGCTCTGATTTGAACCACATGCCGATGCTCTCGGGCAGCAGCTCCGGGATGACCAGATACCAGATAAAGAACTGAACAATCAGTGGCACATTGCGGAAGAGCTCAACGTAGCAGGTGCCCAGTGTTGACAGCCATCGGTTGGGAACAGTGCGCAAAATGCCAAACAGCGAACCTACCAGTAGAGCGATAATCCAGGCGCAGACTGAGACGGCAACGGTGACCTGAAAACCGGACCACAGCCAGCCAAGGTAGGTGGTATTACCGAAAGGGGCCTGTTGCAGGAAGATACCCCAGTTCCAATCAATTGACATATACGACTCCGGTAAAAAAAGGGTAGCGACCGCTACCCTGAAGATTGATGAGAGGCCCTGATGTACGCTACGGGGAACGACCGTTTAATACCTTAGCCAGGTTGAATGAGTGACATCTCATACGCCTGGCCGTGTCTGTCCGGACCTGTGTTCAACAATCATAGGGCAGCAAACTGCCCTTTATTTTCGTTATTAATTCATTGCCTTGTCGTTAGGAGACTTGAACAGCGCTTTCATATCGTCTGACATATCGAAGTCCATAGTCATATTTTTAGGTGGGATTGGCTGTTTAAACCATTTGTCGAACCATTTAGCCGCTTCACCGGATGTCTGCGCCTGGGCAATAGTGTCATCCATCAGCTTCTTGAATTCGCTATCGCCTTTGCGCAGCATACAGCCGTAGGCTTCGTGCGACTGCGGCGTGCCGAGGATTTCCCAGTTAGACGGTTTCTTCGCTTTAGCACGTTCACCGGCCAGCAGGGCATCATCCATCATAAAGGCCACCGCGCGACCGCTCTCCAGCGTGCGGAATGAGTCACCGTGATCTTTGGCACTGATGATGCGCATGTCCATTTTCTTCTCATCATTCAGCTTGTTCAGCAGAATTTCGGATGTCGTACCGGAGGTGACCACAACGCTCTTACCTTTCAGGTCTGCGAAGTCTTTAATCGGGCCACCTTTTTTCACCAGCAGGCGGGTGCCGACAACGAAGATGCTGTCAGAGAAAGCCGCCTGCTTCTGGCGCTCCAGGTTGTTGGTGGTGGAACCGCATTCGAAATCATAGGTGCCGTTTTGCAGCAGCGGAATGCGGTTCTGTGAGGTGATTGGCAGCAGCTTCACCTGCAGATCGGGCTTGTTAAGTTTCTTTTTAATGGCATCAACAATGGCATCAGAATAGGCCTGAGAATAACCCACCACTTTTTGCTGATTATCGTAGTAGGAGAACGGGACGGATGATTCACGGTGGCCTACGACAATAACGCCGTTTTTAGCGATTTTTTCCAGGGTCTGTGGTTGCGCATTAGCGGCCTGGGGTGCCGCAGCTTCTTCCGCATGTGCAATACCGGAGGCAAAACCCGCCAGTGCAAGGCAAAGTCCCAGTTTCCGTAATTTCATGTTCCAACTCCTTTGCAGTTGTGGCGTTAATTTCACTACGCCGACGTGATGTTGTGTGTATTTCCAACTGTTTATCTGTTTTTTGTACAGTCGTTAACGTGGTCTTTCACAAATAACATAGCCGAATGTTAACGGCAGGATACGAAAAAGTTTTCTTTTTGCGATTCATGCCGCACCAATCTGGCGCTTACCGGTCGGGTTCGCCCTAAAACAGGGCGGGATGCGCCCTGTTGTGGTGCAAAAGGCGTTTCATCATGACTTTGTTAAGAGCAACACACGTATTCACCGAAATATTTTGCAATCATCGTGCCAACGACGGCGATTGAACAAAAGTGCAGCATAATCGGCGAGCGTGGGCGTACAGACGTTGACAGTTGTCAGGGCAACCCGCAGATCGGCAGCAGGAGGCGCAGAGGGTCAGAAAGAGTGCCAGGGAAACAGGAGAAGAGGGCGCTCTGAATGGTCGCGCCGCTGGAAAATCAGGCAGAGATCGGCTCAGATAAGGCAAAAACTGGAGCCAGCATCAGAGGCTGGCTCCAGAGAGGTTTACCGTACGGGCCTGCGCGAGCGCCAGTAGCACAATCCACCGAGCACCGCGAAGAGCAGTGAAATAGCCCACACACCCCAGTTACCGAAACGCGCGTAAGGCGTCAGGCCTGTGGTTGGTGTGACTTTGGCAGACAGCACCTCTGAGGTGAACTGAGGAATCATCTGGCTGATATTTCCCTTAGCATCAACAATGGCCGTGACACCATTATTGGTACTGCGCAACAGCGGTCGGCCCAGCTCCAGTGCGCGCATCTGTGCCATTTGCAGATGCTGCCAGGGGCCAATTGAATGGCCGAACCAGGCATCGTTAGAGACTGTCAGCAGGAAGTTGGTATCCGGCTGGAAGTTATCCCGCACCTGCTGGCCCAGCACGATTTCATAGCAAATCGCGGCCGTCAGATTAAAGCCTGCTACCTTGAGCTGTGGCTGGATATAGCTGCCGCGGCTGAAAGAGGACATCGGCAGATCGAAGAACGGAGCCAGCGGGCGAAGCAGCGATTCCAGCGGCACGAACTCGCCGAAAGGCACCAGGTGATTTTTCTGATAGCGGTTGCCGCTGAAGTAGTTGTAAGGCTCAGGCCCCCCCAGCACGATAATCGAGTTGAAGTCGTGGTAACGATTATTCATCAGACGCGAGTCAACAATGCCGGTAATCAGGCTGCTGCCACCGCGGCGAAGCTGCTCATCAATCTCTTTCAGAAACGGCTGCTGCCGCGTTTCCAGATCGGGAATAGCGGATTCCGGCCAGATAATAATCGGTGCCTTCCCGACATAAGGGCGGCTGAGCGCCGTGTAGGTTTTTAGCGTATTAACCAGCTGGTCAGGATCCCATTTCATCGACTGAGGGATATTCCCCTGTACCAGCGCCACGTCGACGGTGCGTTGCGGCAGCGGTTGGAACCAGTTGAGCAGACGCAGAGGCCACGGAAGAAAAAGCAGGACCAGCGCAATAACAGCTGTACTCCAGCGGCGCTGACTGACAGCGAAGACCAGCAGGCCGGCAATCATCATCAGCAGGAAGGTGAGACCTTCGACGCCGAGCAGCGGAGCCAGTCCTTTCAGAGGACCATTAATCTGGCTGTAGCCGAATTGCAGCCACGGGAAGCCGGTTAAGATCCAGCCGCGTAAAAACTCCGTAACCTGCCAGAGAACCGGCGCAACCAGCACCAGGCGTAGCAGCGTGGTTTGCCGGAACAGGCGATTAAGCAGGGTGGTAAACAGCATCGGGTACAGCGACAGGTAGGCTGCCAGCAGAACGACGAGGAAGATATTAACCGGGCCTGGCATACCACCAAAGGTGGCGATGCTGACATAGACCCAGTTGATACCACTGCCGAACAGGCCAAACCCCCACGCGAAGCCAATCGCGCAGGCCTGCCGCGTTGTGCGGTTAAGCGTAAGTGCCTGTAATCCGATTAAGGAGACGAGGGCGGCGGGCCAGAAATCATAAGGAGAGAAGGAAAGGGTGCCAGCGGCACCCGTTAACAGCGCCAGCAGCAGGCGAACCCACTGGCGCTGGTAAAGTGAGGCAGTTGCCATAAGGACATTACTCTTCCAGAGTGGGCTGTGGTGAGTTTTCCGGAACCCTGACATGAACCTGGATAATACGGCGGCTGTCGGCCATCGCGATCTTAAACTGATAGCCGTCGATCTCAATGCTCTCACCGCGAGCCGGGAGATGGCCAAAGCCCTGCATCACCAGTCCACCAATAGTATCCACCTCTTCATCGCTGAAGTGGGTGCCGAATACCTCATTAAAGTCTTCAATCGGGGCCAGCGCCCGTACGGTATAGGTATGGCGGCTCAGCTGGCGAATATCACGGTCTTCTTCATCGTCATATTCGTCCTCAATTTCACCGACGATAAGCTCAAGAATATCTTCGATGGTCACCAGTCCGGAAACGCCACCAAACTCATCAATGACGATCGCCATGTGGTAGCGCTGGGAGCGGAACTCTTTCAGCATGCGATCGACACGCTTACTTTCCGGCACCACTACCGCCTGGCGGAGGACTTTTTCGATGCTGAACGGCTCGGAGCTGCTGCTCATAAACGGCAGCAGGTCTTTCGCCATCAGGATGCCTTCAACATGGTCCTTGTCTTCACTGATCACCGGGAACCGCGAGTGGGCAGAATCAATAATCACCGCCAGGCACTCTTCCAGTGTTTGATTGCGCTTAAGCGTAACCATCTGCGAGCGGGGGATCATGATATCGCGTACACGCTGCTCGGCGATATCCATCACTCCTTCCAGCATATCCCGGGTATCCGGATCGATCAGCTCGTTCTGTTCGGAATCACGGATTAGCTCAAGCAGCTCGTCACGGTTTTTGGGTTCACCGTGGAACAGCTGGTTGAGGATCAGGCTAAAAAATCCCTTTTTACTACTGGGACTGTCGTTATTCTGTGAATGGTCATCGCTCATGGCGTTTTTGAGTTAGTCTCTCTGTTAAGGGATCGGTTGCCCCGTGAGGGGCAAGGCGTACAGCAAGCTGAATACGCCCGGACTTATTCTTTCTCCGAAATGTACGGATCGGGATAGCCAAGAGCAAGCATTATCTCGGTCTCCAGCGATTCCATCTCTTCGGCTTCGTCATCTTCAATGTGATCATAACCCAATAAATGCAGGCTACCGTGGATCACCATGTGCGCCCAGTGCGCTTCCAGGGCTTTTTCCTGCTCCTGCGCTTCCTGTTCCACGACCTGACGGCAAATAATCAGGTCGCCCAGCAGGGGAAGTTCGATCCCCGGCGGCGCTTCAAACGGAAAAGACAGCACGTTAGTTGGTTTATCTTTACCACGATAGGTATGGTTTAGCTCATGGCTTTCCGCTTCATCTACCACGCGGATGGTGACTTCACTCTCCGGCTGGAACTGCGGCAGCACCGCCTCCAGCCAGCGGCGGAAATCGGCTTCTGTCGGTAATCCCTGCTCACTTTCACAGGCTAACTGCAGGTCAAGAATGACGGTGCTCATTTGGACTCCTGCGAAGCCGCCTGCTGCAGAGCTAGCGCTTCACGTTTACGTTCTTCTGCCAGGGCATCACGCCGTTTTTGATCGGCACTTTCCCAGGCTTCATAGGCAATCACAATTCGGGCAACGACCGGATGGCGCACAACATCTTCACTGTGGAAGAAGTTGAAACTCAGCTCAGGTACGTCAGATAACACTTCTATTGCATGGCGCAGGCCGGACTTCAGATTGCGCGGCAGGTCGATCTGGGTTACGTCACCGGTGATCACCGCGCGCGAATTGAAGCCGATGCGCGTCAGGAACATCTTCATCTGTTCGATGGTGGTGTTCTGGCTTTCATCAAGAATGATGAACGCGTCGTTGAGGGTGCGCCCACGCATATATGCCAGCGGTGCAACTTCAATCACGTTACGTTCAATCAGCTTCTCTACGCGCTCAAAGCCCAGCATCTCAAACAGAGCGTCATACAGCGGACGCAGATAAGGATCGACTTTCTGGCTGAGATCGCCGGGCAGGAAGCCCAGTTTCTCACCGGCTTCTACTGCCGGGCGCGTCAGCAAAATACGACGGATTTCCTGGCGCTCCAGCGCATCCACCGCAGCCGCAACGGCCAGATACGTTTTACCGGTACCCGCCGGTCCGATACCAAAAGTCACGTCATGATCGAGAATATTGGCAATGTACTGCGCCTGGTTTGGCGTGCGTGGCTTAATAACACCACGCTTGGTCTTAATATGAATCGCTTTGCCAAATTCGGGTACGCTTTCTGCGGTCTGCTCCAGGACCCGGCTCTCTTTTATCGCCAGGTGAATCTGTTCCGGATCGATATCCGGGATGTGGCCGCGCACCGGGGCGGTATCGACGTAAAGATCGCGCAGGATATCAACGGCGGCGTTAACACACAGCGCACGCCCTACCAGCTTAAACGCATTATCCCGGCGGTTTATTTCAATCCCAAGACGGCGTTCCAGCTGCTTGATATTGTCGTCGAACGGGCCACACAGGCTCAGCAGTCGGGTGTTATCGGCGGGTTCTAAGCTTATTTCACGTGTTTCAATATTCAAACTAATCCTTTGGGTCACTCAGGGCCAGGTTGAGAAAAGTGGATTTCACCGACATAAGCGCCAGTGCCATAAAAGAATTATTTATGGCATGACGCAAAGGTGCAAGCGACTCAGTTGATATTTGGGTCGAGATTTCAGAAACCAACCGTTGTTGCATGAAATTATGCGGCGAACTGGAATCCTCACCGCATTTTAGTCAAGGCGGGGGATCAGGGCTGAAAAGTACCTACGCCCAGCTCGTTTTCCTTACGGGTGCGCGCAATGACCGAGGCAGGGGACTCAATGGTACGCAGACCCATTTGTTCTTCGCTGCGTACCAGAACGCCGCGCAGGGAATTAGTGTAAACATCAACGATTTCAACATCGACGAATTTACCAATATGTTCCGGAGATCCTTCAAAGTTAACCACGCGGTTATTTTCCGTGCGGCCAGAAAGCTCCATCACATTTTTACGCGAGGTGCCCTCCACCAGAATGCGCTGGACCGTACCGAGCATACGGCGACTCCACGCCATCGCCTGCTGGTTAATGCGGTCTTGCAAAATATACAACCGCTGCTTCTTCTCTTCTTCCGGTACATCGTCCGGCAGATCGGCTGCGGGCGTACCGGGACGCGCCGAGTAAATGAAGCTAAAACTGACGTCGAAGTTGATTTCGCCGACCAGCTTCATCGTCTGCTCGAAGTCAGCCTGCGTTTCGCCGGGGAAGCCGATGATAAAGTCGGAGCTCATCTGAATATCGGGACGTGCGGCTAACAGCTTACGAACGATCGCTTTATATTCCAGCGCGGTGTGTGAGCGCTTCATCAGCGTCAGCACCCGGTCGGAACCGCTCTGCACCGGCAGATGCAGGAAGCTAACCAGCTCCGGTGTATCGCGATAGACTTCAATAATATCATCTGTAAATTCAATTGGATGACTGGTGGTAAAGCGAATGCGGTCAATGCCATCAATGGCCGCCACCAGGCGCAGCAGTTCGGCGAAAGTGCAGATCCCGCCGTCGTAAGTTTCACCCCGGTAAGCGTTGACGTTCTGACCCAGCAGGTTCACTTCGCGAACGCCCTGTGCGGCCAGCTGGGCGATTTCAAACAGAACGTCATCCGACGGGCGACTGACCTCTTCACCGCGGGTGTAGGGCACAACGCAGAACGTACAGTATTTGTTGCAGCCTTCCATGATAGAAACAAACGCGGTAGGGCCCTCCGCACGCGGTTCAGGCATGCGGTCAAATTTTTCAATCTCCGGGAAGCTGATGTCGACCACCGGGCTTTTGGTACCACGAACGGTGTTAATCATCTCCGGCAGGCGGTGCAGCGTTTGCGGACCAAAAACAATATCCACGCAGCTGGCACGCTGGCGAATCAGTTCGCCCTCCTGAGAGGCTACACAGCCACCGACACCGATGATCACGTCCGGTCGCGCCTCTTTCAGCTTTCTCCAACGGCCAAGCAGATGGAAAACTTTTTCCTGAGCCTTTTCACGAATCGAACAGGTGTTGAGCAACAGTACGTCGGCATCTTCCGCCGCTTCGGTCAGGATGTAACCGTGAGTGCTGTTTAACAGGTCAGCCATTTTGGATGAGTCATACTCATTCATCTGACAGCCCCAGGTTTTAATATGCAGTTTTTTTGTCATCGACTTGCCATTTGTCATGCAGAAAAAAGTTCCGGGCGCGTATCCTATTGTTTCGCGACCAGTGAAACCGAGGTAACCGGATTAAAATCCGGTACACTTAATGACTATCAGGATAACAGAATTCGTCCGGCCAGGTGTAGCGGTAGAGCATATTTGGCAACGCCGGTGAAGGAAAAAAAATGACAGAAAACGAGCAGAAGACAGATGTAGCTATTGTGGGCGGTGGCATGGTTGGTGCCGCACTGGCCAGTGGCCTGGCACAGCATGGGTTTGAGGTCGCGGTTCTGGAGCAGGAAGCCCCGCCTGAATTTGATCCGTCCAGCCAGCCAGATGTACGTATCTCGGCCATTGGTGCTGCATCCGTCGCTTTACTCAAGCAGCTTGAAGTCTGGCCTGCGGTCAGCGCTATGCGCTGCGTGCCGTACCGTCGGCTGGAAACCTGGGAGTGGCAGACGGCTAAAGTCTCTTTTGACGCCGCATCGCTTGGGCTGCCTGAGCTGGGCTATATGGTGGAAAACAATGTCCTGCAGCGTGCGCTGTGGCAGCGTTTGCACCAGCAGCCCGTCAGGATCATCTGCCCGGCGAGGTTACAGAATTTGCAAACGGTTAACGGCGGCTGGCAGCTGACGCTGAATAACGGCCAGCGGCTTAATGCCCGCCTTGTGATAGGGGCTGACGGTGCAAATTCACAGGTCCGGCAGATGGCGGGCATAGGCATTCGCGGCTGGAATTATGCCCAGTCCTGTATGCTGATTAGCGTGCGCTGCGAACACGAGGCGGGTGATACGACCTGGCAGCAGTTCACCCCGCAGGGGCCGCGTGCTTTCCTGCCGCTGTTTGACAACTGGGCTTCACTGGTCTGGTATGACAGCCCGGCGCGCATTCGTCAGCTGCAGGCGATGCCTGTCTCCCAGCTGCAAAAAGAAATTGCTGCGCAT
>CAJYIY010000130.1 GCA_913775305.1 uncultured Erwinia sp. | reverse complement strand
CCGGATCCGGTTGACGCGCTGGTGGTGGCTGCAGATGGCCTGACCATTACCGGTACAGGTGAACCCGGTGCCACCATCACCGTACGTGATGCGGACGGCAACCTGATCAGCCTGCCGGGCACCGTGGTCGCGGACAACGGCTCCTTCACCGTCACCCTGAGCCAGGCTCAGACAAACGGCGAAACCCTGACCGTGATCCAGACCGATGCGGCTGGTAACCCGTCCACGCCAGTCGATGTTGACGCCGATGACACCACACCACCGGCGGCACCTGATGCTCTGGTCGTAGCGGCTGACGGCCTGACCATCACCGGAACGGGTGAACCGGGTGCTTCTGTTACGGTTCGCGATGCCAATGGCAACGTGATCAGCGTAGTGGGCGCAACGGTTGCGGATAATGGCAGCTTTACCGTTAATCTGACCCCCCCTCAGACAGACGGTCAGTCCCTGTCCGTCACGCAAACGGATAACGCCGGCAATCCATCGCCAGCAGCATCGGTTACCGCGCAGGATACAACGCCACCGGATGCACCGAGCGGTCTGAGCATCAACGCGGCGGGTACGGTGATTATCGGTACGGGTGAACCTGGCTCTACCGTGACGGTTAAGGATGCCAACGGCAACACCATCAGTGCGCCTGACATCAAGGTGGGCGATAACGGCGAGTTCAGCGTTACGCTGACCACACCGCAGACCAATGGCACTCAGCTGTCGGTTTCTCTGACGGATGCCGCGGGTAATCCATCAACTGCCACGCCGGTGAAAGCAGCGATTATCGTTACGGCTACGCCGGATACCGGTGAGGTGGACTTCACCACCACCACCACAACGGTAGCCAGTGGCACGCCTATCGCCTCGGCAAGCGGCTCATCAGCGATAAGCGTCAATCTGGGCAATGTGATCTCGGCGAGCTTACTGAGTAGCCAGCCGTACCTGTCGTTTACGGTCGGCAGCGGCGACAGCCGTGCCATCACCGTGACAGGTTCTGTTAGCGGGGCTCAGGTGGCGTCAACCGTCAGTGCCATCCTCTACGTGCAGAATGCGAATGGCTCCTACACAAGGGTTGAAAGCCAGAACCTTTACACCACTCTGGTTACGCTGTTTGGCACCAAGTCCGGAACGGCAACCCTTACGGCGCCAGCCGCAGGCAACTACGTGGTGATACTGTCATCAACGGGGGTTAATGCCTTAACGACTAACAGCCTGTCTGTGGGCACGGATCTCACAACGTCGGTTGTCACCGTAAGCACCAACACGACAGGGCATCTGTTGACCAATGACACCAGTTCCTCCACCGGTGAAATTCCGGCAGGGACGCATGTCTCTACGGTGAATGGTACTGCGATCGCCTCTTCCGGTCTGACCACCATCAACAATGCCTACGGCTCGCTGCAGATCAACGCCGCGGGGGATTACACCTTCACTCTGTCATCAGGGCTGAAAGTGTCTACGTTGCCAGCAACAACGGTCTTTACCTATCAGGTCGTTGATTCGCATGGCGTCACAACGTCGTCATCGCTGACCATCACTCTGCACAACGGAGTGAATACCTTCAGTACGTTGATGGCGGTGGAATCTGTGGACGCCGACACCGATACCTCGGTTCATGGCAACGTACACGATGGCGATACCCACGCTCACACCGGCGCAACGCTGAATATCGATGGCATCAGCCTGACTGAGGGCGGCACGGCATCAACCACCGTGGAGGGGCTGTACGGCACGCTGACTATCAGTGCTGACGGTACATACAGCTATGTGCTCAACGAAGGGATCACCGCGGCCGATATCACGAGTAAAGAGGTGTTCTCGTACTCGCTGACTGACACCGACGGCTCAATCACGCTGAATTCGCTGACCATTGACCTGGCACCATCGGTCACTGGCACCAGCGGCGATGACTCTGTGACCGGCAGTGCCTACAACGACACCTTCACTCTGGGTGATGGGGCAGACACGGTGGTTTACCACCTGCTGGATGCGGAAGACGCCACTGGCGGCAACGGTGCGGATACCTGGACCGACTTTACCGTTGGCGAAGACCACATCGATGTCAGTGAACTGCTGGAGGGCTGGAACGGTTCGGCCGCCACCATCGGTAACTATGTCTCGGTAGAACATACCAGCGATGGCAATACCGTGGTGTCGATTGACCGTGACGGTACAGGAACGCAGTACAGCTCGACCGAGCTGATTACGCTCGAAAACGTGAATGTTACCCTGGATGAACTGCTGCAACAGCACAATACACCAGTGTAATTAATGTCTTAAGCGTGTTTCAGCGGCACAGGGATGTGCCAAAAATTGTTACTTCATGACTAAACGGGCAGTACGGGACAGCGCTACTGCCCACATTTCCTGTTACGGCTTGCCTGAAGGAGTGCGCGGATTGTTGAATTTTTTGAAAGTAAAACCCCGCAAACGGGTGAACCATGTCAGAGAGCAGCAACAGAGAACAGGGAACAGAATGTCTATGATTCATCATCTAAAACACAGTACGGCAGGCTTATTCATGCTGGCCGGTGTTTTATTCCCGCTGGCTCCGGCACAGGCCGAAGAGCTGGATGAGGACGCCCCCTCGCGCATCAGCGCACAACATCTGGTTACCCGACAAGAATTACCCAGCCTGAATGGCGAAGTCACTGAGCCCCTTATCGAAAATACCCACCAGCCGCTGAATATCAGTAAGGCGGTGCAACGTGCGGTGCAGTGGCACCCCGCCATCAGTGAACAGGTCGGAAAATTATTTGAGCAGTCCGAACAGGTGAATTACGCCCGTTCCAAATATTACCCGCAAATCAGCGGCGGCATGAATAATGGCATAACGAACACCTACAGTGGACATGGTTACAGCCCGTCGCTGGTGCTTTCGCTTTCCCAGATGCTGTATGACTTTGGCAAGGTCTCCAGCTCTGTGCGTTCTGCGGATGCCGGCGTGGCACAACAGCAGGCCCAGGTATTGGTGAGCATCGACAAGGTTGCTCATGATACAGCCGCTGCATTAGTACAGGTTCAGGGATATCAGGAGCTGGTTGCTATCGCGCAGGCGCAGCTGGACTCGTTAAACACCATTGGGGGACTGGCCCGCGAGCGTAACGATCAGGGCGCCAGCTCGCTGTCGGACGTGGTACAGACTAACACCCGAATTGAAGGCGCACGCGCCACGCTGATGCAGTATCGCGCCAATCTCGATCGCTGGCGCGCCACGCTGGCCACCTACCTCGGCTGGAAATCGGTCAGTAAAGTCAGCAACGATTTCCCCTCCAGGCTGAGTAAAGCCTGTGAAGTGACCCAGGTGGACGACCGCTTAATCCCTTCGGTTCTGGCCGCGTGGGCGCAGGCTAATCAGGCACAGGCCCAGCTGGATTATGCCAATGCTCAACGAATGCCCACCATCTCCCTTGAGCCGGAAGTTACCCACTATCTCAACGATCGCTACGCTAACAATCAGACGCTGGATCGCACCCAGTACTCGGCCTATGTCCGGGTACAGATGCCGCTGTATCAGGGCGGCGGTCTGGACGCGCAGCGTAATGCCGCCTTGCATACGCTCGAAGCGGCTAACGCCATGGTGCAGTCGGCGCGTCTTGAGGCGCGGCAGCAGCTCAGCGCCTCGCAAAATGAGTCGATGAGCCTCAGCACCACGCTGGCCATTCAGGCCCGCCAGCAGGCGCTGGGTGAGAAGACCCGCGAACTGTATCAACAACAGTATCTGCAGTTGGGCACTCGCCAGCTGCTCGATGTGCTAAACGCCGAGCAGGAAATTTATCAGTCGCGCTTCACCGAGCAGCAGACCATCGCCCAGCTCCGCACCCTGCAGCTGGACTGTCTTTACAGCACCGGGCATATCCGTAGTGCGTTTGCCCTGGATAACCAGAAGATCCAGCAGGTGGAGATCCAACCATGAGTCAGTTACACCGGGGGCCTCTCGAACACGATAACGGCGAAAATAAAACTTCTCTGCATGACTGGGTGACGGCAATCGGCCATATCGCCAGCCATTATCGCCTGGCATTCTCTCCCGGCGGTTTGCAAGCCGCCGCCGGCTGGCAGCAGGATAAACCGCTGTCGGCAATTATTCAGAATCTTGGCCGTCAGGCCGGGCTGTCCGGCAGGCTGCTAAACAACGAAGACAGCGAGATTTCCAGCTGGCGGCTACCGCTGGTTATCCAGTTAAAAGATGGCCAGGTAGGGATAATTGAGACCTACGACGGCAAGGACGGTATCGGGGTCAGCTTTATCAGCGATGCTCAGCTGGTGACGCAGCTCTCTTTCTCTGCGCTGCTGCCGGAAATCCGCCATATTGCCGCTTTCCGCCCGGTTGCTGCGGTGAAGGATATCCGTGCCGATCGTTATCTGGCCGAATACACACCGAACTGGCTGCGTAATCTGGTGATGCGCGATATCCGTCCGTACTGGTACGTGATGCTGGCTTCACTCATCATCAATGTGATGGCGCTGTCCGGTATTATCTTTTCGATGCAGGTGTATGACCGGGTCATCCCGGCGCAATCCTACCCGACGCTCTACGTGCTGTTTGGCGGCGTGATGATCGCCATCATCTTCTCATTCATCATGCGCATTGGCCGTGGGCATATTACCGATATCCTCGGCAAACGCGCCGATCTGCGCGTCTCCGACCGGGTCTTCGGCCATGCGCTGCGCCTGCGCAACAGTGCGGTTCCCCGCTCCACCGGCAGCTTTATTTCTCAGGTGCGCGAGCTGGAGCAGGTGCGCGAAATGGTTACCTCGACCACCGTCTCCGCCATCGTCGATATGCCGTTCTTCCTGCTGTTTATGGGCGTGCTGGTGGTGATTTCACCTTACCTGTCGTGGATCGCACCGGTGGCGGCGGTGCTGATGCTGGTGCCCGGCCTGCTGTTACAGAAAAAACTCGCCCGGTTGGCTCGTCAGTCCTCAATGGAAACAACCCTGCGCAACGCCATTCTGGTGGAGAGTCTGCAGGGGCTGGAGGATATCAAGCTGATGCAGGCAGAGCAGCGCTTTCAGCAGCAGTGGAACAGCTACATTCAGATTACCGCACAGTCCGGGATGGCCACCCGTCGCCTGACTCAGGGACTGATCAGCTGGGGGATGACCGTACAGAGCCTGGTGTATGCCACGGTGGTGATGGTCGGCGCACCGCTGGTCATCAACGGTGACATAACCACCGGTGCGGTGGTGGCCGCGTCCATGCTCTCATCGCGCATGATTGCGCCAATGACCAGTCTGTGCGGTGTGCTGGCTCGCTGGCAGCAGGTGAAAGCGGCGAAGGACGGCCTGGATAACATTATGAAGCTGCCGGTCGAAAACGCTGGCGATGAGGCACGGGTCCACTGCGCCACGCTCTACGGCGACTATCAGATCCGGTCAGCGGTGTTCCGCTATGACACCGAATCCAGTCAGATCCCGCTGCGGGTGAACAAGCTGGATATTCGCCGCGGTGAACGCATCGCCGTACTCGGCCGTAACGGTGCCGGTAAGTCCACCTTTTTGCAGGCACTGGCTGGCGGCGTGGAGCTGGCTGATGGCGAACTGCGACTGGATAACCTCAGCCTGCCGCATATCGACGTCGCCGACCTGCGACGCAACATCGGTCTGCTGACTCAGAACGCCCGCATGTTTCACGGCACGCTGCGCGATAACCTGACCATGGGCGCGCCGCATGCGCGCGATGAAGATATCTTCGCGGTACTGGAAGTCTGCGGAGCCGCTGACTTTATCAAGCGTCTGCCGCTGGGGCTGGAACATCAGATTATGGAGGGTGGCCTCGGTCTTTCCGGCGGGCAGCGTCAGTCGATCCTGCTGGCACGCATGCTGTTGCGCGATCCGAATATCGTGTTGCTGGATGAGCCGACCGCTTCGCTGGATGAACACACGGAACGGGATTTCCTGCAGCGGCTGAACGGCTGGCTGGCCGGTCGTACGCTGATTATCGCCACCCATCGTGCAGCGGTACTGGAGCTGGCCGAACGGGTACTGGTGCTGAAAGAGGGCAATCTGGTGATGGATGCACCGAAGGATAAAGCGATGAATCGCGTCGAAGAGAAAAAACGGAACCTGGAGGCCAGCGATGAAAACAAATTTGCCTGACCTGCCCATCACCCTGGATGGCGCCAAACCCCCGGTGCAGCCGGTTTACAACGGAACCACGCTTTCGCTGGCGGATGACATCGACGGTATTCACAGTGATGAGGTCAAACTGTCTGGCGCCACGCGGATTGTGTGGTTCGCAGCCCTGATGCTGGCGGTCATCGGCGTCTGGGCGTGGTTTGGCACGCTGGACGAAGTCTCCAACGGCACCGGTAAAGTGATCCCCAGCACCCGCGAACAGGTGCTGCAGTCTCTGGACGGCGGGATCCTTGGCGGCCTGAACGTGCGTGAAGGCACCAAAGTCGAAGCAGGCCAGATCGTGGCGTGGATGGATCCGACCCGCTCGCAGTCTAATGTGGGTGAAAGCGCGGCGCGCTATCGTGCCTCGCTGGCCTCGTCGGCACGCCTGACCGCCGAGGTTAACGATCTGCCACTGACTTTCCCAGTTGAGCTGGACAAGTATCCCGATCTCAAATCCTCTGAAACCCGTTTGTATAACACCCGACGTGCACAGCTCAACGATTCAGAGTCACGGATTACCGAAGCGTTGGATCTGGTGAAACGTGAACTGCAAATCACCGAAAAGCTGGCGACCACCGGTGCGGCCAGTAACGTGGAGGTGCTGCGTCTGCGCCGTCAGAAAGCGGATCTCGATCTGAAAATGACCGATCTTCGTTCACAGTATTATGTGCAGGCGCGGGAAGAGCTGTCGAAAGCCAATGCCGAAGTGGACACCCTTGCCGAAGTGATTAAAGGACGTGCGGATTCCGTTGACCGGCTGACCGTCCGTTCACCGGTTCGCGGCATCGTCAAGAATATCAAAGTCAACACCATCGGCGGTGTTATCCCGCCCAACGGCGATCTGATGGAGATCGTCCCGCTGGACGATCGCCTGCTGATCGAAACCCGCCTGTCACCGCGAGACATCGCCTTTATCCACCCCGGCCAGAATGCTCTGGTTAAGATCAGCGCCTATGACTACGCCATCTACGGCGGTCTGCACGGGGTGGTTGAGACGATTTCGCCAGATACCATCCAGGACGAGGTGAAGCCGGAGATTTACTACTACCGCGTCTTTATCCGCACAGATGTCGATTATTTACAGAATAAAAATGGCAAACGATTCGCCATTTCACCGGGAATGATCGCATCAGTCGATATTAAAACCGGTGAGAAAACCGTGATGGACTACCTGTTTAAACCGTTTAACCGAGCAAAAGAAGCGCTCAGAGAGCGTTAACAGTCTCTGGAGGAGATGAGATGTCATTAAGCCCCCTGTTGCAGGCAGCCCGTGTTTCTGCCGAAAGCGTGACGACCACAGCACTGCCGGAAGGCCATCCTGGCTGGGTTCTCTTTTTCAGTCTCTGTCACGGTGACAAACGTGCGCATGTCCATATCGCCAGCGGCAACAGTTTTGAACAGGCCTGGCATGAAGGCGCGGAAGCACTAGAAAAGTGGAATAAAAAGCAAAACCAGAAGCCGCTCTGGCTGCGGGTTGACGTGGTGGATCAGGTCCGCGCGGTGAGCTGGGAAGATTTACAGCGCGAATTTGGCAAAACCAAGCGTAACTACTTCGGCTGCGGACTGTCATTTGACAGCCAGTTCACCCTCGCCATGCTGCCGCAGGAGCTGTGCGCCAACGCCGTGCTGTATGAAGGCAACAAAAATCTGGCCACGCCGAACAAGTCTAACCTGGCCAGCTACGGCCGTCAGCGTTTTGGCCAGCCGCTGGCGTGGCCGCAGCATGATGATGATATCCTCTGGTGCTTTACCACCAGCGGCGTCTTTACCGACGAAAACGGCACCTGGCCGCTGGAAAACCGCGGACTGAACGCGGGCTATCGCCGCATTGATAACTGGCCGGGTAAAACGCTTCCGGAAGTCATTAACAGCGCGACCTGCTTCCTGGCTGAACAGGTGAAATCTTCCGGTGAATTTTACTACGGCTGGTTTCCCTGCTTTGACCGCCCTGTCAACGCCTACAACGCCCTGCGTCACGCCAGTTCCACCTATGCCCTGCTGGAAGGCTGGGAGAAAAGTCAGCAGCCGCTGCAGATGGATGCGGTCAAACGCTCGCTGCACTACCTCACCAACCGGCTGATCCACACCTGCAAACTGCCGGACGGCAGCCATGCCGATTTCCTGGTCGATACCGGAGAAGAGATCAAGCTGGGCGGCAACGCAGTCTGTATTCTGGCGATGGCAAAATATACCGAACTGACCGGCGACGAGCGCTATGTTGCGCAGATGGAACGACTGGCAAACGGCATCGGCTATATGCAGACCGATAAAAAGTCGTTTGTCCACGTGCTGAATTATCCCAGCCTGTCGGTAAAGGCGGAACAGCGCATCATCTATTACGATGGAGAAGCGGCATTTGCGCTGATGCGGCTGTACGGTATTACGCGTAATCCACGCTGGCTGGAAATCGTCGAACGCGCCTTTGACTACTTTATTGAGAACAAGCACTGGCAGGCGCACGACCACTGGTTGAGCTACTGCGTGAATGAGCTGACGCTGTATCGTCCGGAAGAGCGCTATTTCAGGTTCGGGCTGGATAACGTTCGCGACTACCTGAATTTTGTACTGACGCGCATCACCACTTTCCCGACGCTATTGGAGCTGATGATGGCGGCGCAGAAGATGATCGTGCGAATGTCCGTTGACGAGCGCCACTGTCATCTGCTGTTTGACTTCGATCTGAATAAATTTTACGAGGCACTGGAGTTCCGCGCCCGCTATCTGCTGAACGGCTTTTTCTGGCCGGAACTGGCCATGTTCTTTAAAAAACCTGAACGCATTGTTGGCAGCTTCTTTATCCGCCACCATAGCTTCCGGGTGAGGATCGATGATGTTGAACACTATCTTTCAGGCTATGTCGCCTACCATAACTATCTGCAACAGCCATCTAATGAACAGGCGGCCGCGGTGAAAGCTCTGGTCGCGGCTAAGGCTCTGGCCGCACGCGGTGGGCCACGCCAATCGGGCGATCCGCACGTGCTGTTTCTGTGTGAAAATCTGCGCAACGTCGGCAACGGCATTGAAGTGGCGACGATGCGCCGCGTCAGACTGTTTAAAGAGTACCTTGGCGTGGTGCCGACTATCCTGATCTCGTCATTTAACCCGGCACTGGAAGCCACTGTTCAGGCCTTTAAGGCAGCCGGTAAGCTCCCGGAAGAAACCCGGGTGATGAGTATTTATCAGTGGCTGTCACCGCTGTGCGACAGCAAAAAGCTCACACCGCTGGCGGCCATTCCGCAGGGGATAGTGCTGCGTTCCACAGGGGATAAAGACGCGCCGCTGCGCGTAGTCCAGTACGCGCTGCCCGGACGCGAAGGTGAGCTCAGCTTTGAAGACTATGTCGACAGCCGTCAGCGCATCGTTCTGCGCAAGCACTACACCCAGCGCCAGCAGAGCAGTGTGCTATCCGGCATTGAAGTCGGCCTGGCGGGCGGCGAGAAGCTGAGCTGGCGCAGCGATGCGGTGTTTGTCGCAGCGATGGCGATAATGTGCCTGGATCCCCGCACTGAGTGGCACTTCCTGGTGGATAAAAATCGCCCGTGGGGCGAATTTATCCGCCGTGCACCACATCTGCACTGCAGCGGCACGCTGACCACACTGTTCCACTCCACTCACCTGCTGGCTAACGGCAAGTTGAAGGCAAGCTACGCGCGCGTTCTCGACAACCGGGAAAATATTGACCAACTGGTGGTGCTGACCGACGCCCAGCAGCAGGCGCTGGTCGGCGGCGGTTTCCCGGCTCAACAACTGCGTATCATCCCTAATCATATTGATAATCCGCAGGCAACGAAGAAAATCAGTAAGAAGGCCAGCAAAAATGTGGTGTGTATGGCCCGCTATTCGCCGGAAAAACGCCATGACCTGCTGATTCGCGTCTTTGAGAAAGTCCTGAAGGTGGTACCGGATGCGCAGCTGCATACCTGGGGGGTCGGCCCGCTACGAGCAGACCTGATTAAACAGGTGCAGGATAAGGGGCTGACGCAGAATATCCATATAAACGGATTCTCTGCCGATGTGGAAGCTATTCACCGCCAGTCCTGCTGTGCGGTGCTGTGCTCCGATCAGGAAGGCTTCCCGCTGTTTGGGCTGGAGTCGCTGGCCTACGGTACACCGCTGGTCAGCTTTAACATTGATTACGGCCCGCGCGATCTGCTGGCGAACTTTAAGGCGGGCGTGCTGGTCGAGGATGGCAACGAACAGGCGATGGCAGACGCGCTGATCGATCTGCTCCAGCATCCGGGCAAGCTGCGTACGATGCGCGGAGCAGCCTCACGGAGCGCAGCACGCTTCTTCACGCCGGTCGTCGCTGAAAAATGGCGGCAGTGGTGGGATGATATGCGCCGGCTCGCGGCCGATCGTGGACAGCAGGCCCAGCCATCCAGCCAGGAGCGCGCCACCATCAGGCAATAACGCCGTTCCGTGCGCCACGGATGGTGCAGGATGCCAGGGATGGCCTTGTCCGTAGCGTGACTGAATTTGGGGTATCGGGTACCGGGCAGTCAGCACGTTCCGACCCGGATTTCAGGGGGCTTTTGGGTTAAGCGCATCCTGACGGGATCGGGAAACAGCAGCGGGTTTTTCCTGGAAAGTATTGAGGGGAAATATCGCTAAAAGCGCTGATAGCACTGGCAGGGATGAAAATTCACCGCAATTTGGTGGCATTGCAGACAATTCTTCGTAAAGATAATTCAACAAAGATAAATCCTGGTTTCATCCGGGGCCATTATGAACATATAATGTGCAGCCGGTCACAGTTGACCAGTATTGGGTCATTTATCAACAGTCTATATGGCGCTACACCTGAAATAATATGAAAAAAAGCATCCGTGCATTTGTCACCCTGTTTCTGGCCGCTGCGGCGTTCAGCCACTCAGCCTTAGCCGTGGTTTATCCGCTTCCGGCCGCCAACAGCCGCCTGACCGGACAAAACCTGGAAATCACAATTCCCGAAGACAGCAAGCTCCCACTTGAAGCCTTTGCTGCACAGTATCAAATGGGTTTGAGCAACCTGCTGGAAGCGAATCCGGGCGTTGACGTTTATCTGCCGAAAGCCGGTAGCAAACTGATTATTCCTCAACAGCTGATCCTGCCCGATGCCCCGCGTGAAGGCATTGTGATCAACAGCGCGGAAATGCGCCTCTACTACTATCCGAAAGGCACGAAAACCGTGGTGGTGTTGCCCATTGGCATCGGCGAACTGGGTAAAGACACGCCTGTTAACTGGACCACTTCCGTCCAGCGTAAGAAAGACGGCCCAACCTGGACACCAACCAAGAAAATGCACGAAGAGTACGCCGCGCGCGGTGAGTCTCTGCCTGCTGTTTTCCCGGCAGGCCCGGATAACCCGATGGGTCTGTACGCGCTGTACATTGGCCGTCTTTATGCGATTCACGGCACCAATGCCAACTTCGGTATCGGCCTGCGCGTAAGCCACGGCTGCGTACGTCTGCGTGCTGACGATATTAAATGGCTGTTCGACAACGTGCCGGTCGGCACGCGCGTGCAGTTTATCGATCAGCCTGTTAAGGCAACGGTTGAGCCGGACGGTTCGCGCTACGTCGAAGTCCACAACCCGCTGTCACAGACTGAAGAGCAGTTCCAGTCCCGCGAGCCGGTTCCGCTGACGCTGAGTGCCGCGGTGACAAAAGTGGTGAGCGATGCCAGCGTCAACACCACCAGCATGGAACAAGCGCTGAAAGTGCGTTCCGGTATGCCGGTAAAAGTGAACGGTGACACAGACAGCACCGCGCCAGTCGTGGTGCAAGAGCAGGAAGGTGCATCGCCGAAAGAAGAGCCAATGACACCGGTGACTCCACAGGGTGCCAACGTGGTTGAAGCCGAAAACGGTGACGCGACGACCGCAGCCGCGCCGCAGCCGGCTGAACAGACCGCGCCAGAACAGTCTGCATCAGAACCGGCAGCAGCCGGACAGTCTGCACCGGCAGCAACGGATACCCCGGCGGAAAGTAACACACAGGCCATTCCGGGTCTGAGCCAGCCGGGCCCGATCTACAGCACGCCGAAATCCTGATCCCAGTCCAGGGCTGTCCAACCGCCCCGTGATGTGAAAAACGGCACCTGACAAGCGGGTAACACCGCTGAATAAGGTGCCGTTTTTTTTATGTCATAACATGATGAAAGATTGCTGTACGTCTCTTTGATATCGCGCTGCAGAGAGGGTTGGTCATCGACAGTCAACTAATAATAAAGGGGTAGGTAAAATCTTAACAATTGATTTAATTGATGATAAAACGATTAAGCGCACGGAATGACTGGTAAAAGATGGGCTGATCGCATTAGCGTTATTTTGCTTTAGCGTTAACACGTTAATGCCCTCGACAACTATAGGCTTTAGAGAACGCACGTTGTTCTCACCGCTGGTATCTGAACATTTGCCAGCTTTTCCACCGGGAAAGGATGCCACCCTTTCCCTTTT
Organism: uncultured Erwinia sp.; assembly: GCA_913775305.1. Taxonomy (GTDB): domain Bacteria; phylum Pseudomonadota; class Gammaproteobacteria; order Enterobacterales; family Enterobacteriaceae; genus Erwinia. The sequence goes on along the minus strand of CAJYIY010000130.1, from coordinate 24,931 downwards.
TTTTGTTATTGCTCCCGCCGCCGCAGCACCAGCCAGGCAGCGGCACAGGTGAAGACCATCACCAACATCACCAACAGCAAAAAACCATGCGGGTTATGCGACAGCGGGATCCCTCCCACGTTCATGCCAAAGAAACCTGCGACCAGATTAATCGGCAGCGCCAGCACGGTAATCAGCGTCAGGGTAAACAGTGTGCGGTTGTTTTGCTCCAGCTGCTGTGCGGCCACTTCTTCCTGTAGCAGGCGGATACGCTCGGTCAGCCCGTTCAGATCGTTCAGCACCACGGTGAACTCTTCGGTGAACTGCCGCAGATCCTGCACCACGCTGGGGTTTAACCAGCCGGGTGGGCGGTTAATCAGGCGAAACAGCGCTGCCGGTTCCGGCGCCAGCAGGCGCTGGAACCGCAGTAGCGTGCGCCGCAGCCTGCCCAGCTCCGCACGGTTGCTTTTGATATGCTGGCCCAGTAACCGTTCTTCTATCTGGTCGACGTACTGGTTCGACTGACGCACGATAAGACCGAGCACATCCTCCTGTTCCGCCAGCAGCTGTGCCAGCAGCTCGGTCGGGGAGCGCAGATCCATCGTAATCAACTTCTGCTGTAAACGCTCCACCAGCCTGACCGGCTTGAAGCGAGCGCTAACCACCAGCCCGGCGCGACACCAGATCCACAGCGTGGCGCTCTCTTCACCACTTTCACGCGCATCGAAAATCACATCATTCAGCACGGCCATCAGCGCATCGTTCTGCCGCTCAATGCGGGTACTGTGCGAGCCGTGCTGGATCTCGTCGAAGAACTCTTCGTCCACAGCAAAATGCGTCTGTAGCCAGCGCGCTGCCGCAGCGTGATTAAGGTTGACGTGCAGCCAGAGAAAACGCTCTTCCCCGTTGTTCTGATGGGCCCAGGCCTCGCACGACTGCTGCACGGTCAGGCGCTGCGGCTCGCGGTCACTAAAAAACTGATAGCCATAGATCAGGCCGGAAACGTCATCACTAAAGTCAGGTTTTTGCCGCACCAGCGGCAGGCGTTGAGTCATAGATTTACCAGGCTGAAACAGAACCCTATTGCCCCTATCCTGAACTATACCGATGACAGTTTTGTTACCGTCACTACTGGATAAGCCTGTTTTCGCCGGCTTCATCATCTGTTTGTCATACAAGCTGCGTATTACCGGAGTGTAATTCTGTTCACCAGCACAATGACGACTTTTTAACCTTACCGGGAATAAGTGAAAATGGCGATGCAAGGCAATGATTTATCCATTGAGAATTTTCACCAGCGCCTGCTGCAGGAGTTTTACGACAGCTACGACGAAGAGCTGGAGATGGAACTTGACGATCGGCGTTTTGGCGATGATCGTGCGCCAGAGCCGGGTGAGAAAGCATGGCGTAAGCACTATTTCCGCGAGCTGCTGCGCCTGCAGGGCGAACTGGTCAAACTGCAGGACTGGATTGCCCGCACTGGCCACCGCCTGGTGATTATTTTTGAAGGCCGTGATGCCGCCGGGAAAGGTGGCGTGATTAAGCGCATCACCCAGCGCCTCAACCCACGCACCTGCCGGGTTGCTGCCCTGCCCGCGCCTAACGATCGTGAACGCACGCAGTGGTATTTTCAGCGCTACATCGCCCACCTCCCGGCCGCAGGTGAAATGGTGCTGTTTGACCGCAGCTGGTATAACCGTGCGGGCGTTGAGCGGGTGATGGGCTTCTGCAACGCACAGGAAGTGGAAGAGTTTTTCCGCAGCGTGCCGGAGTTTGAAAAGATGCTGACGCGCAGCGGTATTCAGATCGTTAAATACTGGTTCTCGATCACTGATGAAGAGCAGGAACTGCGCTTTCTCAGCCGCATTCACGACCCGCTGAAGCAGTGGAAACTCAGTCCGATGGATCTGGAAAGCCGCCGCCGCTGGGAGGAGTACACTGAGGCAAAAGAAGAGATGCTGGAACGCACCAACATTGACGAAGCCCCCTGGTGGATCGTCCAGGGCGTGGATAAGAAGAAAGCGCGCCTCAACTGCATCAGCCACCTGCTGCGTCAGGTGCCGTATGAGGATACGGAGCAGAAAACCATCACCCTGCCGCACCGCGAACGCCATGACGAATATCGTCGCAACCCGGTACCGGAAGAGATGATCGTGCCGGAAATTTACTGATTTCGCTCGGGGGAGAGACAGTCCCCCTTATCAGCTCGCTTACAATCCCCCCAGCCCGGCAATCAATAAGCTGTAGCCCGCATCAACTCAGGTGAAGTCTGAATGAGGTTTTTGTGCTGCCAGCAGCGAATGTCTAACGCTTATGGCCGTTAACGCCCAGGATGGACAAGAACATTGAAAGGAGATTTTACGATGCGATTTAAAGGAAAAGTGGCGATTGTTACCGGTGGTGCCAGCGGTATTGGCGCAGCGACCGTACAGCGGCTGGCTTCGGAAGGCGCTGCAGTAGTGATTGCCGATCTGAATGAGACGGCGGGTAAACAGCTGGAGAGTCGCCTTAACAACGACGGTCACCAAAGCCTGTTCTTTAAGATCAATGTCACCGATGCGCAACAAAATCAGCAACTGGTGGAACAGGCGGTTGCCCGTTTTGGCCGACTGGACATTGTCTTTGCCAACGCGGGGATCGCGGATGATGCCCCTGCAGACAGGCTCTCACTGGATAAATGGCAGAGAACCATTGATATTAATCTTACCGGCGTGTTCCTGCTGGATAAGGCAGCCATTGAGTACTGGCTCGCGCACAAACAGCCGGGCATCATTGTTAACTGCGGCTCTATCCACAGCTGGGTAGGGAAACACGGGGTAACCGCCTATTCCGCTGCCAAGGGTGGCGTGAAACTGCTGACGCAGACCCTGGCGATCGACTATGCCGCACAGGGCATTCGCGTCAATGCCGTCTGCCCCGGCTACATTGATACGCCGTTGCTGAGTTCGCAGGGAGCCGCCGCAAAAGCGGCGTTGGTAAAACTGCATCCGGCTGGCCGGCTGGGCCGCCCTGAGGAGGTAGCCAGCGCGGTGGCTTTCCTCGCCAGCGATGATGCTTCATTTATTAACGGGGCCGCCCTGCTGGTGGACGGCGGCTATGTTGCACAATAACCCGTATTAAGCGACAGCCTGCGCGGCAGCGGGCAGTAAAGCCATCCCGCGCGGGCTACCCTGAATGCGATCGCGCGTATTAAGACGGTGGGATGACCGGTCTTAATGCGCGTTCAGATCCTGATATTGCCGATGGCCCGCGCGATATCCGTTGAGGTGTTTAGCGCACGAATTTCAGCAAACAGCCCGCTGGCTTCCTGATACTCTTTGCGCAGATAGCCCAGCCACTGCTTGATGCGTGCCACGTGATACAGGCCCGTATCGCCCTGCTTTTCCAGCTGCACGTATTTTTTCAACAGATTAACCACCTCGTTCCACGGCATGCGCGGTTCATTGTACTTAATCACCCGGCTGAGGTTTGGAACGTTCAGCGCACCGCGGCCGATCATTACCGCATCACATCCCGTTACCGTCAGGCAATCCTGCGCGCTCTGCCAGTCCCAGATTTCGCCATTGGCGATCACCGGGATGGTTAAACGCTGACGGATTTCACCGATTGCCGCCCAGTTGATGCACTCGGCTTTGTACCCGTCCTCTTTGGTGCGACCGTGGACAGCCAGTTCGGTAGCCCCCGCCTGCTGCACCGCATCGGCAATCTCAAACTGACGCTCGCCGGAATCCCAGCCGAGGCGAATTTTCACCGTCACCGGCAGATGTGCAGGTACGGCGGCGCGCATCGCCTTCGCCCCCTGATAAATCAGTTCCGGATCTTTTAACAGCGTGGCCCCGCCGCCGCTGCCGTTGACCGTCTTCGACGGGCAGCCGCAGTTGAGATCCACGCCCCAGGAGCCCAGATCCACCGCTCGTGCCGCGTTTTCCGCCAGCCATTCAGGGTACTGGCCCAGTAGCTGGATGCGCACCAGCGTACCGGAGGGCGTCCGGCTGTTATGATCCAGTTCAGGGCAGAGGCGGGAAAAACACTTCACCGGCAGCAGTGCATCCACTACCCGCAAAAATTCGGTAATACAGAGATCGTAATCGTTGACCTCGGTCAGCAGTTCACGCACCAGCGAATCGAGAACGCCTTCCATCGGGGCAAGTAGCACGCGCATGATAAACCTGTGGGTTGTTAAAGGGGGGAACCGGACGGTCCCCCCGGATTAATTAGCCGTTGTTGCCGGGGTTAGCACGGCGCGGGCGGGTACGGTTAACCCGTGGCGCACCGTTGCCGCCTTCAGGGCGGGCACCGCGTGCTGCACCTGAACCATTAGCCGCGCCGCCGTTACCCTGACGACGCTGTTCGCCACCGTTGTTACCGCCGCCGCCGCCGCTGCGATTGCCACCGGCACTGCGTCCACCGCCGCCGCTGCGCTGGCCTGGTGCACCGCCGCGACCACGTCCACCGCCGCCACCTGCGCCACCGCGCTGTTGACGACCGTTAACGATGGGCTCCGCCTTAATGGTGGGATCCGGCTCATAGCCTTCGATCGCCATACGCGGAATTTCACGCTTCAGCACGCGTTCAATATCGCGCAGCAGTTTGTGTTCATCCACGCAGACCAGTGACAGCGCTTCGCCCACAGCCGCGGCGCGACCGGTACGGCCAATACGGTGTACGTAATCTTCCGGCACGTTTGGCAGCTCGTAGTTCACCACGTGCGGCAGTTCTTCAATATCGATACCGCGAGCGGCGATATCCGTTGCCACCAGCACGCGGATTTTACCGTCTTTAAAATCGCTCAGCGCACGGGTACGTGCGCCCTGGCTTTTATTGCCGTGGATCGCAGCGGCAGTAATGCCGTCTTTGTTCAACTGCTCGGCCAGGTGGTTAGCACCGTGCTTGGTGCGGGTAAACACCAGCACCTGCTGCCAGTTGCCACTGCCAATCAGCTGTGACAGCAGTTCCCGCTTGCGCTTTTTATCAACGAAATGCACGTGCTGAGTGACCTGCTCGGAGGCGGTATTGCGGCGGGCCACTTCCACCTGCTCCGGGTTATGCAGCAGTTTTTCCGCCAGGGTTTTAATCTCGTCAGAGAAGGTCGCGGAGAACAGCAGGTTCTGACGTTTTGCCGGCAGCTTGGCCAGCACACGACGGATATCGTGAATGAAGCCCATATCCAGCATACGGTCGGCTTCATCCAGCACCAGAATCTCAACCCTGGACAGGTCAAGCGCGTTCTGATGCTCAAGATCCAGCAGACGGCCCGGCGTGGCGACCAGTACATCAACGCCTCCGCGCAGCTTCATCATCTGCGGGTTAATGCTGACGCCGCCAAATACCACCAGCGAACGGATGTTCAGGTACTTACTGTATTCGGCGACGTTTTCACCCACCTGCGCTGCCAGCTCGCGGGTAGGGGTTAAAATCAGCGCACGGATCGGGCGACGGCCCTTGGCGTGCGGGGCTTCGCTGCTCAGCAGCTGCAGTAGTGGCAGGGTGAAACCTGCGGTTTTACCGGTGCCGGTTTGGGCACTGGCCATCAGATCGCGGCCAGACAGCACCACCGGGATTGCCTGACGCTGAACAGGTGTTGGCTCGTTATAGCCCTGTTCAGCAATAGCGCGAAGAATATCGGCATTAAGGCCGAGAGAATCAAATGACATAAAGTTGACTGACTCCGGATCCGCCCTGACCGTAAAACGGTGTAGTTTCCAGGGGGAGAATATGACGCCAGGATTACTCCTGACGCTTGAATGAGAGCACAAACCACGGTGCGTAAGCGGCGTATCATAGCAGATCCCCACGCTCTACGGGGAGTTATTCTTGGTCCTGAAATCCTAAAATTGAAGGCAGGGGCACAAAGCTGAAGTATGAGGTGGATAAAACAACGGGCCACCGAAGTGGCCCGTCTGGGGTTAACGCTGGCGATGGCGCGAACGCACCGGCTCTTTCGCCAGTAGCGATACAACGGCCGGACCAGCCAGCATCACAACCCCTACGGCACCCAGCAGCAGGTTATTGTGAATAACCCGCGACAGCACCAGCAGCACTAACATCGCTGCACCGAAATAGTAAGTAGTTGTTACATCTTCAAGGAAATCGCCAATGCGCCGTAAACCCGGTACGCGCTGCGTCAGCAGCATGGCGGCAAACACGCTGGCATACATCGCCAGCAGCAGCAGGCTGACCTGCAACAGCGCATGGTGCTTCCATCCCCACACCAGTGCAGCTATCAGCAGCAGGTGTAGCGCGATGTGTAAACAGTTTTGCCCAGTGACAATCTGAATACGATTAGACCATTTCATTCATTTCTCCCGGCGGTCCATGACTGGCCGCCCAAGTGTGTTACTGACACAGATCGGTAACGCAGTTCTCCAGAGTAACTCAACTTTCAGACAAATCCGCAAAAAAAACGCAGTCAGGCACTCTTTTGTGACCAGTACTACACTTTATTCTCAGCGAGTTGAAAGGGAGAGCGCGGCAATTATGTCACAAAATGCGCAAGGATTTTCATTTAAAATCCTGACGATTAATACACATATGGGTTTTACCCCCTTTAACCGACGTTTTATCCTGCCGGAACTGCGTGACGCAGTACGAGCTACCGGGGCTGATATTGTTCTGCTGCAGGAGGTCATGGGCAGCCACCGCCTGCATGCGCTGAAGGTGAAAAACTGGCCCAGCGTGCCGCACTACGAATTTCTCGCCGATTCGATCTGGCAGGAGTTTGCCTATGGCCGTAATGCCGTTTACCCCGATGGCGATCACGGCAATGCCGTACTTTCACAGCTGCCGATTGTTCACCATGAGAACCGGGATATTTCTGTTGCCGGCACCGAAAAACGCGGGATCCTGCACTGCCAGATCGCTCTGCCCGGAAAAACGAGCCCTCTGCACGTAATGTGCGTGCATCTCGGCCTGCGAGAAGCTGACCGCCGTGCCCAGCTGACGATGATTTGTCAGCTGGTAAATTCACTCCCCCGCGATGCACCGGTGGTGATTGCCGGAGATTTTAATGACTGGCGGCAGCGCGCTAACGGCATTCTCAAACGTCAGGCCGGTCTGGAAGAGGTGTTCAGCCAGAAGTATGGTCGACCGGCGCGCACCTTCCCTGCACGCTTCCCCCTGTTACGGCTGGACCGCATTTACGTGCGTAACGCCAGTACCAGTCACCCACAAACTATTCCGCTGCGTCCGTGGTCGCACCTGTCCGATCACGCGCCGCTGGCGGTGGAAATTCACCTATGAATCCAACCTGGCGTGAAGGTAACCGCATCAGACTGCTGGAGAACGGCGAGGAATTTTTCCCGCGTGTTTTTGGCGCAATTCAACGCGCGCAGCACAGCCTGTTGCTTGAAACGTTTATTTTGTTCAACGACGACGTAGGCCAGGCGCTGCATGCCGAACTGTTGGCGGCGGCAAAACGCGGAGTGCATATCGAAATGATGGTGGACGGTTACGGCTCGCCCGACCTTCCCGACACCTTTGTTAACAGTCTGACCGCCGAGGGGGTGCGCTTCGTCTATTACGATCCCCGCCCGCTGGTGCTGGGCATGCGCACCAACGTTTTCCGCCGCCTGCATCGGAAAATTGTCGTTGCCGATGGCGATATTGCTTTCGTAGGCGGCATCAACTATTCGGCGGAGCACAACGTCAGCTTCGGTCCCGAGGCCAAACAGGACTATGCCGTAGAGGTCAAAGGACCGATCGTCGCCGATATTGCCGCCTACGTGCAGCAGGAAATCGGCAGCAAACGCCCCGTCCACCGCTGGTGGGGTGCCCGCCGCCATCGTCCGGCGCGGAATGCCACGCCCGGCGATGCGCAGGCGCTGCTGGTCTGGCGCGATAACGACGCCCATCGCGATGACATCGAGCAGCATTACCTGGAGATGCTGAGAACGGCTGAAGACGATGTGATCATCGCTAACGCTTATTTTTTCCCCGGCTATCGCCTGCTGCGCGAAATGCGAAATGCGGCGCGGCGCGGCGTTCGCGTACGGCTGATTGTTCAGGGAGAACCGGATATGCCTATCGTGAAAGTGGGGGCAGAGCTGCTATACAACTATCTGGTGAAGGGAGGCGTCGAGGTGTATGAGTACTGCCGCCGCCCACTGCACGCCAAGATTGCGGTAAAAGACCGCCAGTGGGCGACTGTCGGCTCCAGTAATCTTGACCCGCTGAGCCTGTCGCTGAATCTGGAAGCCAATCTGATGATCCACGACAGGAATTTTAACCAGCAGGTGCGCGATAACCTCGAACGGCTTCTGCGTGAGGACTGCCGCCGGGTGGAGGAGAGCGAACTGCCGCCGCAAAGCTGGTGGCAGCTCAGTAAAAACGTCATGGTGTTTCACTTTCTGCGCCATTTCCCGGCGATTGCCGGCTGGCTACCGGCGCATACGCCTAAACTGACCGAGGTCCCTCCCCCGGTCCAGCCTGAAATGGAAACTCAGGACCGCATGGGGACGGAAAATGAAGGAGCCAAACTCTGATGTCGATCTCCCATCGCTTTTGGAAACCCCTAAAAAAGGGAATGACCTGGCTGTTTTTTATCGCGGTCATCGTTCTGCTGGTTATTTATGCCCGCAAAGTTGACTGGAGCGAGGTACTGGAAACCATCGTCAACTACAACCGTACGGCGGTTCTGGCCTCGGTGGTGCTGGTGATCGTCAGCTATCTGACCTATGGCGTCTACGATTTGATTGGCCGGGCGAGCTGTGGTCATAAGCTGGCAAAACGTCAGGTGATGCTGGTGTCGTTTATCTGCTACGCCTTCAACCTGACGCTCAGTACCTGGGTGGGCGGCGTGGCGATGCGCTATCGTCTCTACTCGCGGCTGGGACTGAGCAGCAGTACCATTACCCGAATTTTCACCCTCAGCATCGCCACCAACTGGCTGGGCTATGTGCTGGTTTCCGGCATCGTTTTTAGTGCGGGTATGGTGAAGATCCCGGCAGGGTGGTTTGTGGGATCGGCTACGCTACGCGCTATCGGAATCGGCCTGCTGCTGTTTGTTTTTGTCTATCTGCTGCTGTGTGCATTCTCCCGCCGCCGCCGCTGGAGCATCAAAGGCCACAAGCTGGCGCTGCCTTCGCTGCGTATGGCGCTGGTGCAGTTTACGGTATCCAGCGCTAACTGGCTGGTGATGGGGGCGATTATCTGGCTGCTGCTGATGCAGAAGGTTGATTTTCCACAGGTGCTGGGCGTACTGCTGATCAGCAGTATTGCCGGGGTGATTATTCACATTCCGGCCGGAATCGGCGTGCTGGAGGCGGTATTTCTGGCACTGCTGCGTGGTGAACCGGTTACCCACGGCGCAATTATTGCGGCGCTGCTGGCCTATCGGCTGCTCTATTTCATCGCCCCGCTGCTACTGGCACTGGTGCTGTATCTTTGGCTGGAGAGCCGGGCAAAATCGCTGAGAGAAAAGAATTTGTCGGCATGATGATGGCGGTCCGGGAGGATCCGGACCGCCAGCGACTGAAATCAGCGGCGGTTGCCGAAGATCCTCAGCAGCATCAGGAACAGGTTGATAAAGTCGAGGTACAGCGTCAGCGCCCCCATAATCGAGTAACGACGCAGATTCTCTTTATCTTCCACGTTGATACTCTCACCCATATTTTTCAGCTTCTGAGTGTCATACGCGGTCAGCCCGACAAACACCACTACGCCGATATAGGTCACCGCCCACATCAACGCAGTGCTTTTCAGCCACAGATTCACCAGTGAGGCGAGAACAATGCCGATCAGCGCCATAAACAGCATGCTGCCCATACCGCTGAGATCGCGCCTGGTGGTGTAGCCCCACAGGCTCATGGCACCGAACATCCCCGCAGTCACCACAAAGGTGCTGGCGATGGACGAGTAGGTATAGACCAGGAAGATGCTGGCCATGGTCAGCCCGGTCAGCGCCGAATAGAGCATAAAGATACCGGTGGCGACCGTCCCGCTCAGCTTGTGCACCATCATTGACAGCACCACCACCAGCCCAAGCTGGACGATGATCAGGCCGAAGAAGGTGATGCGATTAGCAAAAACCAGCTGCATAACTTCAGGGGTATTGGCCGCATACCAGGAAACAAATGCCGTCAGCAGCAGACCACAGGTCATCCAGCCGTAAACCTGTGCCATATAGGTTGACAGGCCACTGCTGGCTCGTTGAACAATTGAATCACTGGAACGTGGATATCTGTCCATGATGCTCCTCCTGGGAAAAGTGAAAAAACGTTATGTTGTTCTCAGTCTGGCACACACTTTCGCGTCTGTGCCAGTTCGCAGCGTAACAAACTCATCCCGTTGAGCAAGAGTTGAATCTGCTACTGGCGCGCCATGCAGCTCTGATAGCGGCTGTTCACCCGCTGGGCAAACCAGGCAGTGGTCAGATTGCGGGTGATTTTTGGACTTTCCAGCTTAATGCCGGGCAGCACGGCACGCGGCAGTTTTTTTCCGGCGTCTTTATCCGCCAGACGAAAAACGGCCTGCCAGAGATCGCTGTTGCCGAAATCGGCATCGTCTCCTTTCTCCAGCGCACGACGAATAGCCCGGTCGCTGTAGCCCAGTTGTTTGCCCAACGTGCGCAGGGCTTTTTCCGTTGCGCCCGCGCTGTCCGAACCGTAATTAATCAGATCGCCGTCCAGCGCCAGCTTAATGCCGCTAAGGCGGGAAACCGCTGCCTGGAACGCCGCGTTGCGGCTGGCGTACCAGCCCGCGTTGTAGTCGGCAAAGCGGTAAAGCGGAGCCGGATAATCAGCGGGATAGCCCAGCAGATGCTGTGTACCGAACCATACTCCCCCGCGACGGGTGAACACCTCGCGGCGAACTGAGCCGTCCGGCGTATAGGGATAGCCGCTGGCGTGGGCTTCAGCGAAGGCGATGCTCACCTGCATTGGCCCGCCGGTGTGGACCGGATTCAGATTGCCAAACAGCTTCTGCCCCATTGGCACCATATTGATAAAGTCATCAAATATCGCACTCAGCTCTTTCTCACTCTTCACGCGATCGAGGCGATCGGCATAGCTTCTGCCGTCAGGTGACTTGATCATCAGCGCAGTACGTACCAAAAATGGCGGAATGTGCAGCCGACCAGCGCGGCGGTCAATTTCAGACCAGGCAATTTTCGGCAGCCCCGCCACCGGCGCATCAGCATTAAAGCCAGACTCCTGCCCCGCCACGGCGATCACCGAACAAATATTGCTGGCTGTGGGAGGGATATTCAGACCGTTAAGCGCCACGAAGATATCCCCGGCCCAGCCCTGACGATCGCTGACACCCGCCGGAAGCAGGCGGGTGATTTGCGTTTTCACATCGGCGGGACGCGGCGCGTCGGCTTTTTTAGCTGTCGGGCTGGAACAGCCTGTGAGGATCAACAGGACCAGCAAAGGAAGGAGACTCAAAACACGATAACGCATGGATATCCCTGAGGTTAACCCGATGTTTGCACACAGACTGACGGTTGGTTCACCGCAGATCCATCAGACAAAGCGCTTTAATTCCGACGGCGACTGCCAGCGCCCGGCAGCCTGATGGTCGCTGTCGCGCGACTCGACCCAGCGTTCGCCCTCATCGGTGGCTTCCCGCTTCCAGAACGGCGCACGGGTTTTCAGGTAGTCCATAATGAACTCCGCGCCGTCAAAGGCGGCTCCGCGATGTGCACCGCTGACGCCCACCAGCACAATCTCGTCACCGGGGAAAAGTTCGCCGATTCGGTGGATCACCGTCACCCGCTGCATCGACCAGCGCTGACGTGCTTCTGCCACAATGTCGGCCAGGGCCTTTTCGGTCATGCCCGGATAGTGCTCCAGGGTCAGCGCACTGACGTTATCGCCCAGGTTGTGGTTGCGCACTTTGCCGGTAAAGGTGACGACCGCACCGTCGCTGTCGCAGGCGGAAAGCCAGGCATATTCGGTGGCCATATCGAATGGTTCAGCACTGACCCGGATTCGCGTTTCCATTTCAGCCTCCGGTTACCGGAGGGAAAAACGCGACCTCATCCCCGGCACGCAGCGGATGCTGAGGTGAAACCAGCGTCTGGTTCACTGCTGCCAGCAGCTTGCCGGGCTCAAGCGCCAGCGTCCACCGCCCTCCGCGTTCGGCCAGCGCCGCGCGCAGCGATTCCACATCCGCATAATCCGCCGGAAGCTCAAGACGATCGGTGCCGATAAGTTCGCGCACCTGAGCGAAGAAAAGGATATTAAGCATAAGCCACCGCCTGAAAATCACCGGATTTACCGCCGCTTTTACTCAGCAGACGGCACTGTTCGATGCTGATATCTTTCTGCACCGCTTTACACATGTCGTAGATGGTCAACGCGGCAACCGAGGCGGCAGTCAGCGCCTCCATTTCAACACCGGTTTTGCCGGTCAGACGACAGAGGGTTTCAATACGCACCCGATGATGTTCGGGCTGCGCCTCCAGCATCACCTCCACCTTGCTCAGCATCAGTGGATGGCACAGCGGGATCAGCTCCCAGGTACGTTTGGCCGCCTGAATACCGGCGATGCGCGCGGTAGCGAACACGTCGCCTTTATGGTGGCTGCCGTCAATAATCATCTGCAGCGTTTCCGGGCGCATGACCACAAAGGCTTCAGCGCGGGCTTCACGTGCACTGTCCTGTTTGGTGGAAACATCCACCATATGCGCCTCTCCGGCGGCATTAATGTGAGTTAACTGTGACATATCAGGGCTTCTTTACATGCGAAACAAAATTACACGGGCGCGTTCTGGCATCGAGCTGATCCTGAACGATTCGCTCCCAGGCCAGCTGGCAGGCGGAGGTTGAACCCGGTACGGCGAGGATCAGGGTCTGGTTGGCGATGCCGCCCACCGCCCGTGACTGCAGCGTTGAGGTGCCAATATCTTCAAATGAGACCATGCGAAACAGCTCGCCAAATCCTTCAATTTCCCGATCGAACAGCGGCAGTAAGGCTTCCGGGGTGCTGTTTTTGCTGTTGAATCCGGTGCCGCCGTTGATCAGCACCACCTGCACATCCGTACTGGCAACCCAGCTGGATACCACCGCACGAATGCGGTAGCGGTTATCAGCGACGATGGCGCGATCGAGCACCTGATGTCCGGCCTCGCTCACCGCCTCTTTCAGCCAGCCACCCGAGGTGTCGCTGGCCAGTGTGTGTTTGTCCGACACGGTAAGAATCGCCACATTAAGCGCGACAAACTCCGCTGTACCTTTACCCATAATTAAATCCCTGTTAACCGCCAATGAACGAAAGGTTTTGTGTAATACCGGTGTTACCCTGGTGCAGGAAATGCGTCTGTTTTTTGTGGCTCAGGCTGCTGGCAATACGCGCCTGTAAGGCATCCTGCTGATCGTCATTCGCCAGCAGATCGCGTAGCGGAACGCCACCGTCACCGAACAGGCACAGATGCAGATTCCCCACCGCAGAGACGCGCAGCCGGTTGCAGCTGGCGCAGAAATCCTTCTCGTAGGGCATAATCAGACCGATTTCCCCCAGATAATCTGGATGATGAAACACCTGTGCCGGACCATCGCTACGCGCACGCGCCTGCAGCACCCAGCCCTGGGCGATCAGATATTGTCGGATGGATTCACCGGAAACATGCTGCTGGCGAAACAGCTCGCCGCCTTCGCCGGTTTCCATCAGTTCGATAAAACGCAGCTGAATCGGCCGCGTACGGATCCAGGCGAGGAAGGTGTCAAGCTGACGATAGTTAACATCACGCATCAGCACGCTGTTCACTTTCACCTGGCTGAAACCGGCGTCAAAGGCCGCATCGATACCGCGCATCACCTCATCAAATTTATCCTGACCGGTGATGGCATGAAACTGACGGGGATCGAGGCTGTCGACGCTGACGTTAATCGCGGTCAACCCGGCATCGCGCCAGCGGGCAACATCGCGCTGAAGGCGATAACCGTTGGTGGTAACCGCCAGCTGGCGTATACCTTTGTTTTCGCGCACGGCGGCGATAATGTCGATAAAATCACGACGCATTGACGGTTCCCCACCGGTGAGCCGCACTTTTTCAGTGCCGGCGGCGGCAAAAGCCCGCGTCACGCGACGAATTTCATCCAGCGACAGGAAGGTTTTATTCTTTACCCCCTGCGGCCGGTAGCCGTCAGGAAGGCAATAGGTGCAACGAAAGTTGCATACGTCAGTGATCGACAAACGCAGGTAGTAAAAACTACGCGCGTAGTTATCCGTAAAATTTTGCACCAGCTACACCTTTCCAATGTCGGGAGATGCAGGCATTTCTTTCTGCACCCTGGCAACGCGAGGTTGCGGCCAGGACACCGTATCCGTCTGAGGACTTAGGTATCAGGGCTAAGTGTGATTTACCGCTCATCGGTAAATCCAGTGGTTAAAATGTTAACGCTAATATTGCCGGGATTCCAGAACAAAGTCTCGTTATAGATTACGATATATAACGAATTTCTGCATTTTCGCTGCTGTTTAGCGTAAAATGCTAATTATATTAATTCCTGCATTGTGATGATGAGATTCTATGCGTAATCGCACGTTAGCCGACCTCGATCGCGTGGTGGCTCTGGGAGGCGGGCACGGTCTGGGCCGTGTCATGTCCGCGCTTTCCTCTTTAGGCTCCCGCCTCACCGGCATTGTCACCACCACCGATAACGGGGGTTCGACCGGACGTATTCGCCGCTCGGAAGGCGGCATTGCATGGGGTGATATGCGTAACTGCCTGAATCAGCTTATCGCCGAGCCCAGCGTGGCATCGGCGATGTTTGAGTACCGTTTTGGCGGTAACGGCGAGCTGGCGGGGCATAATCTGGGCAATCTGATGTTGAAATCCCTCGAACATCTCAGCGTACGTCCGCTGGAGGCGATCAATCTTATCCGTAATTTGTTGAAGGTCGATGCGTTTTTGATCCCGATGTCCGAGCAGCCGGTCGATCTGGTTGCCGTCGATGCGGAGGGACATCTGGTGTACGGCGAAACCGAGATCGATCAGATGCGCCAACCGCCGCAGGAACTGAGGCTGTCACCGGTGGTCACTGCCACCCGCGAGGCGGTGGAAGCCATTGCTGAAGCCGATCTGATCTTAATGGGCCCCGGCAGCTTTTACACCAGCCTGATGCCGGTGCTGCTGGTGCCGGAGCTGGCCCAGGCGCTGCGTCGCAGCCCGGCCACGATGATTTTTATCGGTAATCTGGGGAAAGAACTCAGCCCGGCAGCGGCAGCACTGACCGTCACCGATAAGCTGGAGATGATGGAAAATGTGATTGGCAAACGGGTGATTGACGCGCTGGTGCTGGGCCCGATCAGCGATACCCGCCAGCTGAGTGGTCGGGTCATTGTGCAGGAACCACTGGAGGCGGACGACATTCGCTATCGTCACGACCGCCAGCTGCTGCGCAATGCCCTGGAGCACGCCATGCAGGCGATGAACTGAGCGCAGAAACGTCGCGCAGTGCTCGCTTTGCCGGGCACTGCACGCAGCAATCCGGCGTTGCAGCAACCTGTCTGTGCCGGCAGACCGGCATCTAGGCAACGACGACTACGAGGCCGCGATAAACAGTTCCCGCACCTGATGCAGCCTGTCGCGCACCTCAGCCGCTTCCTCAAACTCAAGGTTCTGCGCGTGCTGCTGCATCAGCGCCTCCAGCTCGTGGATACGCTTCTGTAGCCCCTGCGGTGACAGATCCACATAACCCGGATCCTCTTCCACCACGCTGCGTCCCTTCATGCTGCGCGGTTTGGCTTTGTTTTTCGCCAGCCCCTGCCCCAGTTCAAGAATATCGGCAATTTTCTTGTTCAGCGCCTGCGGGACGATGCCGTTCTCTTTGTTAAAGGCGTCCTGCTTCTCGCGGCGGCGCTCGGTTTCACCAATCGCACGCTCCATCGACGGGGTAATTTTATCGCCGTAGAGAATTGCTTTACCGTTGAGGTTACGCGCCGCACGCCCAATGGTCTGAATCAGCGAACGCTCTGAACGCAGGAAGCCCTCTTTGTCAGCGTCAAGGATCGCCACCAGCGAAACCTCTGGCATATCCAGCCCCTCGCGCAGCAGGTTGATCCCCACCAGTACGTCAAACTTGCCGAGGCGCAGATCGCGGATGATTTCAACGCGCTCAACGGTGTCGATATCGGAGTGCAGATAGCGTACCCGCTCACCGTGCTCTTCGAGGTACTCGGTTAAATCTTCCGCCATCCGTTTGGTCAGCACCGTCACCAGCACGCGCTCATTGATCGCCACACGCTGGCGGATTTCCGACAGCAAATCATCGACCTGAGTGCCGACCGGACGCACTTCCACCACAGGATCGAGCAGGCCGGTCGGGCGTACCACCTGGTCGATCACTTCGCCACCGGACTTTTCCAACTCATAGTGACCTGGCGTGGCGGAAACATAGATGGTCTGCGGAGCCAGTGCTTCAAACTCTTCGAACTTCATCGGGCGGTTATCCAGCGCCGAAGGCAGGCGGAAGCCATACTCCACCAGCGTTTCTTTACGCGCGCGGTCACCGCGATACATGCCACCGATTTGCGGAATGGTTACGTGCGATTCATCAATCACCAGCAGGCCATCGGCCGGCAGATAGTCAAACAGCGTGGGGGGCGCTTCACCAGGACCGCGCCCGGAAAGATAGCGCGAGTAGTTCTCAATACCTGAGCAGTAGCCCAGCTCGTTCATCATCTCAAGATCGAACTGGGTGCGCTGACTGATGCGCTGCTCTTCCAGCAGCTTATTGTTGGCCAGCAGCACCTGTCGACGATCGGCCAGCTCCACTTTAATCTCTTCCATCGCCTGCAGGATACGCTCGCGCGGCGTGACGTAGTGGGTTTTCGGATAGATGGTATAGCGTGGGATCACCGAGGTAATCTGGCCGGTTAGCGGATCGAAGATTGACAGCCTTTCCACCTCTTCATCAAACAGCTCCACGCGCAGCGCGTAGTCGTCGGATTCTGCCGGGAAAATATCGATCACCTCACCGCGCACGCGGAAAGTGCCGCGCTGGAAGGCCTGATCGTTGCGGGTATACTGCAGCTCGGCCAGACGGCGTAAAATCGCGCGCTGGTCAATCACCATGCCGCGCGTCAGGTGCAGCATCATCTTCAGATACAGATCGGGGTCGCCCAGACCGTAAATCGCTGAAACTGACGCCACGACGATCACATCACGGCGCTCCAGCAGCGCCTTGGTCGCGGAAAGACGCATCTGTTCAATATGTTCGTTAACCGATGCATCTTTCTCAATAAACGTATCCGAGCTGGGCACGTAGGCTTCCGGCTGGTAATAGTCGTAATAGGAGACGAAGTACTCTACCGCGTTGTCGGGGAAAAACTCCTTCATCTCGCCGTACAGCTGCGCCGCCAGGGTTTTATTCGGTGCCAGCACCATGGTTGGCCGATTGAGATCGGCAATCACATTGGCGACGGTAAACGTTTTGCCCGACCCCGTCACCCCAAGCAGCGTCTGATGGGCAAGCCCGTCTTCCAGCCCCTCTTCCAGACGGCGGATCGCCTCCGGCTGATCGCCAGAGGGTTTAAATTCGGAATTGAGTTTAAAGACTTTGCTCATTTGCAGGCTACCTGATGGAAATATGCACGAATCGGGTTCTAATTCTACTCTGCCATCGCGAATTTGCCAGCTCAAAATACTGGATATATTAACAGTTATTTTGCATACTGAGCATTCAACGGGCTACGCCGCACTGTTAACAGACGGTGCGCAAACGACTGCGCATAAACTGTTGCCGGGTTATCCCCAGAAATTTTGCCAAATTAACATTTGTCAAGCACCGGCAGGCAAAAGCGGCACTCACTTTGGCCCGGAATTCTTCGGCGCTTGATTTTAGATAACGTACTGAATTATATACGATTTAATAACAAGTCGAGTTTCGCACCAATCGGAGCTGAAGCCGCGCCCGCTCTCGCTTTACGTAAGTTTTCACAATCTAATACACAAGGTTATCCACAGTAACAGTGGATAACTGATTACAGGGCCTGAAACATCTGCTGTGTATAAATCATCCCCACGGATCATTACCGTCGTTAAATATTTTTTTTTGTTTTTTTTTCCTCGCCAATGTCCAATTTTTGGATAAGAAAACGTGGAATTGTGCATAGCCAGCAGGCATTTTCACTGCCCCCTGCCGTTCAGCTTTTATCCCCACCCTGCCACTTTACGCAGCATCTGCACCACAACTGATTAACACCAGGCACTATCGGGGTGCAGACTGCTGATTGCCGTCAGAAATTGTTTAGCGTTTCTGACAAATAGACCAACAGAACTGATGGTTAAACGACTTTACCGCCTTTCTGCGGGGATGGCCCGTTAATTGCTTGTTAATTTATTCGCCAGCTAAATCGCCTGCGGCACGGGTGTAATCGGATACGGTCTGGAGGAGAATGCAAGATGCTGAGTTTACGTTCAATCAATCAATTTTATGGGCAAAACCATATTCTGTGGGATGTGGACCTCGATCTTACCCCCGGCACCTGCACCGGCATCATTGGCCGCCCCGGGATGGGAAAGACCACGCTGGTTAACTGTATTATGGGCCACCTGCCGATTAACAGCGGTTCAATGATCTGGCAGGAGGGCGATCTGCCGCCACAGGATCTGCTACTGCAACCGGCGGAACGGCGAGCGGCGCTCGGGATTGGCTATGTGCCACAGGGCAGACAGATTTTTTCACAGCTGAGCGTGGAGGAGAATCTGCAAATCGCTCTGCTGGCCGGGGCGGGACAGGAGCGCCATCGGGCGATCCCACAGATGGTCTACGACCTGTTTCCGGCACTCTATTCGCTGCGCCAGCGACGCAGCGGAGAACTGCCCCTGGATCAGCAGCAGCACCTGGCGCTGGCACGCGCACTGGTACTGCGGCCAAAACTTCTGATCCTTGACGATCCAACCGAGGGCATGTCGCCGTGGCTGGAAGAGGAAATGGGCAATCTGATCTACCGGCTTAACCATGATTTCGGGATGACCATCCTGCTGCTGGAACAGCGCCTGTCGTTTATCCGCCGGGTGGCCGATTACTTCCTGCTGCTGCATCGCGGCCGCAATGTCGCCCACGGCAAAATGGCGCTGCTGGATGAAGGCATAGTGAATACCTGGCTGACGGCCTGAGGCCCGTTTCCCTGGCCCCGCCGTCAGCGCGGCAGGGCTTCCAGCGACAGATACTGCCCCAGCCGCTCCCTTTGCTCGTCATCGGGCAGATAAGGGATCTCACCCAGCATCGGCGCAGGCAGCAGATGACGCAGCGTAGCCAGATACTCAGCGTGACGCTTACCGGCTGGCTGGATGCCGTTGGCGATCCACCCCACCAGCGTGAGCCCACTTGAGGCAACTGCCTGCGCGGTCAACAGCGCATGGTTGATACAGCCCAGCTTGACCCCCACCACCAGAATCACCGGCAGTTGCTCCTGAACGACCCAGTCGGCAAAAGTCTTTTCCGCGGAGAGCGGGGTAAACCAGCCTCCGGCACCTTCGGTCAGCACCCAGTCAGCCTGTTGTGCAACCGCCTCTAACCCGGCGGAAAGCTGGCTGAACGCAATCGGCCGCTGCTCTTCTGCACTGACGATATGCGGCGAGGTCGGTTCAAGAAACGCCAGCGGGTTGACCATATCGTAAGGTAAATCAACGCTGGAAAAGCGCTGAAGCAGCAGCGCATCCTGATTACGTATTCCGGCAGGCGTCACTTCGCAGCCGGAGGCAACCGGCTTGTAGCCCGCACAGCGATAACCCGCGGCGCTGGCGGCCTGCAGCAGCGCACAGCTGGCGGTAGTCTTACCCGTTTCCGTATCCGTTCCGGTCACAAACCAACGTTTACTCACGCTCAATCACTCCTAAAATAAGTTTCCAGCTCAGCAGGTAGCCGCGCTCATCGCGGCTCCACACCTGTTCAAGCTGCTCCAGACGTTGCCGGTTCAGAACGATCCCGGCACGTCCCTGATGCAAATGGCTGACTCCCGTGCCTTTCAGCGATCGCAGGGCACTCAGCGCATCCGGGTACGCCAGCGTCAGCGTCAGGCGATGCAGCTGCATCGCTGTTTTACAGCCCGCGCGGGCGATTTCATCTACGGTCGGCTGCGGATTCAGTGGTACCACAGCGCCCAGGGCTCTCCACGCGCTGGCCACCTCGGGCAATGCCCCGGCTTCGAGGGTTGAAAACAGCACCTGCCCGCCCGGACGGGTCACCCGATACAGCTCGCTCAGTCCCTGTTTCAGATCGCTGCACCACTGCACGGCGAGGTTGCTCCAGCAGCGGTCAAAGCTGGCGTCCGCGAACGGCAGTGCCTCGATATCGCCCTGGCGGTAGTCGGTCGCCACCGCCGAGGCTTCTGCCTGGCGCAGCATTTCTGCCGAGAGATCCAGCGCGGTCACCCGATGGCCGTTCTGCTGCCAGCGCTGGCTGAACCAGCCTGTTCCACAGCCCGCATCCAGTACCTGCATCGCGCTGCCGCTCCTCGCCAGCGCCATCAGCCGCTCCCCACACTGCCGCTGAAGCTCGGCGTGCTGGTTATAGCACGTTGCAGCGCGGCCAAAGGCAACGGCAACCGCCTGTTTATCCACCGTCTGTAGCATTCAGCACCTCCAGCAGGCGTTCGATATCTTCCGGCAGATGTGCCGCGCTGAGCGTGATACGCAGGCGCGCAGTGCCGGGTGGCACGGTGGGAGGACGGATGGCAGTCACCCAACAGCCCTGCTGTCGCAAACGTGCGGCCAGATCCACAGCGGCCTGCTCATCCCCTACCCGTAGCGGCTGAATGGCACTGTCGGAATTCATTATCTGCCAGCGCAGACCGGCGGCACCGGTACGAAAACGGGCGATATTTTGCCGCAGGCGCTGGCGCAGATCGTCACCCTGCTGTACGCAGTTCAGCGCTTCCTGTAATGCGCATACCTGCGCCGGTGGCATGGCGGTGCTGTAAACAAGATGGCGGGCAAACTGCAGCATAAATTCAGCGGTGTCTTCGCTGCACAGCAGTGCCGCACCGCTGACGCCAAACGCTTTACCAAAGGTTATGATTTGCAGATCGGGCTTCACATCCTGCTGCCAGCAGCTGCCACGCCCCTGTTCTCCCCTCACACCGATACCGTGGGCATCATCCACCAGCAGCCAGGCATTGTGCTGCTGTGCCAGCTGATGCAGCGCCGCCAGCGGCGCGCTGTCGCCGTCCATGCTGAAAATTCCTTCGGTAACCACCAGCGTTTCACCATTGCACGGTCCTGCCAGCCGTGCCGCCAGCGCCTGCGGCTGGTTGTGGGTAAAACGACGCAGCGTTGCCGGACTGTGGCTGGCAGCCTCCAGCAGCGAAGCATGGCTGAGTTTGTCAGCCAGAATGCGATCGTCTTTCCCTGCCAGCGCCGTAATCACCGCCTGATTGGCGGCAAAACCGGAGATAAAAAGCAGCGCGCGCGGATAGCCCAGCCAGGCGGCCAGCCGCTGCTCCAGTTCCGCCTGTGGCGTACGAAAACCGGTGACGTGCGCCGAGCCGCCCGCGCCAACGCCATACCGTGCCGCCCCCTGCTGCCAGGCGTTAATAATCCGCGGATCGTCGCTCAGTCCGAGATAATCGTTGGCGGAAAAGTTGAGGTAGTTCGTCCCCGCAATGCGAAGGCTGCGGCCATTGGCCTGCTGGCAGACCGTGCGCTGGCGGTACTGACCCATTTTGCGGCGCTGCTCCAGCGCCTCCTGAACGCGTTGCGACCAGCTCATTATCGTGCCGCGTTGTAGAACTGTTCGTTATCGGCGGTCATCAGCTGTGCCGCCAACGCCTGCTGCTGCTCGTTATCCCCGGCGTGAGTCGCAGTATGTTGCGGATTCAGGCCCAGCTTACGGAACAGAAGCAGATCTTTATCTTCCTCCGGGTTTGGCGTGGTCAGCAGCTTGCAGCCGTAGAAAATGGAATTCGCTCCAGCCATAAAACACATCGCCTGGGTCTGTTCGCTCATCTGCTCACGCCCGGCGGAAAGGCGCACGTGGGAACCGGGCATCATAATTCTCGCCACCGCGATGGTGCGGATAAAATCGAACGGATCGACGTCCTCATTATCCGCCAGCGGCGTACCTTTGACCTTCACCAGCATATTGATCGGCACGCTTTCCGGCGGCGTTGGCAGGTTCGCCAGCTGTACCAGCAGCCCGGCACGATCGTTGACCGTCTCGCCAAGACCAACGATGCCCCCTGAGCAGACCTTAATCCCCGCATCGCGTACTTTGCCAAGCGTGTCCAGACGTTCCTGGTAGCTACGGGTGGTGATGATGCTGCCGTAAAACTCTGGCGAGGTATCGAGGTTGTGATTGTAAAAATCCAGCCCGGCGGACGCCAGCCGCTGCGCCTGCTGCTCACTGAGCGTACCGAGGGTCATACAGGTTTCCATTCCCATCGCCTTCACGCCCTGCACCATCTGCTCCAGATACGGCATATCGCGCTCGTGCGGATTTTTCCATGCCGCCCCCATGCAGAAACGGCCGGATCCGGCGGCTTTTGCTTTACGCGCGGAGTTCAGCACCTCCTCCACTTCCATCAGGCGTTCGGATTCCAGTCCGGTTTTATAACGCGCGCTCTGCGGGCAATATTTGCAATCCTCCGGGCAGGCGCCGGTTTTGATCGACAGCAGCGTGCTGACCTGAACCTGCCGTGGGTCAAAATGCTGGCGATGGATCTGCTGCGCCTCAAACATCAGTTCGAGAAACGGTTTATCAAACAGCACCTGCGCCTGTGAGAGGGTCCAACGTTTTGCCATTGCTTGCTCCAAAAAAGTCTGTCAATTGTCTTCACGGCCTGGTTATACTTGTAAACTAAATTTTTTATTTTTGGTTTACAAGTGATTTATGACCCCAGCCGATCTGACCTTTGACCGTGACCATATCTGGCATCCCTACACCTCAATGAGCGATCCTCTGCCCTGCTATCCGGTGGTGGCGGCGGAGGGAAGTCGGCTACAGCTGGCCGATGGCCGCCAGCTGGTTGACGGCATGTCGTCGTGGTGGGCGGCGGTTCACGGGTATAACCATCCGCGCCTGAATCAGGCGCTACAGACCCAGATGGCGCAGATGTCACACGTGATGTTCGGCGGCATTACCCATCCGCCAGCGGTGGCGCTGTGCCGACGGCTGGTTGACATGACCCCCGCGCCGCTGGAGTGCGTATTTCTGGCGGATTCCGGTTCGGTGGCGGTTGAGGTGGCGATGAAGATGGCGCTGCAGTACTGGCAGGCACGCGGCGAAAAACGCCAGCGTTTTCTGACCTTGCGCAACGGCTATCACGGCGATACTTTTGCTGCGATGTCGGTGTGCGATCCGCAGAATTCGATGCACAGCCTGTATCAGGGCTACCTTCCCGAACATCTGTTCGCCCCGGCTCCGACATGTCGCTTCGACGATCCCTGGTGTGAAAGCGACACCGACGCGCTGGAACAGCTGATCGTCAGCCATCACCGACAGCTGACTGCGGTGATCCTTGAACCGATTGTGCAGGGCGCGGGCGGGATGCGCTTTTATCATCCGCGCTATCTGCATCGGGTGCGTGAACTGTGCGACCGCTACCGGCTGTTACTGATCGCCGATGAAATTGCCACCGGATTTGGCCGCACCGGCAGGCTGTTTGCCTGCGAGCATGCGGGGATCGCCCCGGATATTCTTTGCGTTGGCAAAGCCCTGACAGGCGGAACCCTGACGCTTTCCGCCACGCTGACCACCCGCCAGGTGGCAGATACCATCAGCCGCGGCGCGGCAGGCTGCTTTATGCACGGCCCGACGTTTATGGCTAATCCGCTGGCCTGCGCAGTGGCCACAGAGTCACTGGCTATGCTGGAAGAAAGCCACTGGCCCGCTCAGGTAGCGGCGATTGAGGCGCAGCTGCGCACGGCGCTGACACCGTTAAAGGCGGCGACAGAGGTCGCCGACGTACGGGTGCTGGGCGCGATTGGCGTGGTGGAAACCCATAGACCGGTGGATGTGGCCGCCATTCAGCGGTTTTTTGTGGAAAACGGCGTGTGGATCCGTCCGTTTGGCCGTCTGATCTATCTGATGCCACCCTATATTATTTCCCGCGAGGAGCTGATGCGGCTGACCGATGCACTGGCAGCCGCCGTTGACAATCCCCGACTGTTCAAAACCGCCTGAGAGCACAGAGCGCGAGGCGACGGCAGGCGGTATGCACTACGCTTTCAGCACTGTGTGTACGGCACAAAGCCGGGCACAAGATAGCGGAGGTTTTTATGCCACAAGATAAGCAAACCAATCGTCGCATCCTGCTGGCTTCACGCCCGCACGGCGCACCGACAGAAAACAATTTTCGTCTGGAAGCCCGGCACGTCCCCGCTCCGGAATCCGGACAGGTGCTGCTGCGCACCGTCTGGCTGTCGCTCGACCCCTATATGCGCGGACGGATGAGCAATGCCCCGTCCTATGTTCCTCCCGTTGGGCTGGGCGAAGTGATGTGTGGCGGCACCGTATCAATTGTTGAGCAGTCTGAACATGCCGACTACGCGGTCGGTGACTGGGTGGTCGGCAACAGCGGCTGGCAGGATTTTTCCCTGTCCGATGGTCGGGACCTGTTTAAACTCAGCGGTCCGGTGCTGAAGCACCCTTCCCACGCGCTGGGTATTCTGGGCATGCCGGGCTTTACCGCCTATATGGGTCTGCTGGATATCGGCAACCCGCAGCCGGGAGAAACCGTGGTCGTAGCCGCCGCGACCGGTGCCGTCGGCTCGCTGGTGGGGCAGATTGCCAAACTGAAAGGCTGCCACGTGGTGGGTATTGCCGGCGGGGCAGAAAAGTGCCGCTATGCAGAACAGGTGCTGGGCTTCGACCGCTGTCTCGACCATCGCGATGCCAATCTGGCAGAGCAGCTGAGTCGCCACTGCCCAGAGGGGATCGACGTCTATTTTGAAAGCGTGGGAGGGAAGGTGTTTGACGCCATCCTGCCGCTGATGAACACCAAAGGGCGCATTCCCGTCTGCGGTTTGATCGCCGATTATAATCGCACCGACCTGCCTGTTGGTCCC
>CAJYIY010000129.1 GCA_913775305.1 uncultured Erwinia sp. | reverse complement strand
TTAACCGGTCCGTCCGGGGCCGGGAAGAGCACGCTACTGAAAATTATTGCCTCGCTGCTGGAGCCGTCATCGGGCGAGGTGAGATTTAACGGCCAGCCGCTGACGACATTAAAACCGGAACGCTATCGGCAGCAGGTCTCTTATGTTTTTCAGACGCCGGTGCTGTTTGGCAGCACGGTGTATGACAACCTGGCTCTGCCGTATCAGGTTCGTCAGCGCCCGCCGCAGCGGCAGGCTATGATCGACGGGTTAGCGCGGCTGAATCTGCCTGCGGCAGCACTGGACCGCACCATCGATCGGCTCTCCGGCGGTGAAAAACAACGCGTAGCGCTGCTGCGTAATCTCCAGTTCCCGCCGGACATTCTGCTGTTAGATGAGATCACCAGTGCGCTGGATGAGGAGAATAAACAGGCGGTGCATCAGCTGATTGAGGCGCAGATCGGGCAGGGAACTGCCGCCATCTGGATCAGTCACGATCGCCATGAAACTGATAATGCACAGCGTGTTCTGACGCTGTCGGCACCACAAAACCGGGGGAAACATGAACCAGCATAATATTACCAATGAATCGCTGGGACTGGCTCTGGTACTGGTGGTAATTGCCCTGCTGATCAGTGGTAAAGAACGGTTGGGCCTGGAAAAAGATATCGTCTGGAGCGTGGCGCGAGCCATCGTTCAGCTGGTGATTGTCGGCTATGTTCTGAAATATATATTCGATCTGAACAACAGCTGGCTGACGGTGCTGATGGTGTTGTTTATATGCGTGAATGCCGCGCTGAATGCTAAAAAGCGTAGCCGCGCGATTGATAACGGTTTTCTGATTTCCTTCCTGGCGATAACCCTGGGTACCACGCTGACCCTGACCATTCTGGTGCTCAGTCGGGCAATCGAGTTTATGCCGATGCAGGTGATCCCGATATCCGGGATGATCGCCGGTAATGCGATGGTGGCGGTCGGGCTGTGCTTCAGCAATCTTAACCAGCGCTTTGCTGATAACCGGCAGAAAGTGGAAGAGATGCTGAGTCTGGGCGCCAGCGCCCGGCTGGCTTCGGGCAGTATTGTGCGTGACAGCATTCGTGCGGCGATGATCCCCACGGTCGATGCGGCAAAAACCGTAGGCCTGGTCAGTCTGCCTGGCATGATGTCCGGGCTGATTTTTGCCGGCATCGATCCGGTTAAGGCGATTAAGTACCAGATTATGGTGACGTTTATGCTGCTGGGGACGGCCAGCCTGTCGACTATCGTTGCGGGGTATCTGGCTCGCCGACGCTTTTATACCTCGCGGGTACAGCTTAAGTCCTGACATGGTAAGTTCATTGAGCTGGCGGCCTGACAGAGTGTGCGGCTTTACCGCGGCTGGATCCTGATGTTAACAATAATGCTCAGGCCCCAAACGGGGCCTGAGGACGTCGCTGCGGGCGCCGTTAAGGCCGCCTTTAGAAATTGACGTTAGCGCTAAGTCCACCGACAAAGGCATTTTTCACTTCGCTGAGCGCACCCGGAGAGGTGACGTACTGCAGGTTTGGCCGCAGGCTCAGCCAGTTGGTCAGACGGGCATTGTAATAGATCTCGTAGTTATATTCCGAGCCGTGCTGAACGGGCAGGTAGGTCGGGCTGCGATAGTCGCTTTCGCCGTTTTCTTCATTAATACGGTGCTGCATGCGTCCGTAGTTACTGTTGACGTGAATGCGTGCTGCACCGACACCTATTTCATCCTGTGAACGTGAGGCGAACGGTCCTTTCCAGACCAGGGCTACTTCCTGATAGTTATCGGTTTTAGAGGTGCGACGATCGTTCATCACGCCCTGCACGGTCATACTCAGGCCACGCTGGTTATCTCCGTCCATCGCGGTCAGCTGCTGTTGCAGTAACAGATAGCCGCCGTAGGCATGGGCTTTATCGTTATAACTGCCGTCGTGATAGCTGGCGTATTTATCGCCGTTGACCGATGAGTAGTAAAAGCCCACTCGATAGTTCCCGGGCAGCTTGTCAGGTCCAAAAGTCGGTTTCCAGCCCAGTTCGACGGGTACCATATTGCCCAGCGTAGGGCTGGTATCAAGGCGGAAACCATTCCCGCTATCGTAGTTGCTGGCCGTCTGATTATAGAAGCCGACCTGCAGGAAGACTTCCGGCGTAAAGTTAAACTTCACGCGGCCCCCCCACTGAGAAACAGGCCAGTTAAACCAGCGGTCTCCGCGCCAGTTCCCGGCTTGCCCGCTGCCGAACGCCAGGTTCTGGAAATTGCTCTGGAATGAATCAAAATCTTCGCCGACGGTAACGCGTCCGGCTTTGACTTCAACAAGATGATCAAAGAACCCTTTATTTAACCAGAACTGGGTCAGGCGCCAGGTCTGCCCGCGACCATAAACTTCCTCTACCGATGAGAGTCCTCCGGTGCGCGGATCGTTAATATGCGAGGTGAGGTCCTGGCCATTACGGCTGGTCAGGGTGAACTGGAACTGGGTATCGTCCCAGTTGAGCAGCTTCTCTAAATCCAGGCTGGTACCAAACGCCCACTGATCCGTATAGCGGGCCGTAGTGGACGTATTATAGCCGCCAGCCAGATTACTGGCGGATTCCATGGTGTAATTCACCTGGAAATCGACGCCGTCTTCCTTCAACTGCGAACGTAAGCCGCCCCAGTCTCCGAACATGTAGGAGGAGTCAACGCTTAACGGTGCCATATCGGCTTGGGAAACCGTGGAAAACATCATCAGCGCGCCACTACACAATAGTGCAATTTTTTTCAATCTGTAATCTGCGTATGCTTTTCTTTGCATGATAATGACCTTTTTTTATTATCACCTGCGGCGTGGATCACCTAATTCCCTAAGTGGTTAACCGTCAGGCGCTTAGAAATAAAATGCTGCTTTAATGATTGCCGCAATAAATGGTTTGCGACTGACGTATGACAACATGTAAACAAGAGGCGGGAGTTATATTTTGTGCGGAGAATGCTTAGTAAAATGAATTTTTTGTATAAAAACAATTGGAAAGGTTACTATTTATTTCAATCGTGGTGACATTAAGCGGGGGCCGCCAGTTCAGTGTTGAAATAAACTGGCGGTGAAGCTTAAAACTTAATTCCAGCACTCAGACCGCCGACGAATCGCTGCGAATTATCCTCTACCGCTCCGGGTTTGGTCATTTGTTGCAGATTAGGACGCAGAATAATATGAGGTGTTAAGCGATAGTTGTAATACAGATCGTAATTAAAGTCTTCACCATGCATTAGTGGCTGAGGCCTGCGAACCTGATAGTCAGGCGTTGAAGATGGATTGTCGGGTGAAGAATGGGTGCTGAAAGCGTTTGGGTAAACAGAGGGAGAAGTTTGCTGTTCGGGCATCGCGTTGAGCGGTTTTAGCTTCGCGCAGAGCGTGCCACTGACAGACAATAATGCCAGCGCAGCCGCGCTGGCCATAAAGACATTGCACAGCATTTTTGAGGACAATTTCCTTTTCATAAGTGACCCCTTTCTTTAAACCTGCTGATGATATAGTCCCTTTCGTTCTCGTTATCATTACAGCACGCTCTGTCATGAGCTTTTCTCTTTTTAATGCGGTGGGAAGATATTTTTATGATATTGAGTGCATACCGCACCAACTGATTTTCACCCTGTAGAAGGTTAGGGTAAGATGTTTGCCAGATCGCTGAAAGGAGTTTTTGACGGGTATTGATCAGGGAGAGGGTCTATGAGAAAACTGTGGTTTGCTGTCTGGTGTGTGTTTTCTTTTATCTTGTCTTATTTGATATTCTTTTTATTGATCACCTTTATTCAAGTCAATATTATTCCACGCGAAATGCTGGAAAATTTTCTCGAACTTTTATCGATGACTGGTGATCAGGCCTACACCCGCTGGCTTTGTTTCTCGGGTGGTGGGTTGTCGCTACTTTTAGCCATTATGACCGGTCATGAAGTCTGGGCACTGCAACATCACGCAGAAGCCTGAAAAAAATAAACGCCCGTTCTCGGGCGTTTTCTCATTGCACTTTCACCTGCTGCGGTGATTATCTGCGGCCAAAGAGTTTAGCCGCAAGGAAACCAACACCGGCAGCGATAACCAGTGAAACCAGCGGTGAGTCCTGGGTTTTGGTTTTCACGCAGTCGAGGGCATCATCAATGGCGTAGGATGCTTTGGCCGCATGCTGACGGACTTTGCCTTTGAGTTCATGCTCAGGAGAATCGACGGCTTTGCCAAATTCTTCCTGGCCTTTGCCGATAACTTCTTCCGCTTTATCGTTCGCTTTATCAAACAGACTCATACTGCCTCCTTTGATGGCATGATTTCCTCATGTGAGATAATAAGTGTAGACCACCGCTGGCGGATGACTGTCGGAATTTGTATAAAATTATAAACGTGCGGTCATCAGAGTAAAAAAGGATGGATCTGGCGATCCATCCTTCTCCACTAATATCAGTGATAGCCTTCATCCGGCTTAATCTTGCCGCGGAAGACGTAATAGCTCCAGAAAGTATAAACCAGAATCACCGGGATAATCAGCAGACCGCCAACCAGCATAAAGCCCTGACTCTGTGGCGGAGAAGCCGCCTCCCAGATGGTAATGGAAGGTGGGATGATATTTGGCCAGATACTGATGCCCAGCCCGGTGAAGCCCAGGAAGACCAGCGCCAGCGTCAGCAGGAATGGCGTGTAGTGCGCATGGCGCTTCAGCGCGCTCAGCAGACCCCAGGCCACGGCCAGCACCAGCACCGGTACCGGCAGGAACCAGAACAGGTTTGGCAGGCTGAACCAGCGATGCAGGATGTTTTCATGCAGCAGTGGTGTCCAGACGCTGACGATGGCAATCACCACCAGCAGCGCCAGCAGCAGCGGCTTCGTCAGCGCGGTCATTTTACGGTGCAGCTCGTTTTCGGTTTTCATGATAAGCCAGGTGCTGCCCAGCAGCGCATAGGCCAGTACCAGACCCACGCCGCAGAACAGTGAAAACGGCGTCAGCCAGGCCAGTGCCGGGCCGCTGTAGGTGCGGCCGGTGACTTCGAAACCGCTGATTACCGCACCCAGCACCACACCCTGACTGAAGGTGGCAAGGAATGACCCACCGATAAAGGCTTTGTCCCAGAATGGTCGGTGTTCTTCAGTTGCCTTGAAGCGGAATTCAAAGGCCACACCGCGGAAAATCAGGCCGATCAGCATGATGGTTAACGGGACTGCAAGCGCGGTGGTGATAACCGCATAGGCAAGCGGGAAGGCACCGAACAACGCGGCACCGCCGAGGATAAGCCAGGTTTCGTTGCCGTCCCACACCGGGGCGACGGTATTAACCATCATGTCGCGCTCAACAGGATCTTTATTGAACGGGAACAGAATGCCAATACCGAGATCAAAACCATCCATAATGATGTACATCAGGGTGGCGAAGACAATGATGGTAAACCAGATAATGGAGAGATCGATTCCCATCTTATTTTCCCTCTTCCGATGAATTTAATTTTTCCTGCACCGCCGACAGTGGGCGGGAAGGTGTATGCGAGGTACCCGGTCCTCCTTCCGGCGTATGGTCGCCTTCACCGGTCTGCGGACCTTTTTTGATCAGATTCGCCAGGTAGGTGTAGCCGATACCGAACACCGAGATGTAAACCACGATAAAGGCGATGAGCGAGATCGCCATCTGCGTCGTACTGTGCAGCGAAACGGCGTCACGGGTGCGCAACAGGCCATAGATAACCCACGGCTGACGACCCATTTCAGTGGTGATCCAGCCTGCCACCAGCGCGATTAGCCCGGATGGTCCCATCAGCAGCACAAACCACAGGAACGGACGCGAGGTATAAAGACGCTGGCCCCGACGCATCCACAGGCTGACTGCGCCCAGCAGGATCATCAGCATGCCCAGGCCAACCATCACGCGGAAAGACCAGAACACCACCAGCGAATTCGGGCGATCTTCTTTCGGGAAGCTCTTCAGAGCCGGAACCTGTTTGTCGAGGCTGTGCGTCAGGATCAGACTGCCGAGGTAAGGGATTTCCAGCGCGTAGCGGGTTCGTTCTTCTTTCATGTCCGGGATGCCAAACAGGATCAGCGGCGTGGCCTCACCCGGTGGGTTTTCCCAGTGTCCCTCGATAGCAGCGATTTTCGCAGGCTGATGCTCCAGGGTGTTCAGACCGTGGGCATCACCGATCATGGCCTGTATCGGCGACACAATCAGTGCCATCCACAGCGCCATAGACAGCATTTTACGAATGGCTGGCGTGTCGTTTTTACGCAGCAGGTGCCAGGCTGCAGAGGCACCGACGAAGAATGCGGTCACCAGGAAGGCCGCCACGGACATATGCAGCAGTCGGTAAGGGAAGGAAGGGTTAAAGACGATCGCCAGCCAGTCAGCGGGAACGACAATACCGTTTTCCACCGCGTAGCCCTGCGGGGTTTGCATCCAGCTGTTGGAAGCCAGGATCCAGAAGGTGGAAATAATCGTGCCCAGCGCCACCATGCAGGTTGCAAAGAAGTGTAAACCACGGCTGACGCGATTCCAGCCAAACAGCATTACGCCGAGGAAGCCGGCTTCAAGGAAGAATGCGGTCAGCACCTCATAGGTCAGCAGCGGGCCGGTAATACTGCCGGCAAACTGCGAAAATCCAGCCCAGTTGGTACCGAACTGATAGGCCATAACCAGGCCCGATACCACGCCCATACCGAAGTTGACGGCGAAGATTTTTGACCAGAAGTGATAGAGGTCGCGATAAACCTCATTTTTGCTTTTCAGCCACAGACCTTCCAGTACGGCAAGGAAACTGGCCAGTCCGATGGTGATAGCGGGGAAAAGGATATGAAAGGCTACGGTAAAGCCAAACTGTATCCTCGCCAGATGATACGCATCTAATTCGAACATTGCTTACCTCGATCTAACATAATACTGCCTTTTATTTTTTTACCCACAATTAACAAATAGACTACATTGTAGAAAAGTGAAGGTTGATAATTGCGGGTTCTCGTTTAGTACGTTTTGATCGTAAGACCAAATCAGGTGAAGGAGTAGTAACAGTAATATTGATCGTGGGCAAAACAGTAATCATTATTACGATGAAGTGTTACGCGGTGAAGGTTAAATCACTGGCGGAAAATGTTAAACCAGGCTAGAGAAATGCTGATGAGATGTAAATGAACTGTATAATCATGATGAGTAAGCTTTTTTTTCTGCTTTGATGTGAGTGGAAATGTGCTGGAAATGGCTTGCGACTGATAAATTCTGACGTGTTTTTCGGCCGGTTTTTATAGCCGGGTGGGATATGGAAATAACTTTATGGCGCAGTAAGGATATAACAATCGCAGGCAATATAAAGGTTTAGTGAAATATGTAAACTCTGTGTTGCTGTTTTAGGCGGTAAATGAATTTTTAAAGCCCTTGGCGTTTTTGCTCTGATTATCGTTTTGTTATTTACAGTCTTCGTCCGAAAAATGTTAATAATGTAATACATAAAAAAACGCACAATAAAACATTTTGTTACACTTTGGCTGCGATTATCCTCTCCGTGTTTGTCGAAAGTCAAAAATTCACCGCGTGAAATATGCAAATGGGCCGTAGCTCAGACCGGCCAGCGGCACAGCATCCGGCTGCGCCGCTTTCTGCTGATGTCTCAGGGTTGATAAGCCGCCAGTTCAGTTTCGGGCATACCGGCCTCGCGTGCCGCCTGACACAGCTGCTGCCAGCTGTTGCCATCAATCGGAATACCGTGTTGCCGGCGTTCCGCCCGCTGTTGCTCCTCCCATTCACCGGGCACTCTGATCGGCTGTTCACCAGCCTGAGGCGAGGCTTTTGCCCAGTCGATGAAACGCTGCGCTTCCTGCTGCATTTCCGGCGCATCAAACGCCGCCGGGTCCAGCACAATGCTGGTCATGCAGTTGAAGATCGCCGTCGGTGAGCTTTGCAGCGAGTCCTGATGAGTGGTTTTGCCACCGGAGAGTGCGCCGCCGAGAATTTCACACATCACCGCCAGCGCATAGCCTTTATGCAGGCCGAACGCCAGCAGTGAACCGTAAGGCGATTCATGCATCACGGCAGGATTGCAGGTCGGCTGACCATTGCTGTCAATCAGGTTGCCGTCGGCAACCGGTACGCGCTTGTTCCACGCCACGCGCGTTTTGCCGTAGGCGATGCCGCTGGTGGCAAAGTCCAGCAGCAGCGGGGCCTGACCGGGGCGGGGGAACACCGCGCAGAACGGATTCGTGCCAAATCGGCGGTCACTGCCGTTAAAAGGAGCGACCAGCGGATCGCCCACCACGTTGACAAAATGGAACGAGATCATCCCGGCACTGGCGCACATTTCAGCCCAGTGGCCAATGCGTCCGATATGGTGAGAGTTCCGCAGGGCGACAGCGCATAACCCCAGCTCGCGGGTGCGCTTGATGGCCAGTTCCATTGCTTCGGCGGCCATGACCTGGCCGAATCCCTGCTGACCATCAACGGTTAACACCGCACCGGCATCTTTGACAATCAGCAGTTCACGGTTTTGCAGCAGGTTGCCCTGCGCACGGGAGTCCATATAACTGGGGATTATACCGACACCGTGCGAGTCGTGTCCGGCCAGATTGGCGGCAACAAGGTGATCGGCTATTTTCTTCGCTTCAGAGTGACTGCTGCCTGCATGCTGCCACAGGCTGTAAACCATCTGGTGCAAGTTATCGGGGGTAATACGAACTTCATCCATAGCGACGCTCCATGCTTTAAACCGGGAAGAGGGAGGATTATTTCGTGCCATCAGCGGTGATTAGCGCACTAAATAAGGTCTTTATCCTATCAGGGCTTAGCGGATGAGCGCGCAGAGTTTTCAAAAAAAAAGCCCACGTAACGTGGGCAACGTAAATTACTTCTCGACTTTACCATGTGATAGTGCAGACGAATAATTGCACAATTTATTCAGTAAATATAATTGGTTATATAGATCAATTAACCAATATTGATCTTATAAATCGATTACGGCAACAGCTGAAAAATTACCGTTACATCATACGCTGTCCGGTAATTGAAAACTGACGCTTTGGCGGACTGCCGGATAATCTTACTCTTTTTAGCCTGAACGGTGGGGGGGATACTGGCCAGCGTGAAGTTGATAATGGGTGAGTGATGAAGTGAATACCTTGAGTCAGCCCGCACGCACCATCGGATAAGGATAGTCCAGCTCCGGAAGGGGAGTAACCATCGTTTATTGGCGAATGGCCTCCGGCGGCGCGCGGCGGCAGGTTGAGATCGCTTATTCCCTCGTTACCCTGTCGGGTGATAACGCCCATTAACCGGCGATGGTAAGATCAATATTCATTGCTGCCAGTTCGCGCCTGGCCGATGCCGACAGATGCGGATCGGTAATGATGCCATCAAACCGTTCCAGCGGCAGGGCCAGAAAAGTGGCGATTTTATTGTATTTTGAACTGTCTGCCAGCAGCACGCGTTTACTGCTAACGTCACTGGCGGCGCGCTTCACGGCGATTTTCTCTTCATCCGGTGTGAAGGTCCCTCGCGGACTCCAGCAGGAGGCAGAGATAAAAGCAATGTCGATCGACAGCCCTCGTAGTGCCTGAGCGGCGGCTTCCCCGACACTGGATCGGTTATCGCGACACAGCGTGCCGCCCGTGTGGATCATCCGGCACTGACTGCTGTCGATCAGGAAATTGGCAATGGCAAAGTCGTTGGTCACGATCAGCAGATCGTCACGAACGCTGAGCTCTCGCGCCAGCGCCAGGGTCGTCGTGCCTGCATCCAGATAGAGACAGCTGTTGTGGGGAATATGCTGCGCGGCTGCCGCGCCGATCGCCTGTTTTTCCTGGCTGAACATGCTGGTTTTATCCAGATGTGAAGGCTCACTGGAGAGGCGCTCTGTTGAACGCACGCCACCGGAAACCAGCATCACCGCACCTTGTTCTTCCAGTTTCTGCAGATCGCGGCGTATGGTCATATGGGAAACCGCCAGTCGTTCTGTCAGCTCGGCAATGCTGACTACGCCGCGTTCCTGTACCAGCGATAAAATTTGTTGATGGCGTTCAACAGGGATCACAGACCCTCCTTAATGAAGTGAGCGGCGTAAAAGCACTACAATTTTTACCAATTTATCACGCCCGGGTTTTATCGTCACAGGGTTTAGCGTTAAATACAGTCTATCCTGCTGAATATATTTACTTTTATTCGTTTTATTTACCTGTCAGGACGTTGTTAATCTGTGTGAGTCACGCGCTTTCCATTGTTAATTATTGTGATTCACATCACCAAGCCACCCTGTAAAAACGCCTATACTTCACACAATAAAACAAATTATCACCAAAATTAACACGGAGATCGTATGTCAAACACAGCATCAATGTCGGTTTGTGTCGTTGGCCTCGGTTCGATGGGCATGGGCGCGGCGCAATCCTGTATCCGGGCAGGTCTGCTGACCTGGGGCGTGGATCTTAATCCACAGGCACTGCAAACCCTGCGTAACAGCGGGGCTCAGGCCGCAGAGAGCCGTGCTGATGATTTTGCCGACCAACTGGATGCCGTGCTGCTGCTGGTGGTCAATGCCGCTCAGGTAAACGCGATTCTGTTTGGCGAGAACGGCCTGGCTCCACGTCTTAAGCCGGGGACTGCGGTGATGGTTTCCTCGACGATCTCCGCCGCCGATGCGCAGCACATTGAGCAGCAGCTGGCACAGTATCAACTGATCATGCTGGATGCCCCCGTTTCCGGTGGTGCAGTAAAAGCGGCAGCGGGCGAGATGACGGTGATGGCTTCCGGCAGCGATGCCGCCTTCGAGCGCCTGCAGCCGGTGCTGAATGCCGTTGCGGGCAAGGTGTATCGCATCGGCAGTGAGATCGGCCTCGGCTCCACGGTGAAAATTATCCATCAGCTGCTGGCCGGCGTGCATATTGCCGCCGGTGCGGAAGCGATGGCGCTGGCGGCACGGGCGGGCATTCCACTGGATACGATGTATGACGTGGTGACTAATGCGGCAGGGAACTCCTGGATGTTTGAAAACCGTATGCGTCACGTTGTCGACGGCGACTACTCGCCGAAATCGGCGGTCGATATCTTTGTAAAAGATCTCGGGCTGGTGGCCGATACGGCGAAAGCGCTGCACTTTCCGCTGCCGCTGGCCTCAACGGCATTCAATATGTTTACCTCTGCCAGCAATGCAGGTTTTGGCCGCGAGGACGACAGCGCGGTGATCAAGATTTTTAGCGGCATTACGCTGCCAGAAAAAAAGGAGCCGAAATAATGCGTCTGGGTGTGATTGCCGATGATTTTACCGGTGCTACCGATATCGCCAGTTTTCTGGTGCAGAACGGGATGTCAACGGTACAGGTGAATGGTGTGCCGAAGGGTGCGCGCCAGCTGGATGCCGAAGCGATTGTGGTCAGCCTCAAGTCTCGCTCCTGCGCGGCAGAAGATGCCGTCAGGGATGCTCTTGCGGCACTGACGTGGCTGCAACAGCAGGGCTGTGAGCGCTTCTACTTTAAATACTGTTCAACCTTCGACAGTACTGCAAAAGGGAATATCGGCCCGGTCACCGATGCACTACTGGCCGCGCTGGGTGAAACGCAGACGGTTATTTCACCGGCGCTGCCGGTGAATGGCCGCACCGTGTATCAGGGACATCTGTTTGTGATGAACCAGCTGCTCTCCGACTCCGGTATGCGCCATCATCCGGTGACGCCGATGACCGACAGCAACCTGCTGCGGCTGATGGAGGCCCAGGCGACGGGCAGGGCCGGTCTGATTGCCAGCCAGGTCCTCGATCGCGGCGCTGACGCGGTGCGTAACGAACTGGCTGCATTGGCCACAGACGGCGTGCGCTATGCGGTGCTGGATGCGCTCAACGAGCAGCATCTGCTGACTCAGGGAGAAGCGCTGCGTGAGATGAAACTGGTGACCGGGGGTTCCGGGCTGGCCATTGGTCTGGCACGCCAGTGGGCGATCGACGGCTGGGATCCTGAGCAGGCTCAGGCAGCAGGTCAACCGCAGGGGGGACGTGCGGTGGTGATCGCCGGTTCGTGCTCCACCATGACTCTGCGCCAGGTGGCCTGTTACCGCCAGCAGGCACCCGCGCAGGCGGTGGATGTGGAACGCGCTATACAGCAGCGCGACGCCTATGCGCACGAGCTGTGTGACTGGGTCGTTCAGCATGCCAGTGATGCGCTGGCGCCGATGCTGTTTGCCACCTCTGAACCAGAAACACTGCAGCGTATCCAACAACAATACGGAGCGCAGCAGAGCAGCGAGGCCGTGGAGCAGCTGTTTGCCAGCGTGGTGCGGGAACTGCATCAGCGCGGCTGGCAGCGCTTTATTGTCGCCGGGGGAGAAACCTCAGGCGTGGTCGCACAGACGCTGAAAATTGATGCTTTTCACATCGGGCCGGTGATTTCCCCCGGGGTTCCCTGGGTCAAATCCGTCACGCAGCCAGTCTCCCTTGCGTTGAAATCCGGTAACTTCGGTGATGAAAACTTTTTTGCCCGCGCACAAACGGAGTTCGCAGTATGACTGAACAGCAGGCACGTGAAGAAATGGTCAGGCTAGGTGCCT
Organism: uncultured Erwinia sp.; assembly: GCA_913775305.1. GTDB lineage: Bacteria > Pseudomonadota > Gammaproteobacteria > Enterobacterales > Enterobacteriaceae > Erwinia. Next base: position 4,930 of record CAJYIY010000129.1, on the reverse strand, counting down.
CGTTTTTCCAGCGAGGTTATGCCACAGGCTCGGCAGGAAACTTATCAATGCGCCTGGAGGACGGTACGCTGCTGGCAACGCCCACCGGCTCCTGTCTTGGCGAACTGGTGGCGGAACGTCTGTCGAAGGTGACGCCGGAAGGGGAGTGGATTGACGGCGATAAACCGTCTAAAGAGATCAGCTTCCACCGCGCCATCTATCAGAACAACCCCGAGTGCGGTGCCATCGTGCATCTGCACTGTCTGTATCTGACCGCGCTCTCCTGTCTTGAGGGGCTGGACAGTAAAAACTGTATTCGCCCCTTCACGCCGTATGTCGTTATGCGCGTGGGCGATGTGCCGGTTGTTCCATATTATCGCCCCGGCGATCCCCGGCTCGGAGACGATCTGGCGAAACTGGCACCACACTATCGTGCTTTTCTGCTGGCGAATCACGGACCGGTGGTAGTGGGCAAAACGCTACGTGAAGCGGCGGACAATACCGAAGAACTGGAAGAGACCGCCCGACTGATCTTTACCCTGGGCGATCGCCCGATTCGTTATCTGACCGATGACGAAGTGGCTGAATTACGGAGCTGACATCATGCCTAAGTTTGCTGCTAATCTCTCTACGTTGTTCAATGAACTGCCTTTCCTTGAGCGCTTTGACGCTGCAGCGAAGGCCGGTTTTAAAGGGGTGGAGTTTCTCTTTCCCTATGAATATGATGCGGCGGTGCTGAAAGAGGCGTTGACGCGCAATAACCTGGAGCTGGTGCTGTTTAACACCGCACCGGGGAACGTGGCGGCGGGAGAGTGGGGCGTCAGTGCCATTCCGGGGCGTGAAGCAGACGCCCGACGCGACATTGACCGCGCTCTGGCGTATGCGCTGGCGCTGGACTGCCGTCAGGTCCACGTGATGGCATCGGTTGTGCCGCCCGGAACCGACCGTGAAATCTGGTGCCGTACCTTTATCGACAACGTGCGCTACGCCGCTGACCGCTTTGCACCGCACGGTATTCGCGTACTGCTTGAGGCACTGAACCCGAAAACCAAGCTGAACTATCTGTACTCCAGTCAGTATCAGACGCTGGATATCGTTAAGCGCGTCGACAGGTCAAATGTTTTCACCCAGCTCGATCTGTTCCACGCACAGCTGGTGGATGGCAACCTGAGCCATCTGATTGCTGATTACGTCGGCCAGTATCAGCATATCCAGATTGCCTCTGCGCCCGATCGTCATGAGCCGGACGAGGGGGAACTCAATTATACGTGGCTGTTCGATCTGATTGACCGCAGCGGTTATCAGGGTTGGATCGGCTGCGAATATTTCCCGCGTACCACGACTCTGGAAGGTCTGGGCTGGTTCGACGCCTGGAAATAATCTGATGTGTTGACTCAGCGCGGCGCGCAATTATTTGCGCCGCGCAGGGTTTCCTGTTGCCTGAAACTGGCTGCCCGCCAGGGAATAAGCTCCTGCTAACGGCATTCCAACGTGCTGAAATAAAAATAATTCTTGAGGCTTGTTTATGTCTACTGCCCTGTTGTTAACCATTGCCGTTGCCAGCGTGTTGATTTTGCTGCTGCTGGTCATCAAAGCTAAAGTCCATCCCTTCGTTGCTCTGCTGGTAGTCAGCCTGCTGGTGGCTATCGCGACCGGGATCCCTGCCGATAATATTATGAAGGTGATTTCTGCCGGAATGGGCGGCCTGCTGGGGTCGATAACCATTATTATCGTGCTGGGTGCCATGCTGGGGGCGATTATTGAATGCTCCGGCGGCGCAGAATCGCTGGCGCAGCGATTGAATCAGGCGCTGGGCGTTAAGCGTACCGTCGCGGCGCTGACGATGGCGGCCTTTATACTCGGTATTCCGGTGTTTTTTGAAGTTGGCTTTATTATTGTTATCCCGCTGATTTATGGCTTTACCAAGGTGGCCCGCGTCTCTCCGTTAAAGTACGGTCTGCCGATGGCTGGCGTGATGCTGACGGTGCACGTGGCGCTGCCTACTCATCCCGGTGCGGCGGCGGCGGCGGGGCTGCTGGGCAGCGATATGGGCTGGCTGATGCTGCTGGGGATTGTGATTTCCGTTCCCGTTGGCGTGGTGGGTTACTTCGTGGCAAAAGCGATGAACCGCCGCCAGTATCAGCTTTCTGTCAGCGTTCTGGAGCAGCTGCAGCTGGCCAAGCCGGAAGGCAGTCAGGGCCGTGGAGGCAGTGAACTGACTCCCGGTGCGTGGCTGATTTCCTCGCTGATCGTCGTGCCGATCGTGCTGATTGTGCTGGGCACGTTTGCGCACAGTGTGCTGCCGGAAGGCAATATGCTTCGTCAGGTGTTAACGCTGGTCGGGACCCCGGCTATTGCGTTGCTGATTGCGCTGGCGCTGTCTGCCTGGCTACTGGGGCTGCGCCGCGGCTGGAGTCGTGACAAGCTAAGCGACCTGCTGGATCGTGCTATTCCCAGCTCGGCCGGGGTGATTCTGGTTGCCGGTGCCGGCGGCGCGTTTGGTAAGGTGCTGGTTGAATCGGGCGTCGGCAAGGCACTGGCGCTGTCGCTGGAAACGATTAATCTGCCGCTGATCCCGGCAGCGTTCCTGCTGTCGCTTGCGCTTCGTGCCTCGCAGGGCTCTGCCACCGTTGCTATTCTGACGACCAGCGGATTGTTAGCCGAGGCCGTAACCGGGCTGAGCGATATGCAGCTGGTGCTGGTTACGCTGTCGGCCTGTTTTGGTGGACTGGGTCTCTCTCATGTCAATGATGCCGGTTTCTGGGTGGTGACACGCTATTTAGGCCTGTCGGTAGCCGACGGACTGAAAACCTGGACGGTGTTAACCACTGCGATGGGGCTGACCGGTTTTGCCCTGGTGTGGCTGCTGTCGGCGGTGCTGTAACCCGTAAACCAGCGAAATGGTCATCTTCTTCTATACTTAGGCCACAGGAGCTTAATGATGAGCTCTGTGGCTTAACACTTTGGAGGGAGATGAAAAATGAAAATTATTCTCTGGGTCATCGCAATTATTTTTATCGTCGGGCTGTTAACGCTTACTGGTGTGTTTAAGCTTATTTTTTAATTGCTGTTCTGGTCGTCTGTTTTAATTTAACAGGCGACCTGCAAATTATTCATATTCTAGGCCAATCGTGCTTTTTTCATCTTAGATTGTAACTATATTTATAGATTGTTATTTTTCTCAAACATTTATTTCGAAAAGAAGATAGGCTCATTTTATTTTCAACTAAACGTCAACATACCCTCTGCGTGCACTAATTTTTTTTTCTGGCGGGATATACTCGCAGGACATATATGGAGAAAACTAACGAGGAGAAGTGATGACGTATAGTGAAGAACAACTGTTAAAGGATGAAGCCAGGTACTGTTCATACGGCGATACGGTTCATTATGTCAATCCACCAAAGATTTTCGACCGCTGTCAGGGAAGCTATTTGTTTGATGCGAAAAACATCCCCTATCTCGACCTGCAAATGTGGTACTCGGCGGTAAACTTTGGTTATGCAAACCCCCGGCTTGATAATGCCCTGAAAAAACAGATCGACCAGCTGCCGCAGCTGGCCAGTCAGTATCTGCATCCCACCAAAATTGAGCTGTCAAAAATTATTGCTCAGGATATGGAGCGGAAATTTGGTCTGCCGGGCAGGGTCCATTTCAATGTCGGTGGTTCTCAGTCGGTGGATGACTCCCTGAAGCTGGTGCGCAACTTCTGCAACGGGAAAAGCCGGATGTTCGCTTTTGAGGGGGGCTATCACGGGCGTACGCTGGGGGCATCATCAATTACCTCAAGCTATCGCTATCGCCGTCGCTTCGGCCACTTTGGTGACCGCGCTCAGTTTATTCCTTTCCCTTACCCCTTCCGCCGCCAGAAAGGCATGACGCCGGAAGAGTATGCGGAAAAACTGGTGGCTGATTTCGCCCGCCTGTTTGAAAACGAATATCACGGACTGTGGGATCCCAAAGCGCAGCAGTCTGAGTTCGCCGCTTTTTATATCGAACCCGTTCAGGGCACGGGCGGTTACGTTATACCACCGCGCAACTTCTACCCGGCACTGAAAAAAGTGCTCGATCAGCACGGTATTCTGCTGGTGGTGGATGAAATACAGATGGGCTTTTATCGCACCGGCAAGCTGTGGTCGGTTGAACACTTTGGCATTACGCCGGATGTGCTGGTGTTTGGCAAAGCGTTGACTAACGGCCTTAATCCGCTGGCGGGTATCTGGGCGCGGGAAGAGATGATTAATCCGACCACCTTCCCGGTGGGCTCAACCCATTCGACGTTTGCCTCAAATCCACTGGGCACGGCCGTGGGACTGGAAGTGATGCACATGCTGGCCGAGAAAGATTACGAGCGGCAGGTGATGGAAAGCGGTGCCTATTTCCTTGAAGGGCTGAAATCACTCCAGCGCGATCACAAAGAGATTGGCGACGTCGACGGTCTTGGTCTGGCGCTGCGTGCAGAGCTGTGCAAACCGGATGGGTTTACGCCTGATAAAGCACTGCTGGACAAAATGGTCGATATCGGGCTTTCAGGAACGCTGGAGTACCAGGGACAGAAGACCGGACTGGTGCTGGATGTAGGGGGATACTACAAAAATGTTATCACCTTTGCGCCATCGCTGGAGATTAGTCGGTCTGAGATCGATCAGGCTATCGCGCTACTGGATCAACTATTGGTCCGGGCGAAACGTGAACTGTAGTCTTCCGTTTATGGTGAAGGAAGGTTACGTTAATCAGCTGGAGCCGAAGGAGCTGATCGCGGCGTTTGCCCTGCATCCACCAGAGGGATTTAACGTGCAGATCGCTGAAAACGGTCTGCCAATGTTCACCACGCGGTTCGATTTACTGACCACCTTAGAGCCAGCGCTGCGCCAGCGCCTGGCTCGTTGGCCAGGGTTCTCGTACTGGCACAAGTGGCTTACGCTCGACACCTGCTTTATCGGCACGACGA
>CAJYIY010000128.1 GCA_913775305.1 uncultured Erwinia sp. | reverse complement strand
CAGAACGGCGATAATCTGGTGTTCGGTGAATCTTGCTTTACGCATGGCGATCTCCTTCTGGGGACATATTCAGTATGTCGGAAGACCTCTAAAAGTGAATGGTTCTTTTTACAGGGATATTTACAGTTACAACACAAAAACAGGCGGTGTACTGGCTACACTTTGGGGCCACGAACTGATGAAACCTGTCGCGAATTACTGGCGCTACTCACACCCTTTAACATTGGTATGCTGACCACTGATGACTGGGGCAGCTATGCCAGAGAGCTTCCGAAAGAGAAGCCTCTGACTGGCAAGATATTTACGCAACGTATTGAGCGTAATAATCTGACGCTTCGTCCCCGTATCAAGCGACTGGCGCGCAAAACAATTTGTTTCTCTCGTTCCATCGAGAACCACGAAAAAGTCATCGGCTCATTCATCGAAAAATACATGTTCTACTGATTGGAGGCATCACCCGGATGTTGTGGTAAATTAACGCACAGTGAACCAGTACAGGATGAGGTATTCAGGATGAGTAAGCGATCGGAAATTATTGATGGAAATAAGGCAGTACATGCCCGGCCATACAAAGGGATACTTCCGCCATTCATGAGAACTGTTGTTCCCTGTAACGATTTTCTGTCGGGTAATGTGATACTTCCAGGGCATGATAAAACCTTCGTTATTCTGGGTGAGGGAAATGGCAGGATGGGACTGTGAGGAGATTTATAACTGTCTCTGTCATCGTACTGATGCTTGTTGGTATCGGGTTAGCTTTTGTGTTGCCTTATCTGAAAATGGGGTTTGCCAGTAGCGCATATTATACCGAGCAGGATAGGCGGGAATATGAGTATTATACGCCTGAACTTCTTAAAAAAATGCCTCGTATATCTAATGATTATAAATTTGAATTTGGGAATGTAAGTGGGCCGCAGGCTGAAGTTTTTACAGTTAGATATCAAGGAACATCTGAAACAAGAAATATACATCAGTATTTAGTTTCTGCTGGTTATAGTCAACAATCTCAATGTGATGTTGAAGCTGAATGTTGGCGCTCACATAACTCAACCGACATTGTAACAGTGATTAAGTACACATCACCGGACAGCATTGTTGTGCAAATTTATCGTAGTCCATACAACGAGACCCTGTAAATAATTCTGTGTAACCGCCACTGTAATTAAAGGCGACCGCCTGGACGCTCACTACTGAGAAAAAGCATTTACACAGAATGGTGTACAGGGTCCTATTTCAGATTAATAAAATGTAGACCAACACGCATTTAAATAACCCCCTGCTCAACAAAGTCCCCCTCCCACACGTCAGCTTAAATCCACCGCTTTCCAGCCAAAACACCATGTGATAATAAATCCGCCCACGTATGCAACCCCAAGTCCCGCTGCGTAAACCGCCATGCCGGCGTAGATCCCCACATCAGAGGTCATCATCGGCAGCGACACCAGCCCGGAAGGGCCGAACACGGTATTCATTCCAACCGGCAGTCCAAGCCACGCCACCAGGCCAATAAAGAACCCGCCGCAGGCACCGCCCAAACAGGCGGTAACAAAGGGTTTCACTCGTGGCAGCGTAACTGCATAAATCAGCGGCTCCCCGATGCCCAGCAGACCCGGAATAATGGCCCCTTTAACCTGATTTCGCGTCGCTGAAAACCTGGCCGAGCGGAAGTACAGCGCCACGGCTGCACCAACCTGTCCACCCCCGGCCATCGCCAGAATCGGGAACAAAGAGTTAAAACCCTGTGCGTCCATCAGTGCAAAATAGACCGGGATAAAGCCCTGGTGCACGCCGAAAACCACCGCGAGCAGGAACAACCCCGCAAGAATCGCGCAGCCAAACGGATTGCCGTTCAGGTGCAGGAACAGCCACGACATCCCCTTAAACAGCTCGCCGCCAATCGGCATAATTAAGGTAAACGTCAGCGCGCCGGTGATGATCAGCGTCAGCAGTGAGGTGAGGATCATATCAAGATTATCGGGGATCGCCCGGCGGAGCTGTCGCTCAATCCAGGCACCCAGAATCGAGGCAATCAGCACGCCGATAATGTTGCCACGGGGATCGATGCCCATGCCAAAAAAGGTATCCATTCCGGAGAAATAACCCACTGCGGCATCCGGCTTGTAGCCCAGTACGAACAGCGAGGCAATAATGGCACCATTTACGCCGGTTCCACCGAATGCTTTCTGCGCATTGTAGCCAATCAGAATCGGCAGGAAGGTAAACAGCCCCTTGCCGAAAATCTTCATGTAACCCACGATATGCACCAGGGTGACATTTTTTTCAGCGGCATTTGCCAGCAGGCTTTGTTCGATCAGTGTCGCAAAACCCAGCAGCATTCCGGCGGCAATAAAGCCCGGGATCAGCGGCGTAAAGATCGTGGCGAATTTAGCCAGAAACTGATGTATTGCGCTGGTTTGCCTCGCTTTAATCTTTTGTTTGTTATCACGAGCGACAGAGCCGACTTCACCATCGACAGTACGGCCGTCCGCGCCGTTGGCCAGTAACCCGTTCATCATTTCAGCGGCGGTTTGTGCTTTTCCCGGCCCGAGAATAATTTGCAGCTGATCATCGGTATGAATTACGCCGAGCACCCCTGGCAGTCGCTTCAGCGTGTCGTGCTCAACAAGCCGATCGTTGTTTAACGTCAGGCGCAGGCGCGTCATGCAGTTCCCGCAGGACGTAACATTATTTTCACCCCCGACCCGTTGCAGGATTTCTGCAATCAACGGTTCCGTCATCTTTGCCATAAATTGTTCTCCACACTAAACCGCGCAGTCGGTGCCGGTCAGGGATTCCGCCAGGAGATTTTCAGCGGTTCCCGATGCGCGGTTGCATTTTTTGTCAGAAAACCTCAGACCACATGGCTTCAGTATTGCAGCTTTCTGTCGACTCCTGTTTGAATTCCTCCCCAAATCACAGCCGGAAAGCCGTTTTGCGGCTGGAGCTGACGGCCGCTACGCAACGTCTCCGCGCGTGATTGTAGCGCCGATCGTGCCACGAATGCCCGGATAAGCGTTGAGCGACTGTCAAGGTATGTAATCAGCCCGGACCGGCAATAGACGACCCGCCGCTTTTATGTCAGTTTAGCAACAGATGCTGCGAATCTGTCCTGCATCAATCCGCATACGTTCAGTCACACCCCCTGTATATTTCTGCCCTGATGCCAGGCGTTACCGCGCCCGAAAACATGCGAAGATGCAGGGGAATGTGAAATTTTGTGCTCTGTATTCAACTGAATGAAGAACTGATAAAGGAGTTGGCCATGCTGCCACTGAAGGCACTGAGCCTGATTATTCTCTGCATCATGCTGCTGTCGCTGGGGGTCAGCCTGGCACAGACAACCCATCACGCGGAGTCACCGGGGCAGGGCTGGTGGTCAGCGCGGCGTGATTCCGCCGGAGTCGCTCCCGATCCTGGCCGACTGGCGAATCTGGCAATAGTCCAGGTTTATGCAGCACCGACCTATGGCTGGAGAGGTAAAGTGGCGGTGCATCCCTGGATTATCTTTAAGCGTGCCGGAGAAACCCATTTCAGCCGCTACGAGGTGATTGGCTGGGGCAACGGCGATAAAGTCAGACTGAACGTCAACGTGCCGGATGGCTACTGGTATGGCGCGAAGCCGCGCCTGCTGGTGGAGCATCGGGGGCCGGCAGCAGAGGCGATGATCCCTGAAATTCAGGCGGCCATTGCCTCTTATCCCTGGCCGCAGACCTATCATGCGTGGCCCGGTCCCAACAGCAATACCTTTCTTGCCCATATTGGCCGTGAAGTGCCCGATCTGCAGCTCGACATGCCAGCAAACGCGGTAGGCAAAGATTTCCGGTCTCTGCTGGATCCGATAGGGCTACCGCCTTCCGGGCGGGGTTTGCAGGTGTCTCTGCTGGGCCTTGCCGGTATCACCCTGGGGGCCGAAGAGGGGATTGAGATCAATATTCTGGGGTTGAATCTGGGGCTGGAGTTTGCTCCGCTCCGTCCGCGACTGCCTTTTATCGGTGGCATCGGGGGCGATAATCTTCAGAGTGAGGGCGCGCAAAACTAGCGCTTCAGTCCTTATCGTCAGTCTCCTTCAGGCGGGGGCGGGTTCACTTTTGCGAGCCAGTCCCCATCACCTTTTTTATTAAGGTCAGTTTACCCTGATTTTAAGGCAGCGTTCCACGGGCAGCCTGTTGGTTGGGGTTATTTTAATTCAGGCCTGACATCTTAAAGGCAGGATTCAGTGACCGATGCCGGTAACAGGTCAGGCCATGGTGGTATCAGGCGGAAGCTTCTTTCTCCGCCAGGTATTCTCTGACCATCTCATCAAATGAAGCATTGGCCTCGAAGCCGAGACGGCGGGCGTAGTCGGCATGGAAATCGCCGGGCCAGGAGTTAACGATGTTAATAATCGCCTGGTCTGGCTGATAACCGATGCGGGCAACGACATCATCACCGGCAATGGTACGCAGCGAGCCGATCATCGCTTCAACGGTCACCGACAGGCCACACAGATTGATAACGCGGCCCTGGTCCAGCTTATCGCCATCCAGTTCATGGCCGTGGATAAGCGCCGCTACCGCTTTATCCGGCGACATCAGCCACAGGCGGGTATCGGTGCTGACCGGACAGTTTGCCGTTTCGCCGTTCAGTGGCTCGCGAATAATGCCGCTGGCAAAGCTGGAAGCGGCGGCGTTCGGCTTACCGGGGCGAACGACAATGGTTGGCATGCGCAGACTGCGGCCATCCAGGAAGCCGCGGCGGCTGTAATCGGACAGCAGCAGATCGTTCATTGCTTTCTGCGTGCCGTAGGAGCTTTGCGGCATCCACACCTGCTCATCGGGCACTTTATCCGGCAGTGTGCCGCCAAAAACTGCCACTGAACTGGTGGTGACCAGGCGGATGCGCTGCGGCAATGCGCGCAGGCGCTCCATAATCTGGCGTGCGGCATCGACGTTGATTTTCATGCCAAGATCGAAGTCCTGTTCAGCCTGGCCAGAGACAATAGCTGCCAGATGGAACACGCTGTCGGTGTGTTCATTAATCAGATTCGCCAGCTCGGCCGGGTTGCTGATATCGCCGCAGACAACGTGCAGGCGCGGATCGGCTATGCCGGTCAGCGGGACGATATCAAAAGCGGTAATTCGCGAAATGCTCTGCGGCAGCCCCTGGCGGTTACACAATGAACCTTTGGCCAGCAGCGCCTTGACCAGTTTTTTTCCCAGGAATCCGGCGGCACCGGTGATGACAATATGCATAATATGCCTCGTTAGAATTAGCGGTTTACGACCCGGCCGGGGATCAGGAAGATCGCCGCGGCACCCACAAACAGCGTGCAGGAGATAATCAGCATGCCAATCAGGGGAGAGTGGGTCAGATCGGTCAGGAAGCCCATCAGGTAAGGAGCAACAAAACCTGCCAGGTTACCGAAGGAGTTAATCAGAGCAATACCCACGGCGGCCATTGTTCCGCCGAGGAAGGCGGTCGGCAGGCTCCAGAACAGCGGCAGCGTGCTCAGTCCCCCTGCCGCGCCGAGGGTCAGGCCGAACATTGCGATCCACAGGTTGTCGGCGTAGAGGGCCGATATCACCATACCCACGCCGCTCATGATGGCAATGATGGCCAGATGCCAGCGGCGCTCACGATGCCTGTCTGCGCTGCGGGAGGCCACGATCATCGTGACGATGGCGGCGGCATAGGGAATCGCGGTCAGCATGCCAACCGTAAATACGTCCTCAACGCCTGCATTACGAACCAGCGTTGGCAGCCAGAAGCTGACGGTATAGAAACCGGCGATCAGGCAGAAATAGATCAGGGTCAGCAGCCAAAGTTTTCCGTTGCGCAGCACCGCGCCGAGGCTGGCCTGTTCGACAGGGGAGTCTGCCACCGCATCTTCCTGCACGCGGGCGTTCATTATCGCTTTCTCTTCTGCGCTGAGCCATTTGGCATCATTAATGCGGTCGGGCAGCATTTTTAACACCAGCAGGCCAACCAGCAGCGACGGCGTTCCCTGCAAAATAAACAGCCACTTCCAGCCGGCAAGGCCGTGCATATTATGGAAATGCGCCATAATCCAGCCCGAAACCGGGCCGCCCAGCAGGCCGGAAAGCGGCACAGCAGCGGCAAACAGCGCGAACATTTTTCCGCGACGATAGGAAGGAAACCAGAACGAGAGATACAGGATCACACCGGGATAGAAGCCGGATTCAGTCAGGCCGAGCAAAAAGCGCACGGCGTAAAACTGGAACGGCGTGGTCACCAGTGCGGTCAGCGGAGCAATAACGGCCCAGCTGGCCAGCAGCGCGGCCAGCAGACGGCGTGCGCCGAAGCGTTGCAGCACAATATTACTGGGTATCTGGAAAAAGAAGAAACCGATGAAGAAAATGCCGGCACCGAGTCCGTACACGGTTTCGGAGAAGGAGAGATCGTTCGACATTTGCAGCTTGGCAATACCGACGTTGATACGATCGAGGTAAGCAAAGATATAGCTGATCATCAGGATTGGCAGAATGCGCCAGACTGCTCGTCGCCAGATGTTTTCCTCTCGATCGCTGCCAGGGGCGCTGAGCGGCTGTGCCGATGTTTGCATATTCATAATTCATCCTTCGTGTAGGGAAGAGTCTCCGGAAAATCCGTTCTTCAGGTAAGGAAACAGCGGTCCTGCGGTTCCGGCTGAACAGTCATCCGGTGAGCGGGGACGTTAATAATGGTGAATATTTGTTTTTTTTTGTTAGATTAGCGGCGAGGATGAATTTATTCTGCGCGATAAGTCACAATAAAGACCATTAATTATCATTTTATAACAGTTTGAGATGGGAAACGGCAACTTCCCCGGAGGAGATCCGGGGAAGGGCTCAATGAAGAAGGAAGAGGGTAGCGAGGCCCAGGAAGATAAAGAAGCCGCCGGTATCGGTCAGTGCGGTGATCAGCACGCTGGAGCCCACGGCGGGGTCGCGTTTAAATTTGGTCATCAGTAACGGTATCAGCACGCCCATGAGCGCCGCGAGCAGCAGGTTTAACACCATTGCCAGCATCATCACGCCACCCAGCGCCGCATTACCGTACATCGCCCAGGTCACACCGCCCATTATCCCACCCCAGAACAGGCCGTTGATCAGCGCAACACCGAGTTCGCGGGCAATCAGGAAGGAGAAGTTTCCGGGCTCAACCTGATGCAGTGCCAGAGCGCGAACAATCATGGTTATCGTCTGGTTGCCGGTGTTACCGCCGATCCCGGCCACGATTGGCATCAGCGTTGCCAGTGCCACCAGCTGTGAGATAGTGTCCTCGAACAGGCCAATGACCCGCGAGGCAATAAACGCCGTACAGAGATTGATAGCAAGCCAGGTCCAGCGGGTACGCACGGCTTTTCTGACGGGGGCGAAGACATCTTCATCCGGGTTTACCCCACCCATTTTGCGGATATTGCTGTCGTTCTCATTGTTGACCAGGTCGATCACATCTTCCACGGTAACACGGCCAATAAGCTTGCCTTTCGCATCAATTACGGCGGCGGAAATCAGGTTATAACGTTCAAAAGAGCCCGCCGCCTCTTCGGCTTTGTCGTCGATAAGAAAGGTGGTTGGACTGTCGTTCATCACCTGCAGGACTTTTTTATCCGGCGTATTCAGCAGAATTTCGGTCAGCGGCAGTTCACCCTGCAGGGTGTTATTTTTGTCGGTCACAAACAGCTTATCGGTGCCTTCGGGGATGATTTTTCTGCGTCGCAGGAAACGCTGTACGGTGGCAAGGGACACGTCTGAGCGAACCGTCACCAGATTAAAGTCCATAATGCGCCCGACCCGATCGCGGTCAAAATGCATCACGTCAAGCACCCGCGAGCGCAGGCTCGGATCCAGTGAAGTCAGCAGTCGACCAGTCAGATCCCGGGAAAGATAACGTGCCAAATAGGCCTGATCGTCAATGTCGAGTGGTTCAATAGCGCGCAGCAGATCGCGGTCGCTCATTTCCTCGATCAGGCTCTCCCAGACGCTTTCAGAGACTTCCACCAGTACCTGGCCGCGTCGGTCATTACCGATGAGTCGCCACAGGGCCTGACGTTCATCTTCCGGCAGGGCTTCCAGCAGGTCGGCAATATCGGCGGCGTGGAGCAGGGGCAGGGTTTGCCTGATTTCGTCGATTTGTTCGCGGTGGGCTTCGGCTTCCGCCGCTGACTCCTGCAGCGGATGACCCAGCAGCGTATCGACCAGATCTTTATCGTTAAGCAGCAGGTTAAGAAGGCGGCTTCGAATTTCAGCCAGTTGTTGAACATGAGAAAGGGCTGACATACTACGTCCTTTAATCTGGCAATGAACAGGCAAAGTAAGGCTATAGCTTAGCTGATTTAAGCCTTTAAGGAAGCGGCAGACGCAAATCCCGGCCTGCTGTGTTTACCGCCCGGACACGGCTAGTTATCTTTGACGGCGCTGACGGAAGTCACCGGAGCAGCTTTTTTCTGCTGATGATGTTCAATCGCACCGGGCAACACGTAAATCAGCCGGCCTATCAGAATGATAAAGCTGACGAACAGGATGATACGGGTCATTTTTCCGGTTTTTTGACGTTTGCGAAATGACATAGCGTTATTCACGCACTTTACCCAGTCGGGCCCCTGAAGGGCGATGATTAATTTAGACACAGCAGGGCAGTCAGGTCAATGACGTGGACAGTGAGCATGGCCCTGCACGAGAGATTTTTAAGTATTTAAATGCGAGTTTAACGACAGAATTCACTATTGAGAGAGGAAGTTGTAGTAAGATTGACAGCGATCAACTTGTGGTCATATTTTCAGCATAGTATGGTACCGGGTCATTACTATCACCTGTCTTGATGTTACAGAAACTTTCAAAACCTGCACAGCTCGTTAAAAGCACATTACAAAAATGAAAAAATCCGTCTTTTTTAAAAAGTTTTCAGCCCGGTTTTGGGGGCTGCCCCTGCTGCTGTCGCTGGTTATGTTGCCGTTAGCCTCCGCGCTCTCTGTCAGATTGTGGCTCCCTGAAGGGTATGTTTATCTGGTTTACCTCCCTCTGGCAGTGATGATAGCGTTACTGATGGTGTTTAACTGGGCCGCGCTGCCGGGGATCACCATTGCGCTGTGCTGGCACTATTTTCACCGCTATACGCCGCTACAGGCAGCCATCATTACCGCCATATTTCTTATCACGCTGTCGATATGCTGGGGAGGATACAGCCTGCAGTCAAACCGTAGCTCGCGTGCAGGTATCGGCGAACTGCGGACGGTAGCCGTGCGGTTGTTCTGGGTGGCTTTTGCGATGCCAACGCTGTTTATTGTGCTGATGCAAATGGTTACGCCAATGAACATCCTGCCGTTGACCAATTCGGCCTTCTCCATCGATCCTTTTTCCATTCATACCCTGCTGCTCTATCAGTCTACGATGCTGGCCCTGATGGCCACCGCACAGCTGTTTTATTTTGCGCTGCGCATAATGCGTAATCCTCTCTTTTTTCATACGCTGCGGCGGCGCTGTCTCAATCAATTTTCTCCCAGCGTGACCCTCAGGGAATGGATGATCTGGCTGTGTCTGATGCTGTTTTTACTGCTGATACTGACCCAGTTTAATACCACGCAGGAAAACCTGTTAACCACCGACTACGGTATTCCCCTCCTGCTGCCCCTGATGCTGTGGGCCGCTACGCGGTTCGGCTATCTGTTTACCTCGATGAGCTGGGGATTATTGCTGATTCTGCTTTACCAGCTTCGCGATCGCTATTTGAGTCCGACAACCGAGGGATATCATCTGGCGGTGATCTCCGCGAATCTGCTGATTTTCACCCTCACCATTCTGCTGATGTCATCTATCAGTACGCGCCAGCGTAGGCTGTTGGACAAAGCGCGGCGTATGGCATTAACCGATCCAGTTATCGGGCTGCCTAATGTGCGCGCCCTGAGTCAGGTACTGACCCATCAAGGTGGGGCGGTACTGTGCTTCCTGCGGATCCCCGATCTTGACCGGCTGAGTCGCACCTACGGGTTGCAGTTGCGTATTCAGTATAAGCGCAGCCTTGCCGAGCATCTGAAACCCTGGCTGTTGCCTTCAGAGGGTGTGTATCAGCTTCCCGGTTTTGACCTGGCGCTGCGTCTGGAATACTCCGCAAACCTGACGCGCATTGAAAGCCTGGAAGCGCGGCTGAAAGATTATCATCTGACCTGGGACGGTTTGCCTATTCATCCTGACGTGGGTATCAGCTACTGCAGCGTAATGCCGCCGGTAAACTTTTTGTATGAGCTACTTGGTGAAATGAGCGCCATGGCGGAAATTGCTCTGCACAGCGGTCATGCGGAAAGCCTGCAGCAAAAAGATACGGTGCCGGTGCAGCGTCAGCTGACGGAAAAACTGACCATGCTACAGGATATTCAAGTGGCGATTCAGAACGGCGGCTTCTCTCTGATGACGCAGAAAATCCAGGGCATGCGGGGGGATGACTACCATGAGATCCTGCTGCGGATGGTGGATTCCCAGGGTGAACATCTCAAACCCGATCGGTTTATTCCCGTGGTGCAGGAGTTCGGCCTGACCTGGGAGGTCGATCAGCTGGTGCTGGATCAGGTGCTGGCGTTTATCGATGATCATCGCGAGCAGCTGCCGGGAATTCGTTTTGCGGTCAACCTGTTTGCCGCAACGCTCTGCCGACCACAGCTGGCGGCGGAAATCGCCGCCCGCCTGAAGGCAAGCAATGTCGAACCCTGGCAGCTGATTATTGAGGTGGCGGAGTCACCGATGCTGAGTGATTACAGCTGGGGAAATCGTACCATCGCTCAGCTTCGTCAGCTGGGATGCCGGGTAGCGATAGATGATTTTGGCACCGGCTATGCCAGCTACTCCCGCCTGAAGCAGGTGCAGGTGGATATGCTGAAAATCGACGGTAGCTTCGTGCGGAATATGCTGCAAAGTAGCCTGGATTACCAGATTATTGAGTCAATCTGCGTGGTAGCCCGCCTGAAACGGATGCAGATCGTCGCCGAGTTTGTGGAGACGCATGAAGTCGCCATGGCGCTGCGTCGGCTGGGCGTGGATTATTTACAGGGCTTTATTATTGGTGTGCCTGAGCCGCTGGAAAATCTGGTTGCGGCTCCTGAAGTGGCGGGGTAATCAGTCTTTTACGCTCGCTTTCTGCGCCAGAATGGTGGCAAAACGCTGGGAAATGCGCTGGCCGTTTTCATCGGTTTTCAGCAGCTGACCGACGTTTTCGTTGTACTTGATAATGTGCCATTTACGGTAGTAATCGCTCAGTTCACCGGATTTGAACGCAAAAGGAAAACCGGGGTAACAGGGGTAGTCGCGGGTATCCATTGCCGCGACGATCAGGTTAAAACCGTTTCTGACCGTGCTGGCCTGCATATCCGCAATCAGCTGCGGGATGGTTTCGGGCTGCAGAAACATCATCACGACCGTGGACAACACAAGGTCGTAGGCGCCGTTAAAGCGCAGAGTGTTGAGGTCGTGCTGTGCCGTGCGAATGCCGGTCAGGTTTTCAGCGGCAATAATCTCATTTAACCGCGCCAGGCTGGCGGAATTTTTATCCCATGCGGTCACGTCAAAACCCTTACCGTTAAGATAGAGGCTGTTGCGACCGCTACCGCAGCCCACATCCAGTGCGGCTCCGCCTTCAAGACAGGGCATCGCGGCAACGATCTCCGAGTGGGGCGGGGTGAGCTGATATTTTTCGGTGAAGAAGTTATCGGGTCTTATCATCGTATTGATTCATTTATTCAAAGACAGGGTTCAGGCCAGCCTGAACCCCACAAAAGCACTAGCCGACCAGGTTAGTGCTCTTCCTTAATGGTCAGCTGCCAGCCCGTCACGTCGTTCCAGTAGCTTTGCTCGCGCTCCAGATCCAGCTGAACCAGATTGTTCTGACTGAAGTAATCACGCGGGAACGTCAGGGTCCAGTGACCGTCATCGGTTTGTAATTTCAAATCGCTGGGACGGCTGGTTGCCTGTCGCTGATTGTTCAGCAGCGTGCCAAGGCGCAGCAGGAAGACCAGCGGCAGGAACTGCTTGCGTTTGTACAGCGTCAGGCGCGGCATGTCGTCCACTTTTACCGCCTTGCGGTGGAAGCGTACCAGCGTTGCCAGCAGTGACTGTTGATCCTGATTAAATCCCGGCATGTTGGTATTTTGCAAGATATACGCTGAATGACGATGCATGCCGCTGTGGTTGATGGTCAGCCCCACTTCATGCAGCATCGCCGCCCACTTCAGCAGCGCAGCCAGCTGAGGGTTCTCCAGCTTCGGGTTCTGCTCGCGCCACTGCTCAAACAGCTGAACCGTGGTTTCGAGCACCCGGCGGGCCTGATCGCTGTCAATAGCATAGTGATTGGCCAGGCTTTGCGCCGTGCGGCTACGAATATCCTGGTGACGGAAGCGGCCTTCCATCTCATACAGCACGCCTTCACGCAGCGCACCGTCGGAAAGCCGCAGCTCACGGATTGCCAGCGCATCAAACACGCCGCAGAGGATCGCCAGGCCGGGAACGAAGACCCCTTTACGTTCTTCTGACAGCCCCGGCAGGCTCAGCGCATCGAAAGACTTATATTTGATCACCTCGTCATACAGCTTTTCCAGACGCTCCGGGGTGATCAGCTTATCTTTTTCGCCCATCGCCACCAGCACTTCGCAGGCGGCTTTAATAGTGCCGGAGGCGCCCAGCGCATACTGCCAGCCCATCAGGCGATACTGCCAGGCAAGCGTCTCCAGCTTCTGCGCTGCGGCCAGCCGAGCGCGGCGGAAATTCTCTTTGCTGATGCCTCCACCGGGGAAATAGAGGTTGGCAAAGCTGACGCAGCCCATACGGCGGCTTTCAACCAGCTTTGGCTCAAAGTCTTCCCCAATCACCATCTCCGTCGATCCACCGCCGATATCAATCACCAGCTTGCGGCCTTTCTCCGGCTGGGTGTGTTCCACGCCCATAAAGATCAGACGTGCTTCTTCATGGCCCGAAATCACTTCAATCGGGTAGGGGATCACCTCCGCAGCGCGCTGCAGAAAATCCTCAGCATTCACCGCCTGGCGCAGCGTATGCGTGCCGACAATGGTCACGTTACTCGGGCTGAACCCCTGCAGGCGTTCGGCGAATAGCGCCAGGCAGTTCAGACCACGCTGGATCGCCTCTTCACTCAGGACATTATGACTGTCCAGGCCATCGGCCAGATGAACCCGCTGCTTCAGGCGACCCAGAACCTGCATGGCACCGTCCACTACGCGGGCAATCACCATGTGGAAACTGTTCGAACCGAGGTCGATAGCCGCAAGTTCCTGCGGCTTAGGCGTACTTTTATGGGATATTGGCATAGTTGTGTGTCAGTCAGGTTGCTCAAGAGATTTAATGTAATCGTAAATAGCCAGCTGCGCGCGTACCTTGCGGCGGTTGCCACGTGGGACATAGCGGTTGCTCAGCTCTTTATCGATATAACGGGCTTTCAACGTATCACTTAACAGGATGGCAATAATATCCAGTACACGCTGTTTCAGAATAGGATCAAGGATGGCGACGGCCACTTCAATTCGGTAGTCAATATTTCGCGTCATCCAGTCAGCGGAGGAGAGGAAAACTTTTTTATCGCCGCCGTTATCAAAAATATAGACGCGATCGTGCTCCAGGTAGCGGTCGACGATACTGATCACCCGAATATTTTCGCTGATACCTTCCAGATTCGGGATCAGAGAGCACATCCCGCGTACCAGCAGGTTAACCTTCACCCCAACGCTGGATGCTGTATAAAGACGATCGACCAGGCCTTTATCAACCAGGTTATTAATTTTCAGCGTAATGCCGGCATGGATACCGTTCTGCGCGTTGGCGATTTCCGTATCAATCAGCTGATACAGCATTTTGCGCGAGTTTTGCGGCGACACCATCAAATGTTCAAAACTGACCGGGCGATAAGGGTTTTCAATAAAGTTGAAGACCCGTCGAACCTCATTGGTGATGCGCGCATCGGCAGTCAGCAGCGAGTAGTCGGTGTAAATACGCGCGGTTTTTTCGTTAAAGTTACCGGTGCCAATATGGGCGTAGCGAATAATTTCGTCGTTTTCGCGGCGAGATATCAGGAACAGCTTGGCGTGGATCTTTAACCCCGGCGCGGAGAAGATAACATGCACCCCGGCTTCGGTCAGGCGTTTCGCCCAGTGAATATTGGCCTCTTCATCGAAGCGGGCCTGCAGCTCCACCACCACTGTCACTTTCTTACCGTTATAGGCCGCATGGATCATCGCATCCATGATGCGTGAGTGCTTCGCCACCCGGTAGATGTTGATTTTGATCGCTAACACCGACGGGTCAAACGACGCCTGGCGCAGCAGCTCCAGCACGTGCTCGAAGGTATGGTACGGATAGTAGAGCAGCACATCGCGGTTGCGAATGGCATCAAAGCCGTTGCGGAAGCGGTCAAACCAGATATGGCGCAGCTGCGGCAGCGGTTTGTTGACCAGATTCGCTTTGCCCACGTTAGGGAAGCCGATAAAGTCCTTGAAGTTATGATAGCGCCCGCCGGGAACGATCGAATCATAGTTCGAAATATTCAGCTTTTTACGTAACAGTTCAACCATGGCATCGGGCATGTCGCGCTGATAAACAAAGCGCACCGGCTCGGCGGTCAGGCGCTGCTTCAGACTGGAAGACATCAGCTCCAGCAGGCTGGACTCCATCTCGTTGACCAGGTCGTACTCCGCATCGCGGGTCATCTTCATGGAGTAAGCGTTCAGCGCATCGTAATCGAAGAAGCCGCGGAAGATATCGCCCAGGCAATAGCGCAGGATGTTATCGAGCAGGATCATCGGCTTACGGCGGCGTGGCGTTTCCGGTGGCAGATTGACAAAGCGCGGTACTTTGTCTGACGGAATTTCCAGCAGCGCATAACGGAACTCATCGCCGCGAATGATCTCCACCGCCAGATAGGTGTAATCATCCTTAAGGAACTCGATCAGGTCAGTGTCTTCATTGATCAGAATCGGCGTAATGTGCTGGCGAAGATGGTGTTTGAAGTAGTGACGCAGCCAGCTCTGTTGATTAGGAGAAAGCTGCCGTTCGTTAATCAGGAAAATTTGATTACGCGCCATCTCCAGCAGCAGGTCGTTGTACAGACTGTCGAACTCCTGATCGGCCTTCAGGACGCGCGCCTGAATTTTTTTCAGCAAATGGCGCGGCGTACTCCGCGAACCCTGCTCTTCACCGATCAGAATGCGACGTTTCAAATCGGCAAAGCGAACTTTATAAAACTCTTCCAGGTTATTGGAATAGATACCCAGAAAACGCATGCGCTCAATCAAAGGATTGGTTTTATCAGCGGCTTCCTGTAGCACACGTTCGTTAAAGGACAGCCAGCTTAATTCTTTTTCTATGTAAAGCTTTTCCTGACCCATTTTTACTCCGTTCGGCTGATTCAGGATTGAAGATATCCATTGTTCTGCAACATTATGGCGAGAGTATGGCAGCAATGTCCAACGGCAGATGTATGAGAATCATCCGCCGGAAACGATGAAAAATTCTCCCGGCTGCGGGCAGATGTCACCGCATGACACTGTCTAATTGTCTTATGAACCGCATACGGGCAACATAGCGGTTTTACAGCAGAATGGAAACCAGACCTGGTATGATCGATAACCCGATTCCCGTCCACGACAACACCCGCAGCCGACGATTTGCCGATCGTCTGACCCGGCGGGTGGTGACCGCGTGCGGGGTAGCCATTTTGCTGGTTATGCTCTTGCTGTTTTTCTGGCTTATTTGGGTGGTGACACCGTTATTTTCCGCCCCTGATTTCCACCGCGTCGGTGAGGTTAAACTTCAGCAGTCCGGCCCGTCGGTGGCACTGGGAACCGATAAAACGCAGCGCTGGGGCTGGCGCATAGATGAAAGCGGTCGCGGGCAGTTTATTGAGCTGAACGGGCAGAGTACGTCTCAGCCGGCGCTTCAACGACCCGCTCAGATGCTGCTGGCGGGACCGGTTCGGGCCGCATCCAGTGCGGATAACCTCACAACGCTTTTACAGGACAACAGCGGCAATCTGCTGCTGGTACGTCCCGACTTCAGTTCGCCCCACAAGCCACAGTGGCGGTTCCCGCTGGGGACGGTGCCGTTCGCCTCCGGTAACGTCCGGGGAGGGCAAATCAGTCTGGCGCAGAGTGCTGAACATCGCTGGGTCATTGCGCAGGCAGGGGACGATCGTATTACGCTGTGGCAAGCAGAGCCGTCGCAGCCCGCACAAAAAACCAGCCTGGCAATCAGCCATGTCAATCAGCTGCTGCTGTCGCCCGATGGCGCGCTGTTGTTCACCCTTTCCGGCTCGCAGCTGCGCGTCTGGACGTTGGGTGATAGCGGCCCTTCACTGCGTGATGCCGTGACGCTGCCGAGGCCGGCAAAAACGCTGGCCCTGCTCAGCGGCGGCAGCTCTCTGCTGATTGCGGACGACCGGGGGATCTCGCAGTGGTTTGACATTGCCAGCGCCGACGGGCCTCATCTTCGTCACATTCGCGCTTTCGACGGTGCCCGCTGGCAGCCGCTGCTGTTCAGCGAGGCCCATCGCCGGGTATTTGCCACGATCGACCCTCAGGGTGAACTGACGCTGTATGCCAGTAAACAGCAGGGTGCTGTTCTGAGCCGATCGCTGACAGCAGGTATTCAGCGCGCGCAGTTTGCACCGGACGGTGACGGGCTGCTGGTGGAGCGTGACGGTAGCTGGCAGCACTTCCGCCTGCATAACCCGTGGCCGGATATCAGCTGGCGAAGCCTGTGGCAGAAAGTCTGGTACGAAAACTATCCGGAACCGGATTACGTCTGGCAGTCGACCTCGGCAAATGACTCTTATCAGGGGAAATACAGCCTGGTACCGATGGTCGTCGGTACGCTGAAAGCGGCGGGACTGGCCATGCTGTTTGCCACGCCGCTGGCGCTGGCGGCAGCCATGTATACCGCGTGGTTTATGACCCCCCGGCTGCGGCGCTGGGTGAAACCGGCCATAGAAATGATGGGCGCACTGCCCAGCGTGGTGATCGGGCTGATTGCCGGGCTGTGGCTGGCCCCGCGGCTCGGCGAGAGGCTGTCGGGCGTGGTGGTGCTACCGCTGATGCTGGCTGCCGTGCTGCTGCTGTGCAGCTGGGGGCGGCAGAAACTGCCGCTGTACTGGCGCAGGCGCTGGCTGACAGAAGGTGTTGAAGTGGTCATTCTGCTGCCAGTATTGCTGCTGACCGCCTGTTTTTGCCTGTGGTTTGTCCCGCTGGTCGAGCAGGCTATCTGGGGGCAGGTGTGGACTGCTCGCCACAGCGCGGACTATCAGCAGCGTAATCTGCTGGTGGCTGGCGTGGCGATGGGCTTCGCGCTGGTGCCGTTGATCTTTACCCTGGCAGAAGATGCGATCTTCAGCGTTCCCGCCTCGCAGGGGCAGGGGTCGCTGGCGCTCGGCGCCACGCAGTGGCAAACCCTGACCCGCGTTGTGCTGCCCGGGGCATCGTCGGGTATTTTCGCCGCGCTGATGATTGGCTTTGGTCGGGCGTTGGGAGAGACGATGATCGTGCTGATGGCCACCAGCAATACGCCGGTGACCGATGGCGGCCTGCTACAGGGCCTGCGCTCTCTGTCGGCGAATGTGGCCGTTGAGATGCCTGAAGCGGCGGCTGGCAGCGCACACTACCGGATACTTTTCCTCTCGGCGCTGGTACTGCTGGTGTTTACGCTGGTGGTGAATACGATTGCAGAAATGGTGCGCCAGCGGCTGCGGCAGCGTTACAGCCAGCAGGAGGTGCAGGGGTGAACAAAGTCGAACGGAGTAACCATCACTGGCGCTGGCTGACCAGCGGTGCCGTCGCCATCAGCCTGCTGGTATTTATGCTGCTGATTATACTGCTGGCCTGGCAGGGGCTGCGCTATTTCTGGCCGCAGCCGGTGGCGCTGTTTACCCTGAATACACCATCAGGGAAGACGCAGTTACTGGGTGAAGTGGTTGGAGAGCAGCAGGTATCGCGCCAGCTGCTGGAAGCCAGCGGTCAGCCGCTTCCGCCGCAGCTGCCGGAGAGCGTCACCCGATATCTGATTAAAACCGGCAATCGTGACTTTGCTGCGCCTGATTTTCGTACCGTGCTGTCGGTGGAGATCGTCAGCCGCACTATCCCCGGCCCGGTCATTGTGTTACAGCGTCTCAGCGGCGGAAATGCCTATGGCTGGTTTGAAGGTTTGCAGGAAGGCGGTCAGATGCTGATGGCGCGCGACCTGAACCAGACTCTGCAACAGCGCCTGGTGCAGGCGCGACAGCATATCGCCGAAGCGGAAAAACTCCGCCGGGTGTCCATGGCACGGCTCAATGCCCAGCTGGAATCACTGAAAAAACAGCGCAAGGAACAGATTTCCCGCCAGCGTTTTGATGCGCAGTCGCAGTCGCTCTACGAGGCCGATCGCGCAGAACTGGAGCGGCAGTTTGCGCGTTATGCATCGCGCCTCACAGCCCTCCATGCTGAAAGCAACAGGACCGTCTTACTCCTGCGCGATGCCGCCGGTGCCACTCATCGCATTCCACTGGCGCAGATCGTTTCCGCCTGGCAGCCGAATACCATGAATATCTGGCAGAAATGGCGTCACTTTGGTCAGCAAATCTGGCATTTTATCAGCGGCAGCAGCGGTGACGGACAGCGCGATGGCGGCGTATTCCCGGCTATTTTTGGCACGATATTGATGGTGCTGCTAATGTCGGTGGTGGTGATGCCGCTGGGGGTTATCGCCGCTATCTGGCTGCACGAATATGCCGGACGTAATCTCCTCACCCGACTGGTGCGTATTGCGGTGGTGAATCTGGCGGGGGTGCCGTCAATTGTTTACGGCGTATTTGGCCTGGGTTTCTTTGTCTGGCTGATGGGGGGCAGCATCGATCGGCTCTTCTTCGCCGAAACGCTGCCTAACCCGACCTTCGGCACGCCCGGTCTGCTTTGGGCTTCGCTGACGCTGGCTCTGCTGACGCTGCCGGTGGTGATTGTTGCCACGGAAGAAGGGCTGTCGCATATCCCGCCCTCGCTGCGTCAGGGATCGTTGGCGCTGGGTGCCACGCAGGCCGAAACGCTGTGGCATGTGACGCTGCCGCTGGCGGTTCCGGCGATGCTGACCGGGCTGATACTTGCCGTGGCGCGCGCCGCCGGAGAAACCGCGCCGCTGATGCTGGTTGGCGTGGTAAAAATGGTACCCGAGCTGCCGATTGATTCACTGTTCCCTTACCTGCATCTCGATCGTAAGTTTATGCATCTTGGTTTTCAGATCTACGACCTGGCATTCCAGAGCCCCAACGCTGAGGCCGATCGCCCGCTGGTATTTGCCACGGCGCTGCTGTTGGTAGTGCTGATTTTTGGATTAAACCTGGTGGCGATGATACTTCGCCATCGTCTGCGCGAGCGCTACCGTGCGCTCATGCACTAATACGGGATGGTTATGGCTGTCATATTTGAAGACGCGGAAACCGCGCTTGAGCTGGATAATCTGAGTTTGTGGTACGGGACCAAACCGGCATTGAATAACATCAGCCTGCGGATACCGAAAAACCGCATCACTGCGTTAATCGGTCCTTCCGGCTGCGGTAAGTCAACACTGCTGCGCTGTTTTAATCGTATGAACGATCTGATAGGTAACTGCCGGGTGGAAGGCGATATTCGCCTGCATCAGCAGTCGATCCTCGGCCACGATCGCGACCTGTCCCTGCTGCGCCGCCGGATTGGCATGGTGTTTCAGCGGCCCAATCCGTTCCCGAAAACCATTTATGACAATGTGGTTTACGGCCTGCGCCTGCAGGGGATACGCGATCGGCGGGTGCTGGATGAAACGGTAGAGCGTGCGCTGCGTGCAGCGGCGCTGTGGAGCGAGGTAAAGGATAACCTGTGGCAGAACGCGCTGACGCTGTCCAGCGGCCAGCAGCAGCGACTGGTGATCGCGCGCGCTATCGCAATTGAACCGGAAATCCTGCTGCTGGATGAACCCACTTCGGCGCTGGACCCCATTTCTACGCTGGTGATCGAAGAGCTGATGAGTACTCTGAAGCAGCACTTTACGCTGATTCTGGTCACGCACAATATGCAACAGGCGGCACGCGTTTCGGACTATACCGCGTTTATGCATCAGGGGAGCGTGGTGGAGTTTGGTCTGACCGACGATCTGTTTACCGCGCCAAGGCAGCGCAAAACCGAAGATTATATCACCGGTCGCTTCGGCTGAGACGGCGTTGGCACCGTGTCAGTCCGCAGCACAGGCTGGGAAAGAAGCCAGGGCGGAGATCCTCCGCCCTGCGTGTATCCGTTAATCGAACGCATACCCTTCTGCGGGAAGCTGTTCGCCATCCAGCCAGGCGCAATCGTCGCGCATCGCCAGACGGCCTTCAATAAACCAGCTCACCACCCGCGGATAGATCGCATGTTCCTGATGCTGAACGCGCGCGGCGACATCCGCCTCGGTGTCATCAGCAAATACCGGAACCTTCGCCTGTAAAATCACCGGACCACCGTCCAGTTCTTCCGTGACAAAATGAACGGAAGTGCCGTGCTCGTCATCGCCATTCTCAATAGCCTGGCGGTGAGTGTGCAGCCCCGGGTATTTTGGCAGCAGGGAAGGATGAATATTCAGCATACGGCCCGCGTAACGCTGCACGAACGCCGGGCTGAGAATACGCATATAGCCGGCCAGCACCACCAGATCGGGGGCATAGGCGTCAATCTCCAGCATCAGCTGGCGATCGAACGCTTCGCGGTCGGCAAACTGCGAAGCGGCCAGCGCATGTGCAGGAATGCCCGCTTCGCGTGCCCGCTCCAGGCCATAGGCATCGGCCCTGTTGCTGAATACGGCAGCAACGCTGCCGTTAATCTGCCCCTGCTGGCAGGCGTCCAGAATTGCCTGTAAGTTGCTTCCATTTCCGGAAACCAGCACGACGATACGTTTCATGGATTGATGACCACACGCTCTTCAGAATCGGAAGCTTTGATACTACCAATTCTCCAGGCTTTTTCACCCGCGTCGTTCATCAGCTGTACCGCTTTATCCGCGTCTGCCGCGCTCAGCGCAATCACCATACCCACGCCGCAGTTAAAGGTGCGGTACATTTCATGACGGCTGACGTTGCCTGCCTGCTGCATCCAGCCGAATACCGCCGGCCATTCCCAGCTGGACTCTTCCAACACCGCCTGGGTGTTGTCCGGCAGAACGCGCGGGATGTTTTCCCAGAAGCCGCCGCCGGTCAGGTGTGCAATGGCATGCACGTCAACCTGCTCAATCAGGCTGAGGATGTTTTTCACATAGATGCGGGTGGGTGCCAGCAGGTGATCTGCCAGGGATTTGCCTGCCAGCTGAGTGGTTTCCGGATCGGTTTGACTGACTTCCAGAATTTTACGCACCAGCGAGTAGCCGTTAGAGTGCGGGCCACTGGAACCCAGCGCGATCAGCACGTCACCGTCGGTGACTTTGCTGCCGTCAATAATTTCAGATTTCTCGACCACGCCGACGCAGAAGCCCGCCACATCGTAATCTTCACCGTGATACATGCCCGGCATTTCAGCGGTTTCGCCGCCGACCAGCGCACAGCCAGACTGGGAACAGCCTTCTGCGATACCGGTGATCACGCTGGCTGCGGTATCCACATCCAGTTTGCCGGTAGCATAGTAGTCGAGGAAAAACAGGGGCTCTGCGCCCTGTACCACCAGATCGTTAACGCACATCGCGACCAGATCGATACCGATCGTGTCGTGGCGTTTCAGGTCCATCGCCAGACGCAGCTTGGTGCCAACGCCGTCAGTGCCGGAAACCAGGACGGGTTCACGGTATTTTTGCGGCAGCGCACAAAGGGCACCGAAACCGCCCAGTCCACCCATGACTTCAGGGCGGCGGGTCTTTTTCACTACGCCTTTGATACGGTCGACTAAAGCATTACCAGCATCGATATCTACGCCGGCGTCTTTATAGCTGAGAGAGGTTTTGTCGGTCACTGCGAAATCCCCACGCGTTTGCGGTTGGTGGTGTGGTGGTAAAAATAGAGCGCCGCAATTCTACCAGTGGAGGCAAACGTTTGCGAGTGCCATCTTACCGCGTCTTGCCAATAGCCAGATTTTAACCAATGATGATACCGGTTGCCGTGATTAACTAAACTATTGCACTAAGCCATATGGCGCCGGGGGGAAATGGCGCTATAATCTCGCGATTTTTTTTTGCAGCTTAACACTCCGGGAGTACAACAATGAAGATCGTGGAAGTCAAACACCCGCTGGTCAAACATAAACTGGGTCTGATGCGTGAGAACGAGGTAAGCACCAAGCGTTTTCGTGAACTCGCGTCAGAAGTGGGAAGCCTGCTGACCTATGAAGCCACTGCCGATCTGGAAACGGAAACGGTGACCATCGAGGGCTGGAATGGCCCGGTGCAGATTGAGCAGATCAAAGGTAAGAAGATTACCGTAGTGCCGATCCTGCGTGCCGGTCTGGGCATGATGGAGGGCGTGCTGGAGCATGTTCCGAGCGCACGCATCAGCGTGGTCGGCGTGTATCGTGATGAAGAAACCCTGGAACCGGTGCCGTATTTTCAGAAGCTGGTTTCAAACATCGAAGAGCGCATGGCGCTGGTCGTTGACCCGATGCTGGCCACCGGTGGCTCAATGATCGCCACCATCGACCTGCTGAAAAAAGCAGGCTGCACCAGCATTAAGGTGCTGGTCCTGGTCGCCGCACCGGAAGGGGTTGCCGCGCTGGAGAAAGCGCACCCGGATGTGG
This sequence comes from uncultured Erwinia sp., assembly GCA_913775305.1. Classification (GTDB taxonomy): domain Bacteria; phylum Pseudomonadota; class Gammaproteobacteria; order Enterobacterales; family Enterobacteriaceae; genus Erwinia. The sequence continues at coordinate 943 of CAJYIY010000128.1, read as the reverse complement.
AACTTTACACCGCATCAATAGATCAGGGGCTGAACGACAAGGGATACATCATCCCTGGCCTTGGCGATGCAGGCGATAAGATCTTCGGAACCAAGTAAACGATGTGTCAGGCTGGCTTGGCGGCGGTGTTGAATCCGGGCAGCGTTCAATGCTCTCATTTGCCGGTTGCAGGCGCCGCATTCAGGCCGCGGGTCTTGCTCAAACTGCCTCCCGGTACGGTCATGCCTGGCCTGTCAGTGCCTTACAGCGGATGTCATTCTGCTGTGAGAGTATTTTTATTAATAAGCCGACCGCAGAGTCGGCTTTTTTTTGGCAAACATATCTAAGGGGTAGTGAACTATGACGCGTCGCGCAATAGGCGTACACGAGCGGCCACCGCTGCTGCAAACCATTCCACTCAGCTTCCAGCACCTGTTCGCGATGTTTGGTGCCACGGTGCTGGTGCCGATTCTGTTCCATATCAACCCGGCCACGGTGTTGCTGTTTAACGGTGTTGGCACACTGCTGTACCTGTTTATCTGTAAGGGCAAAATTCCGGCCTACCTCGGCTCAAGTTTTGCCTTTATCTCTCCGGTGCTGCTGCTGTTACCGCTGGGATATGAAGTGGCGCTGGGCGGGTTTATTATGTGCGGCGTGCTGTTCTGTCTGGTGGCGCTGATAGTGAAAAAGGCCGGTACCGGCTGGCTGGATGTGATGTTCCCTCCGGCGGCGATGGGCGCGATTGTCGCAGTAATCGGACTGGAGCTGGCGGGCGTGGCAGCGAATATGGCCGGTTTGCTGCCGGCCAACGGCACGTCGCCTGACGGTAAAACCATTATTATCTCGATGGTCACGCTGGGTGTGACCATCCTGGGTTCCGTGCTGTTCCGCGGTTTCCTGGCGATCATTCCGATTCTGGTCGGGGTGCTGGCGGGCTATGCCTTATCCTTCTTTATGGGCATCG
>CAJYIY010000127.1 GCA_913775305.1 uncultured Erwinia sp. | reverse complement strand
CGCTTTACCGTGTCAGGGGAAGTGACCGGTTCGGACATTGCGCAGAGCGGGAACTGGGTGACTCACGGTGATGCGATCGCGACCGAGTATAAGCTGATGCTGGATTTCAATTTCTGATCGTACTGACCAGCCCGGGACCGAAGCCGCTCCGGGCTGGGATCCCCGCGGGTTGTCTGACTCAGGGGGAGCCGGTCGGACGTTCGCAGGGCTGTTCAGCATGCTTTCGCGTCTCGAACAGATTTTCTGCCAGCGTACCGCGATGATGGAACAGCGCACTGGTGCCGAGGACAAACATCGAAGCGCCTTCGGCCGCGCAGGGCGCCAGCGTCTGCGGGCCAATATTGCCATCGACCTCAATCAGCGCCTGGCTGCGTTTCATCTTAAGCCAGGTACGGGCAAACCGTATTTTCCGGTGCATGGCGTCAATAAACGTTTGCCCGGCAAAGCCCGGCTCCACGGTCATAATCAGCAGGATATCAATCAACTCAATAACATAGCTGAGCGTTCGGACCTGAGTTGCCGGGTTGAGTGCCACGCCTGCTTTCAGCCCGTGGCGGCGTATTTGGGTCAGTACGCCGTGCAGATGCCCCACGGCCTCGGCGTGGACGGTAATCATGTCCGCGCCCGCCGCCGCCAGCGCGTCAATATAACGCTCCGGCTGGCCTACCATCAGATGTACGTCAATTGGCCGCGTGGTCAGCGGCTTGATTGTTTTAATAAAATCGATACTCAGGGCGAAATTATCCACAAACTGCCCGTCCATGATATCGATATGGTAGAAATCAATATTCGCCGCTTCCAGCTCGGCAATCTGCTGGCCCAGATTCAGCAAATCTGCGCACATTAACGATGCTCCAAGCAGTCTCATGGCTCCTCCTGATGGTGAATTTCCGGCATAACAGCAAATCGCGTGGCATTCAGGCTTTTCATCCGTTTGACGTACCAGGTGAACAGGCCCAGGTAGGCGATGATCGACACCAGCGTGGCAATCAGCATTGAGGGCGTGAGGGATACGCTGGTTTTGGCGATCAGTATCGACAGCATTTTCTCCAGCGGATCAGAATCTACGGACGAAAACAGCCGATCGTGTGACATTCCCTCTGGAAAGCTGTGCATGGCAAGAGAGGTTTTGGTAACGAACTCGGCAATCAGGGTGGCAGCCCAGAGGAAAAGCGGGATCAGCACCGTGCCGATCAGCGTCATGCGGATCACTTTTCCCTGGGTGATAATCAGCAGCGCCGGGGCCAGCACCGTCAGCAGGATCCCGCCCAGCGGCAGCACCCTGTTGCCCGGCAGCAGAATCGCCACCACCAGCAGCACAGGGGCAAGGATATTCGCCACCGCCCACAGTTCCGCACGGGAAGCGAGGATCGGCCAGTCGATGGCAACGTAGATCTGTCGGCCCTTCATGCGCTTTTCCATCATGCTGGCGATGCCGTCGGAAAGGGGCCTGATTGCCGGTCCAAACCAGCTGCCGACGGTGCCGAACAGCTCCAGCGAAATTCCGGCGGTAAAGGCCAGTGAAAGCAGCTCGCTCATCGGCAGCCTGCCGAGCAGACCGACAAAGAAGCCAAGGTAAACACCGATGGCGAATTTCGATCCCCAGAAGCCGATTTTTTTATTGAGCTTTTCCGCATCAAAGTCGTATTTATCAATAAACGGAATAAACGCGGAGATCAGTTCATTGATGGCGAGTACCGGTGGGCAAATCAGCAGCGAGGGATGCGCGGTGGTGGTAATGCTGTTGCGGTCATAGTTAAGCAGCGCTTTGATTTGCGGCTGCATGACGTCAGAGTTGATTAACATCAGCACATAAACTGCGCCCACTACGCAGGTGGTTAACACCAGATTGCTGTTCGAATAATATAACGTCAGCAGGCCAATGACCGACAGATTCCAGATATTAAACAGGTCAACATTCAGCGTTTTGACTCTGTTCAGCGTCAGTAAAATCACATTAAGCGTAATACAGATGGCCGCGAAATAGAGCGTATAGACCGATCCCCAGGTGATCACCGCCAGCGGTGCCCAGCCCAGATCGGTGATGGATAAGCTCACCCCCGTTGATTTAACGAACTGAGTCAAGGCCGGAGCAAAGGCACCGGTTAACAGCGTAATCACCGCGCCCATACCGGTCAGCGCCAGCGCGATCAAAATGCCGCCCTCCAGCGCTTTTGATAATTTGACTCTGAACAGCAGTGACAGCAGCGTGATGATAAAAAACATCATTGCCGGTGCGCCAAGCGAGATAAACGCTGAAAATCCATTATTCATAGCAGAAAACACAGTTCGCCCTCCTTTTCCATGGAATCAATGCGTTATCAGCACGTGGGGTGACGGCCGGTTCCCGTCTCCTTGTGCAGCACGGCATTCACCTCATTCAGAGAAGGAATAGCATCATGGCCGCCATGACGGGACACCTTAATCCCGGCCACCGTCTGGGCAAACCGAATGGCATCTTCAAGATTATCAGGATAATCAATCAGGTAATTTGCCAGCGCACCGGCAAAGCAGTCTCCGGCACCGACGGTATCGACCGCGTCAACCTGAAGAGCGGGGAAGTACAATGGCGTTTGATGGCGATAAAGCAGGCAGCCGCTGCCGCCCATTTTGACAATGACGTTGTTCACCCCCATGCCGTGGATAATTTTTGCCGCCGCCAGCGCCGAGGACTCATCAAATACCCTGATGCCGGTGATGCGTTCGGTTTCATGGCTGTTTGGCACAATGATATCCGCATACGGGAAGCAGTCCGGGTTAATGCCCTGCACCGGAGCCGGATCGAGAATAATCAGCATCCCTTTTTCGCGAGCTGTACGCATGGCCGCCAGCACCGACTCTTTGCTGGTTTCCATCTGGATCAGCAGGATTTTCCCCTCTAGCGCATTCAGCCGCTGGCGGATTTCTTCTGCGCCAAAAGCAAAATTAGCGCCAGGGTTCACCAGCAGCGTATTTTCACCGTTCGGTTCCACTAATCCCACGCAGGAACCGGTATCCACGCCGTTTTTCACGATCAGCCAGCCGTCGTCAATGTGCCGCTCTTTAAGGTTTTGCCGCAGCTGCCTGCCGGGAGAATCGTCACCAATGCAGCCGATAAAGCAGACCTTTTTGCCGTAGCGAGCCGCGCTGACGGCCTGGTTATTGCCTTTACCCCCTGCGGCTAAACGGATTGACTCACAGAACGTGTTATCCCCGCTGGCGGGAAAGTGATGGCAGTGAACAATGACGTCCATATTAATACTTCCAATAACGATAATATCGTACATATGCACTCCCTGGCCTGGCTGATTTAGTATTTATTGTTTCAATGTTGAGAAATAAAAAGGCGAAAGTTTGTCTTTAAGTTAATTGAGTGTGTAACTAATAAGGAAAATAAACCTCAGGGGAATATACGTTGGCCGTGAGCGATCTCTTTATGTTTTGTTGCGGTGGTTATTTTAATTTTTCGAGATCTTTTGATTTTTTATTATGTTTTCTTGTTAATTTAAAAGGTAATTATGCAGGATCTTTCCTTTTTGATTTGGTGGAGGTTTTTTATTTTTTCTCGAAGAGATTTTATATTTCACATCACCAGTGTTTCATTCGCCCTCAGTCTGATAATTTTCTTAAAAGTGAGAGCCAGTTCAATTTTTGCAACGCAGTTTAATTAATGACTCCTGAGAGCAGGCATCGTGTCAACGGCTACAGGTGTGGCCTCAGTCCAGAATGAAATACCAGAGATAAAGCCATACAGTTTATGCCAATCGGTTGGCTGACCGAAGCGTAAAGGCAATCCCGGAAAATGCGTTGGCAGGAAAGGAATACCTTTGCTAAATCAGCCAGACTGAGCCAGAACCTTAGCAACGTTCCAAAGCGTATTCGTTAATCAATGTTCTTATCCAGAAACTCACGGATAGCAGGGATGATTTCCTTGCCGTGGGTTTCCAGAGCGAAGTGTCCGGTGTCATAGAAGCGAATGTCTGCATTGGGAAGGTCGCGCTTCCAGGCCTCAGCTCCGGCTGGAAGGAAAAACGGATCGTTCTTTCCCCAAACCGCCAGCAGCGGTGGCTGATATTCGCGGAAGTACTGCTGGAAGGTAGGATACATTGCAACGTTCGAAGCGTAATCCAGCACCAGATCGAGTTGAATATCCGCAACACCCGGCCGTAATATTTGCAGCCCTTCCAGAGTATATCCATCTGGTGAAACCGAACTCTTGTCGACAACGCCCTCAAAATATTGCCATTTGATCGAGGCCGGTGTCGGGAAGTCATCCAGGGCATTCCGGTTATGCTGTGTCGGTTCATGCCAGTACCGTTGGATAGGTGCCCAGCTCTCGCCCAGTCCTTCCTCATACGCATTGCCGTTCTGGGAAATGATGGCGGTCACACGCTCCGGATGCGTGACGGCCAGTCGCCAGCCCACCGGGGCACCATAGTCGTGAACCACAAGTGCGTAGTTATGGAGCTTAAGTTGTTCGGTGAACTGGCCGAGGGTCCTGGCCAGCTGGTTAAAGGTATAGGCGTACTCACCTCTTGCAGGGGCTTCGGTAAAACCGAACGCTGGCAGATCCGGCGCGATCACGTGATAGCGATCGGCAAGTTCGGGGATAAGGTCGCGGAACATAAACGATGAGGCTGCAAAGCCGTGAAGCAACAGCACCGTGGGTGCTTTGGGGTCGCCTGCCTCACGGTAAAAAACCTTCACGTTATCCACCTGTTCGTAGCGGTAATGAACCGGGTTCGCCGCAGTGGCGGACTGAGCAGAGCCGCCAGGTAAAGACGCAGTAAGAGCCAAAGCTTCAATTGATTTAGAAGAGGTCATGATAATTACCTGTAACCTTTAAAGTTTGAATTTGAAGGTTACATAGGTATCTGGTAACCTGTCAAAAAAAAATTATGGGTTACGTAACGACATGAATTCTGAAAGCACTTATTCCGATGCCCCCTTTCTGGCTGATAACCTGGCGCTCGATTTCATTAACAGCGAGTATGCGATAGGTGGTAAACGTCATGACTGTCTTACTGATGATCAAAGCGTCACAGGTTGGCTGAGGAAAGCCGGGGTATTGCCTGACATTGGCGATCAACCGATCCCTGATGGAATGCTGGCCGAAGCTCGTAAACTTCGCAGCAGTGCAAGGAGTATTGTGAACGCCGCCATGAACAGGGTTCCGGTAGATCTTGCGGTGGTCAACCGGGTGCTTGAAGTGGGTCACCCGGAGAGGAAGCTGGAATGGGACGACGACACGCAGCAACTCCAGAGCACCCTTTATCACAATATCATAAGCCCGTCTGGCCTTCTCTGGCCGATTGCCGATGCGCTGGTGAATCTGGTCACCAGCGATAAATTCGAATATGTTCGTCAGTGCGAGGCCCATGACTGCATTCTGCTGTTCCACGATCTGAGTAAATCTCACCGACGCCGCTGGTGCAGTATGGCAACCTGCGGCAATCGTATGAAAGTGGCAGCATTTCGTTCAAGAAAAAAACCTGAATAAGCCAGACTCTCCAGGCTTGCACTGCCATGTTCGCTTGACGGCGGTTAGCTTCTGGCATGAAGGCTGTTCAGGCTCTACGGACATGCTCTGCATCTCTTTAAGGCCCGGTAACCTGCGCATGTAAATCGTCGTTCCTGCCAAACCGGATTACCGGAAGCCCATGCAGTTCAGGGACTTCGCGAAGTATATCGCGGCCCTACGCGGCTTATTGCTGGTCTGGAGTGTCTTCACCGGGTCGCATGTCCACGATTGCCGGGTAAGATCAGTTTTCCCGACCGCAGAGCGAAGATGCGCTGACCGGTAAGCGGGTCAGTAAAATCCGTATTGGCGGAGCGATTGACGCGCATGATATTCGTGAGGTGGAGATCTGACGATGGGCAACGGCGTGGAGAACGTTGCGTAAGCACTCTCCTCAGCCTCTGATATGTTATAAGGATCCTTAGAATTGAGGGCGATGAAAAAAATTAAGTGATGCGCCAGGCGGTGAGAATTCCGCGGGTTTAAATAATTATTCCTGATTATTTAAACCCGGCGAAAAGTTGCGAATTAACACGCACCTTTTCGGTATTATTAATAATGACCTTCTCTATCATTAGATTTAATTGACATTCTCTGGCCATAATTTTTTCTTATGAATGTATTTAACATGTTGTAATCTATTCAGTTTTTATGTCGGGATGAATAACAGACGTTGCCATGATAAATGGCAACTCAGACGCGGCTAGCCCCCGCCGGCCGTGCCTTCTGTAAGGGTAAATTCCGAAATTCGGGCGTGGTTCCGTTGGCTGATATTAGTTTGTCTGGCAGATTAACGGCTCACACTTTTTTGTTGTGCAGCGGAAAAGCAATGATATAGTCGTTGACGCACAATATTATCTCACTGGCTATTCAAATAACTCTTAATTAGCTCCAGTGACATTTCACAGACAGAAGGATTTAGTCATGAAAGGTTTCAACTCTCTGGAGACGTTTCTCTCCTCCGTCCAACAGCGTGATCCTCATCAACCGGAATACCTGCAGGCGGTACGTGAAGTCTTTACCTCTCTGTGGCCGTTTCTGGAACAGAACCCGCAATATCAGGAGCAGGGATTGCTGGAGCGTTTAGTGGAACCAGAACGAGCCATTCAGTTTCGCGTTGCCTGGACCGACGATCGCGGTCAGGTGCAGGTCAACCGCGCATGGCGCGTGCAGTTCAGCTCTGCCATTGGTCCTTTCAAGGGCGGTATGCGTTTTCATCCTTCCGTAAACCTGTCCATTCTGAAGTTCCTGGGCTTCGAACAAACCTTTAAAAATGCGCTGACCACGCTGCCCATGGGCGGGGGTAAAGGCGGCTCTGACTTTAATCCAAAAGGCAAAAGCAACGCGGAAGTGATGCGTTTCTGCCAGGCGCTGATGACCGAACTGTATCGTCACCTTGGCCCGGATACTGACGTGCCGGCGGGCGACATCGGCGTGGGCGGTCGTGAAGTGGGCTTCATGTCCGGGATGATGAAAAAGCTGTCGAACAACACCAGCTGCGTGTTCACCGGCAAAGGTCTGACGTTTGGCGGCAGTCTGATCCGTCCGGAAGCGACCGGTTACGGCCTGGTCTACTTTACCGATGCGATGCTGAAACGTCACGGCCTGGGCTTCGAAGGCAGCCGCGTTTCCGTCTCCGGTGCCGGTAACGTGGCTCAGTACGCCATCGAGAAAGCGCTGGAGCTGGGTGCTCGGGTGATCACGGCATCTGACTCCGGCGGGACCGTGGTGGATGAAGAGGGCTTCACTACCGAGAAGCTGGCGCATCTGGCCGAGATCAAAAACGTGCGTTATGGCACCGTGGAAGATTATGCCCGCGAACGCAACCTGGTTTACCTCGCCGGTCAGCAGCCGTGGAGCGTGGCGGTGGATATTGCGCTGCCGTGCGCTACGCAGAACGAACTGGATCTGCCAGCGGCGAAGCAGCTGATAGCTAACGGCGTGAAGGCCGTTGCCGAAGGCGCTAACATGCCGACCACTATCGCGGCAACCGACGCCTTCCTGGATGCAGGCGTGCTGTTTGCTCCGGGTAAAGCGGCTAACGCCGGTGGTGTCGCCACCTCCGGTCTGGAAATGGCGCAGAACGCCGCGCGTCTGAGCTGGAAGGCTGAGAAAGTGGATATTCGTTTGCAGCACATTATGTTGGATATTCACCATGCCTGCGTTGAGCACGGCGGTGAGGGCAAGCAGACTCACTACGTTCGCGGTGCAAACATTGCAGGCTTCGTAAAAGTGGCCGATGCGATGCTGGCACAGGGCGTACTCTAAGCCGTCATGCGGTCTTGGGTCTGAGCTCCGCGCTCCGCGCTGGACAGCCTTCGCAGAGGCGCTTTCTGCTGAAAATCAGGCCCTGTCGATTGTCCGGCAGGGCCTGATTGATTGTGTCGCGCGTTGTCCGCGAGCGAGGGTTATCGGCGGCAACGCGCATTCCGCTTCGCTCAGGCGATCACATCGCCTCTGACTCAACCTGTGCTTTACGCTGCTTCACCCGCCAGACCCACTCCAGCAGAATAAACCACAGCGGCATCGCGCACAGCGCCGTAAGCGTATCGGCATCAAACACCATCACCACCAGTGAGAACAGGAAGAACAGCAGCGTCAGCCAGCTCATGGCGATACCGGCAGGCATCTTAAAGCTGGAGCGCTGGTGCAGGTCGGGGCGACGTTTGCGGTACACCAGATAGGCAATCACAATCATCGCCCAGCTGTAGATCACCAGAATCGCCGCCAGCGTGGAAACGACGGTAAACAGCGTCATCACGTTCGGCACAAGGAACAGCAGCAGCGTGCCAATCAGCATACAGAAGCAGGTAAACAGCAGACTGTAGACCGGAATAGACGTGGTGCGTGACAGAATGCGGAACTGCCAGTGGGCGTGCTCGTCGACCGACAGGCCGTAGAGCATACGCGTGCTGGAGTAAACTCCGCTGTTCGCAGAGGACATCGCCGAGGTCAGGGCGACAAAGTTAATTACCGCCGCCGCCGCAGGAAGCCCGGCCTTATCAAACAGGGTGACGAACGGGCTGGTATCCGGCGATATGTGCTGCCAGGAGGTGACGGCAATAATCACCACCATCGACAGCACGTAGAAAATGATAATCCGCATCGGAATGGCTTTAATCGCCTTCGGCAGCACGCGATCCGGCGAGCGGGTTTCGGCACTCATGGTTCCCAGCAGCTCAATCCCGGTGTAGGAGAAGATGGCGATCTGGAATCCGGCGAAGAAGCCGACAATGCCGTGTGGCATAAACACCTGCGGATTAGTGACGTTGCTCAGTGACGCCTGTACGCCATCCGGCGAGGTCCAGCCGCTGGCGATCATCCAGCCGCCGGTGACGATCAGCGCAACAATGGCGATCACCTTGATAATCGCGAACCAGAATTCGGCCTCGCCGAACATTTTTACCGACAGCAGGTTAAGCAGGCACAGCAGCATCAGCGTCGACAGGGCGGGTATCCAGGGTGACAGCGCGGGCAGCCAGTACTGCACATAGCCGCCGCAGACCACCACGTCGGCAATGCAGGTCACCACCCAACTCAGCCAGTAGGACCAGCCGAGGTAGAAGCTTGCTTTGGGTCCAAGGTAGTCGGCAACGAAGTCGGCAAAAGAGCGGTAATCGAGCCGGGTCAGCAGCAGCTCACCCATCGCCCGCATGGTCATGTACATAAAGAATCCCACCACCACATAGGTGATCAGGATGGAGGTTCCGGAAACGGCAATGGTTTTACCGGCTCCCATAAACAGCCCGGTTCCAATGGCACCGCCGAGGGCGATCAGCTGGATATGTCGGGAACTCAGCCCCCGATGCAGATTTTGCTGCGCATCCGTTTGGTCAGACATGGCATCCTCTCTATATATTTTGCAGGCAAAGCAACCCCGTCCCGATGAAAACGGGCTTTCAGGCGTACTACGCGACGAGAAAACGGACAGCGCCGTGTGGCATTCACTCAGGCCAGAACCGCTGGCGGGAGGTAAGCATGTGGCCTAATGCTGGCGGTGAGCCTTAACAATGTCAACACAGAACGCCGCGTAATTATTCACTTTTTGATCACATTCAAGTTTCTGAAAAACAATGAGAAAAATAATTTTATGCACTTTGAGTGAATAATATATGCATAAAATCACTTTCCCTATGGCTGATCAAAAGCTAACTATTTATTCATCCTTTTCCGCCGGTTTGCCGGAAAAAATAATCCACGGTCAGAATAAAAATGCGTCGCGCTATTGCGGGATGAACGGTCAATAATCCAGTCGATCGCATCTGCCTGACGCTGTTTCACCACAGAAATCTCTGAAGTTCCCAAACTGACTGAAATGATTGTCAATATTGCTGGCTTATCCGCCCCGCAAAGGCGAATTTTCTCTTCATCAGTGCTGGCTCTGTTGGAAAACTGTCGGGTAGACTGTTTGTGCATATCCTGAAATCCGGGCATAACTTAAACCCGCGCTGACGGGGCAACAAGGACAGAGTGAATGACCACTGATTGGATAATAGGTATCGATCTGGGTACCTCAAACAGTCTGCTGTGCCTGTGGCGCAACGGGCGTTCAGAACTGGTAGCGAACCGTTTTGGCGACGTTTTGACGCCTTCGGTCGTTGGCGTGGATGAGGCGGGCAATATGCTGGTGGGGCAGCCCGCCAAAGCCCGTCTGCAATCGCATCCCCACCTGACTGTGGGCAGCTTCAAGCGCTCCATGGGCAGCGAAACCACCTTCCAGCTAGGCGGACAGCACTTTCGCGCCGAGGAGCTGTCGGCCATTCTGCTGCGCCAGCTGAAAGACGATGCGGAGCAGGTCCTCGGCCAGCCGGTATCCGGTGCGGTGATCACCGTTCCGGCCTATTTTAATGACGTGCAGCGCCGTGCGGTAAAAACAGCCGGGGAGCTGGCCGGGCTGGAGGTTAAACGGCTGCTGAACGAACCGACGGCCGCCTCGCTGGCCTTTGGCCTGTTGAATAATCAGCAGCAAAAGTATCTGACCTTTGATCTCGGCGGCGGTACGTTTGACGTCTCTGTCATCGATATGTTCGACGGCGTGGTGGAAGTGCGTTCCAGTAGCGGTGACGTATTCCTCGGTGGTGATGACTTCAGTGCGGCGATCCTGCGCTGGATGCAGCAGCAGTTTCCGGAACTGAACCACGCAGAGGGCGAACTTTATGCCAGCCTCAGCCAGCTGGCGGAACGGCTGAAGTGCGATCTTACCCAGTCATCTCCCGCCACGGCGACCCTGGAATGGCAGGATAAGCGCTGGCAGTGGGAGCTGAGCGAAGCGACATTTGCCGGAATTTGCAGTGAGCTGATTGCCCGCCTGCAACGGCCTGTCAGCCAGGCGCTACAGGATGCGCGCTTTACTCTCGACCAGCTGGATCACGTGCTGCTTGTGGGCGGCGCCACGCGTATGCCGTTGATCCGTCAGACCGTGGCCCGCCTGTTTGGCCGCTTCCCACGTCACGATCTGCATCCTGACCAGGCGGTTGCGCTCGGGGCAGGCGTGCAGGCCGGGATGGTGATGGAAGACAGCGCCGTTGAGGATGTGATCCTCACCGACGTGATGCCCTACTCGCTGGGCGTGGCCACACTGCGCGAGCAGTATGGCCGCCAGGAGTCCGGTTTCTTCCTGCCGCTGATCGAACGTAATACCTTCCTGCCGGTCAGCATGGAGAAAACCCTGTTCACCGCCGCTGATAATCAGACCGTGGTGGAGATCGAGATCTATCAGGGCGAAGGTCGGCGGGTCAAAGATAATATTCTGCTCGGTGAGTTAAAACTCGATGTGCCACCGCGCAAGGCCGGTGAAGTCAGCATCGACGTGCGTTTTACCTATACGCTGGACGGGATTCTGGAAGTGGAGTGCCGGACGTCGGCATCGGAAGACATCAGCCGTCTGGTCATTGAAAACGTGCCCGGCCAGATGAGTCAGGAAGCGATCCAGCAGAGCCTGGCGCGGCTGACCTCGCTGAAGCAGCATCCGCGTGACCGACCGGAAAACCGCCGGGTGCTGATGCGCTGCAACGCGCTCTATCGCTTCCTGCTGGGTGAGGAGCGACAGCAGATTGATGCCGCTCTCTCGGCATTTGAACAGCTGCTGGAAACGCAGGACGTTCGGCAAATTGCCGAGTTTCGCCAGCATCTTGAGCAGATGCTGTCCCGCTACGACGACTGGACGCAGTAAATGAGTGAATGGAGCGTACTGGGGATTGCCCCGACTCGCGACGAGGATGAGATCCGCCGCGCCTACGTGCGGCTGCTGAAGCAGCATCGTCCGGATCGCGATCCCGAAGGTTATCAGCGGCTGCGCGAGGCCTGGGAGCAGGCGAAGCGCTACGCCGCCAGCGAGCCGGATGAGCCACAGGTTTTTGCGACCAATGCTCAGGCAGAGGAGGCCGGTCTGGCGCAGACTGCGCAGGAAGAGGGGGCAGGCTGCTGCGGAAATGGCGACAGCGTATCGCGTGTTGACGCAACAACCGCGGACGACGGGGCGAGCGCATCGTTGGCTGCGCAGTTTCTGTCGCCAGACGGAAGCGATAATTCGTCATATTCCGGCGACGATCGGAGAAATTGTGCCGATGAGTGGTCAGCGATGGCGCTGGATATTACGCCGCCGCCCGTTTTCACCCCTCAGGATATTCATCTGCTGGCGCACAGGCTGCTGGAATCGGAGCTGTGCATGGCGCAGCTGGAGGAAAGCTGGCAGCGTGTGGCTGCCAGCGGCTCGCTTATGCAGCAGCAGCAGTTTCATCAGCAGCTGGCGCAGGCGCTGGTTGAAAGGCCGGGGCTGACCGGAGAGCTGCTGATGAGCCTGTCTGAAGCCCTTGGCTGGGGTCTGGAGGGTTACGATAACGGCAACGTGCTGCCCGATTGGCTGGTCTGGCAGTTAGATAGCGCCACGCGCCAGACGGAAGTGGAGGCGAACTGGCAGGCGCTGCTGCGTTCAGCCGGGGATTCCTGGCGCAAAAGACGGATGGTGGCGCTGATAGCCGGCAGTGACGAAAAAATGCCATTCTGGGCCCGGCTGATACCCAACTTCCTCTCCGACATGAACAATCTGGTGGCCGGGCTGTGCGACCGCTATCCCGAACTCACCGAACGCATCAACCCGGTGGTGCGGCAGTGCAGTCAGGAAAAGCACGTGGCTCTGAGCTGGGCCGGAGTGTTTTTGCTGCTGTTCTGGGGCGTGGTACTTAACCGCAGCGCAGTCGCAGCGCATCCCGAATGGCCGGTGCTGACGTTCACGGGCGTGCTGATCCTGTTCTATCTCTACGGTCACGAGCTGATTTTCCTTCAGCTGCGGCGCTGGACGGACGCGCTGACGGTCTGGCTCCTGATTGAGGGCCTGTTCTCTGTCCTGATACTGATCCTGTTTTTCGTGCTGATGCATTTTGGCATTCCGAAGCTGCTGGGGAACCGGACGGGGCTGGCGGGCGTGGTTGAAATTATTCTGGCGTTAATTGTGTGCAGTGGGGGATGGCGCATCCGGCAGCGGGGCGGGCCCTTTATTTTTTTGCCGGGTAAGCTGATCCACTGGCTGCTGGCCGCGCCATGGAACGCCCCGCGTGCGATACCATCGCGCCTGCTTGCGATTATCGTTGGCCTGATGATCTATTTCGGCAGCTGCGCCGCGGTGTATGAATTTTTCCGGTTAATCAACAACGTTATGGAGCGTTAAGCGATGACAGCGCTGGTTTTACTGCCCGGCATGATGTGCGACGCCGGACTGTGGCAGGGAGTGCTGCCGCAGCTTAACGTGACGGGCCCGGTGAGCTGTGGCGATCTGTCGCAGGGAGAATCGATTGAGGAGATGGCCACCATGGTGCTGGATCGCTGCCCGCCGGCGTTCGTACTGCTGGGGTTCTCCATGGGCGGTTTTGTCGCGCGTGAAATTCTCCGCCGGGTGCCGGAGCGGGTAAAGGGGCTGGCGCTGATTGCCACCTCCAGCGCCGCCGACAGCCCGATGCAGGCAAATTTTAAGGCTGCAATGGCCGGAAAACTGCGCCTCGACAGCGGCCCGTTTCGCGGACTGAGCCATCGGGCCATTAAGCTGTCGCTGAGCCCGCGTCACGAGGACAACCCGCAGCTGGTGCAGCAGATCCTGGACATGAGCCTGCGGCTGGGGCGGGAAACCTGGATTCGTCAGCTGCTGATGGCGCGCAACAGCGACAGCCATCTGCTGAGTGCGATCCGCTGCCCGACGCTGGTGGTTGCCGCCGCAGAAGACCGCATGCGCAGCCTGGCCGAATCGCGGGCGCTCTGTGAGGCCATTCCGCACGCGGAATTCCGGCTGGTGGAAGATTCCGGCCATATGCTGCCGCTTGAACAGCCGCAGCCGCTGGCGGCCATCCTGACGGAGTGGATTACCCGTTGTATCGATTGTCGATAAACAGTTACCAAAAAAAGCCGGTATCGCCGCCGGGAACACTGGATTAGCCGCGTAATTTCAATACAATCACAGGCGGTAAGGAGAGCCTGGGCTGATTGAGGAAAACAAGTCGTGGTTAATCCGGGATGGTTTGAATGAAAAAGTGGTTATTGATGCTGATTGCCCCGATTTTCGCCTTTCAGGCAATAGCGGCAGAGCATAATGCCGATCCGCGCAGCACCAGCGTGGCCTTTTACAGCTGGTATCTGACGGCGCTGAGCAAAGAAGAAAGCCCGATTGATGAGCACGATCCGTTGCTGAATGAGTACGTGACTCAGCGGCTGCTGCAGAAAATAAATCTGCTGATTAAAAGCCCGGAAGGCATGGATGATGATTACTTTTTGCAGGATCAGGACTACAGCGACGGCTGGGTGAATAACGTCACAGTCAGTGATTTCACCCTGAACGGCAATCGCGCCTTTGGCGACGTAACCCTCGGGCGCGACCCCGCCGATCGGCAGCATTTGCTGGTGACGCTGGTGCACGAGCACGACGGCTGGAAGATTGATGATGTGCAGCGGGAACCGGCTGCCGATACCGCGCAGCCAGCCGGCGGTTAATCGTTCGTCTGAACCGGCTGATGCCGCCAGTCAGACAGCGCAGAGCGGCGGCGGGAGTTGGCCGCTGTTCCCGGGCGGTTTCCTCCGGCACCTTTGCGGCGAGCAGCCTCAGCTTTATTGGCGCGGCCTGACGGGCGTAAACTGGTGGTTAATTATTAAGCGGGGAGGCGGGAATGGAAGGTGTACCGGAACAGTTTTGCTGCGAGCACGACCGCGCCAGCTTCCGCCATCTGCCCGGCGTGCAGGGCGTGGAGCTGTATCGGGCGCACATCACGCACTATGCGTTTGAGCCGCACACCCATGAGGCCTTTGGTATCGGCACCGTTATTCGCGGCGCCGAGCGATTTCGCTATCGGGGTGAACAGCACCTGGCGCCGGTTGACTCGCTGATATTAATGAACCCGGACGAGCTGCATACCGGTGAATCCGCCAGCGAAGGCGGCTGGCAATACCGGATGATCTACCTGGAACCGCAGCGGCTTGCCGCGCTGACCGGTGAGCCCGGTTGGTGGTTTGACCGCGCGGTGCGTCATCATCCGCAGCACGCGGGTGAAATCTCGCAAATCCTCTCCCTGCTTTGGCAGACGGACGATGCGCTGGCAATCGATGGCCTGCTGCTGTCGCTGTGCGACGTGCTGCGCCCCCACGCCCGCAATGTTCGCCCCGCAGAGGCGGTGACCCGCCACCGCTTCGATCGGGTTCGCGATTATCTGCGCGACAATCTGGCTGAACGGATCACCCTGGCCGATCTCTCTGCGCTGATGTCGCTCAGTCCCTGGCATTTCCAGCGCCAGTTCAAGGCGCAGTATCACGTTACGCCGCATCAGATGCTGATGGCTTTTCGCCTCTATCAGGCCCGCCAGTTGCTGATTGATGGTGTGCCTCCGGCAGAGGTGGCCGCTGAAGTCGGGCTGACCGATCAGGCGCATCTGACTCGTAGCTTTGTCGGACGCTACGGTATTACCCCCGCTCGTTATCAGAAACAGGTTCGCCAGCGCCGCTAGCGCAATTTCCTACAATCTCTTTAGGCGATCTCACGCCATAATATGGCACTGCTTTTACGTGCCATAAGGTGTAAAGGATGTTTGCGGGAATTTGCTTTGCCCTCGGAGCGGGGCTGATGTGGGGATTAATCTTTGTCGGGCCGCTGCTGGTCCCGGATTATCCGGGTATCCTCCAGTCTGTCGGCCGCTATCTGGCCTTTGGGCTGATTGCCCTGCCGCTGGCCTGGCAGGATCGTCAGCGGCTGCGCCAGTTGTCGGGCCATGACTGGCGTGAGGTGTTTAAGCTGACGCTGGTGGGAAATCTGCTTTATTACGCCTTCCTTGCCACCGCGATCCAGCGCACCGGTGCACCGGTTTCCACGATGATTATCGGCACCCTGCCGGTGGTTATTGCGGTCTGTGCCAACCTGTTTTACGGCGGCGATGACGGCCAGCTCAGCTGGCGTAGCCTGGCCCCCGCGCTCCTGCTGATCGCCTGCGGGCTGCTCTGCGTTAACGTGGCTGAAATTCGCGGCGCCGGGCAGCAGATCGATCCATGGCGCTATTTCAGCGGCATTGCGCTGGCGCTGGCGGCGGTCATTTGCTGGACATGGTATCCGCTGCGTAACGCGCGCTGGCTGCGCCAGCATCCGACTCTCCGGCCGGGCACATGGGCAACCGCTCAGGGGCTGGCAACGCTGCCGCTGGCGCTGCTCGGCTATCTGCTGGTGATGGGGCAGCTGCATCTGACGCGGCCGGAATTCAGTCTGCCGTTTGGCCCACAGCCGGGCATATTTATCGCGCTGATGCTGGCCATCGGCCTGCTGTGTTCGTGGCTGGGGACGCTGTGCTGGAACGAAGCCAGCCAGCGCCTGCCTGCGGTGTTGCTGGGTCCGTTAATCGTTTTTGAAACGCTGGCCGGGCTGGCCTATACCTTTGCCCTGCGCCAGACATGGCCACCCGTGCTCACATTTTGCGGCATTTTCTGCCTGATTGGCGGGGTGGTGGTGGCGATGAGGATTAAACCTCAGCCGCAGATTGTACCGATTGACGAATAAACGACAGGCCGTCCGTCGGGACAATTTTAAAGAAAACATTAGCACCGATGGCATATTACCTGTCCGGTCGGTGACTAATGTTTAAGAGTGATAAATAATTTCGGCTGTCAGCAGATTACTGATTGTCACAGCTGAGAGGATAATGATAAACGCTGCGGCTGATATTCAGCAGGCGGCAGCTGCGGCGGGTCCCCACGCTGTGGGTATTCTGCAGAAAAGCTACCGCTTTGCGTTTATCCCCGGTGGTGAAAAATTCATTCACAATACTTTGCAGCAGCTGTTTATCGGAAGAGATCAGTTGAAGTTCGCGAGACAGGCTGTGTAGGGACTCTTCTAATTCCTTGATTCTTCTACCCTGTGCTGTATTTAATCCGGCATATTTCTTTTTCCAGCTGTAGAACGTTGCCTCCGAAATACCGAGGTTTTCACAAATCTGTTTAACCTTAATACCGTCTTCTGAATCTTTAATTGCCTTACTGATTTGTTCTGCCGTATATCGTGACTTTCTCATAAATGCTATTACCTTTCTTAACTATAATATGGCGATAATAACTGGATTTAATCAATGCTGAAGCGTCCGGTTATTTTATAGCAGTATTTCACGATATTCGGTTGGGAAAAGTTTTACGCATTAGAAAATAAAATCTGAGTCGATTTATTACGCTGTGATCTATTTTATCCGGTCAACCGTCGCGCTGTTTTAACCGCTCAGGAAAAAGAAGGAGAGGGCAGCAGGGGAGCATCGCCCGATGAATCCCGTTGGCTCACCGGGCCGGAAAATCAGGGCATTGGCCAGTCGGTAGGCGCGTGGTTAATCACTTCAAAAAACACCTCTTTGGTGATGTGCCAGAAGTTGTATAAATTGTCCATGCTCAGGGTAATTCCCAGCAGGCCGGTGACGAACCAGCACGACATACCAATACCGATGCCGGTAAAGACGAATGCCATGGCGTTGCGGCTGGCCTTACGACACTGAACGTTGAACGTACTGGCGAGAAACATCATTACCGCGCTCAGCAGTTCCCATCTCATCAGCATGACGCTGGCAGTAATTGTACCCATGTTGAACTCCACGATGATCGATCCTGACAAACTGGAAGTGGCATCACCGCAGGCGGAACAGGAGCTGCCAGGTAGGCTCTTTCCGGGCTGACATCGAGGTCAAAAATGTGATGGTGGTCACATTATATCATCGACTTTTAAAAGTTGAATGAAATTTACCCGGGGGGCGGCAGTTTACTGAGCCGGACGGCTCAGTTGCGGGCGGTACGGACTTCGCTGCTGTGCGAGAAGCCGTTCATGAGCAGATCGCTACAGTCGAAGTTCCAGCTACTGCGCTGTAGCGCCTGGCGACGCATGGTGTGACGGTAGGCAGTCGGCGTTTGCGAGAACTGACGGCGGAACACGCGGGAAAAGGTTTGCTGCGAGTCGTAACCATACTGCATGGCAATATCAAACACCGGGCGTTGCGTTTTCCGCAGCGCTTCTGCCGCCAGCGTCAGGCGACGTTCGCGAATATAGCCACCCAGCGTTTGTTTCGTCACGGTACGGAACATACGCTGCAGGTGCCATTTCGAATAGCCTGATTTGGCCGCCACCTCATCAATCGACAGCGTTTTATCCAGATTGCTATCGATCCAGTCGGTAAGGGTGCGGATGATGTCATCATGCATACATTTTTCTCCCTGGTTTGCGTCAAATCTGGCCGTCAAAACCTCTGACGTGATCGGAAAAGGGGCGGCTCGATGAATCAGATATCTCGCCCTTTCCATGGTGGCTGAGTATAATTCCTCAAGTTAACTTGAGGTAAAGAGCTAAATGAAAAAAAACGGCAACGCTTCCAACAAGCGTGAACTGACCCCCGGCGATGTGGCGCAGCGCTGCGGCGTTGCGGTTTCGACGCTGCATTTCTATGAAAGTAAAGGATTAATCAGCAGTCACCGCAATGCGGGAAATCAACGCCGCTATACGCGCGACGTGCTGCGCCGGGTGGCAATTATCAAAATTGCCCAGCGCATCGGCATTCCGCTGGCGACGATCGGTGACAATTTGATGCAGTTTCCGCCGGGTAAACGTATGTCGCCAGGAGAATGGGCGGTGCTGTCGCAGCAGTGGCGTGATGAGCTGGACCGGCGTATCGAAATGCTGACTCACTTGCGTGACGATTTAGATGGCTGCATCGGCTGCGGCTGTCTGTCGATGGAAGACTGTCCGCTGCGCAACCCGAACGATCGCCTGAGCGAACAGGGAACCGGAGCGATCCTGCTGGATGTGAAAAGCCGCTGAGCCGGGCCTATACTTCAGGTTTGGATTTAACAGGAGCCAACATGATCACCGTACATCACCTGAATAACTCCCGTTCGCAGCGGGTGCTGTGGCTGCTGGAAGAGCTGGACGTGCCCTATCAGATCAAACGCTATCAGCGTGAGCCCAGCATGTTGGCCCCCGAGGCGCTGAAAAAGATTCATCCGCTGGGTAAATCTCCGGTGATAACCGACGGTAATCGAGTGATTGCCGAGTCCGGCGCGATCCTTGAATACCTCGCCGCGCATTATGATGAAGAAGACCGCCTGACGCTGGTGGATGAAGACGAAGGGCTGCAATCGCGCTACTGGCTGCACTATGCCGAAGGATCGCTGATGCCGCTGCTGGTGATGAAGCTGATTTTCAGCCGGATGGGACAGGCACCGGTCCCATGGCTGCTCAGGCCGGTTGGCAGTGCGTTTGGCAAAGGCGTACAGAAAGCGTATCTGGATAAGCAGCTGGCCACCCATCGGCAGTTCATTGAGCAGCATCTGGCGCAGCATGAGTGGTTTGCCGGCAGCCGTTTCAGCATCGCCGACGTGCAGATGAGTTTTCCGCTACTGGCGCTTGCCGCCCGGGGCGGTGCCGCGAACAGCCCGGCGATACAGCGCTGGCTGGAGAAAATTCAGCATCGCGGAGCCTGGCAACGTGCACTGGCAAAAGGTGGTGAAATCACCCTCTCCTGAAAGTTTCGCCATAAGAAAGCACTATTACTGCGGTCATTGCTAACCCGATAGAGTTCATTTACGGTCAGATCGTTAACGGATGGCCGCCGGTCTTTAACCGGACAGAGAGATAAGCGCGAACAGGTGTTGAAAATGCCCCATTAAACGCTGGATAATCGCTTGCCTTTTAATTACGCATTTTGATGACGCGGTTTTAAACACGGTAAAGAAAACGTTTGCTCCTGTTACGGGCAGCCCTCCGTTCCTGGGGCGTCTCTGCCGTGAATATTTCATCAAAGACGCAAACGTTTACCTTCACGCAGCCTGAACGGTGCCGCGCAGCAATATTTCATAAGAAATTTCAGGGGATTACTATGTCGACTCCTTCTAAACCGGCCGGTGGTACGTTAGACACCTGGTTCAAAATTTCCGCGCGCGGCAGCAGCGTGCGGACCGAAATTCTGGCCGGTCTGACCACGTTCCTGGCTATGGTTTATTCGGTGATTGTCGTGCCGGGCATGCTGGGTAAAGCCGGTTTTTCACCGACGGCGGTATTTGTGGCCACCTGTCTGGTCGCCGGATTTGGTTCACTGCTGATGGGGCTGTGGGCCAATTTACCCATGGCCATCGGCTGCGCCATCTCCCTGACGGCGTTTACCGCTTTCAGCCTGGTACTGGGCCAGCAGATCAGCGTGCCGGTCGCGCTGGGTGCGGTGTTCCTGATGGGGATTTTGTTTACCGTCATCTCCGCAACCGGAATTCGGGCCTGGATCCTGCGTAATTTACCGATGGGAGTGGCGCACGGTACCGGCGTAGGGATCGGTCTGTTCCTGCTGCTGATAGCCGCTGACGGCGTTGGCCTGGTGGTGAAAAATCCGGCTCCGGGTCTGCCGGTGGCGCTGGGGCACTTTGTCTCTTTCCCGGTGATGATGTCGCTGCTGGGGCTGGCCGTTATTTTTGGTCTGGAGAAGCGTCGCGTGCCCGGTGGCATTCTGCTGACGATCATTGGCATCTCGGTGATTGGGCTGATCTTTGATCCTGCGGTGAAATACCAGGGACTGTTTGCCATGCCGAGCCTGAGCGACGAGCAGGGGCATTCGCTGGTGTTCAGCCTGGACATTCTCGGTGCATTGCAGCCCGCGGTGCTGCCAAGCGTACTGGCGCTGGTGATGACGGCGGTGTTTGATGCCACCGGCACCATTCGCGCCGTGGCCGGTCAGGCTAATCTGCTGGACAAAAACAACCAGATTATCGACGGCGGCAAAGCGCTGACCAGCGACTCGGTGAGCAGCATCTTCTCTGGTCTGGTGGGCGCAGCGCCGGCGGCAGTGTATATCGAGTCGGCGGCCGGTACAGCGGCGGGCGGTAAAACCGGACTGACGGCGGTGGTGGTTGGCGTGCTGTTCCTGCTGATCCTGTTCCTGTCGCCGCTGGCTTATCTGGTGCCGGGCTATGCTACGGCTCCGGCGCTGATGTACGTTGGCCTGCTGATGCTGAGTAACGTGTCGAAAATTGACTTCGATGATTTCGTTGATGCGATGTCCGGCCTGCTGGCGGCGGTGTTTATCGTGCTGACCTGCAACATCGTCACCGGCATTATGATCGGTTTCGGCTCGCTGGTGATTGGCCGTATTGTGGCCGGTGAATGGCGCAAGCTGAATATCGGTACCGTCGTTATTGCGATCGTGCTGGTTGCCTTCTACGCCGGTGGCTGGGCGATTTAATCCTGTTTCCGGGGCCGGGATCGCTGGCCCCACTTTCAGATGTCACTGAATTTTCCTCGCTACGCACATCCTGTTTTTCATCAGTTTATTAATTTGCTTTACTATAACTCGTGTTTAACGGCGCTGCCGGACAGGCGTTGCCCTTGCCTTATGGACGTTTATCTGCACACCACTGGAAGATAATTAAGGAAAGCATGGAAATTTTCTTTACCATTCTGATTCTGATACTGGTCGTCTCGCTGTCGGGTGTTGCCACGCGAATGATCCCTTTTCAAATTCCCCTGCCGCTGGTTCAAATCGCCGTGGGCGCACTGCTCGCCTGGCCGACGTTTGGTTTGCATGTTGATTTCGATCCGGAGCTGTTTTTAGTCCTGTTTATCCCGCCGCTTCTGTTTGCTGACGGCTGGAAAACCCCAACCAGTGAGTTTTTGCACCACGGACGAGAAATCATCGGCCTGGCGCTGGTGCTGGTGCTGATTACCGTGGTGGGTATTGGCTACCTGATTTACTGGATGGTGCCGGGCATTCCGCTGATCCCGGCCTTCGCCCTTGCGGCCGTGCTGTCGCCGACCGATGCCGTGGCGCTGTCAGGTATTGTCGGGGAAGGGCGCATCCCGAAAAAGATTATGGCCATCCTGCAGGGTGAAGCGTTGATGAACGACGCGTCAGGCCTGGTGTCGCTAAAGTTTGCCGTTGCCGTTGCGATGGGCACCATGGTGTTTACCGTTTCTGGCGCGTCGCTGGAATTTTTGAAGGTGGCGATTGGTGGCCTGCTGGCGGGTATCGCTGTCTGCTGGCTGTACGGTAAATCGCTGCGTCTGTTCAGCCGCTGGAGCGGTGACGACCCGGCCACGCAGACCGTACTGCTGCTGCTGCTGCCGTTTGCTTCTTATCTGATTGCGGAACATATCGGCGTATCCGGCATCCTGGCCTCGGTCGCCGCCGGGATGACCATCTCCCGCTCTGGTATTATCCGCCAGGCACCGCTGGCCATGCGCCTGCGCGCAAACGGCGCCTGGCAGATGCTGGAATTCGTTTTCAACGGCATGGTGTTCCTGATGCTGGGTCTGCAGCTGCCGGGCATTCTGGAAATCTCCGTCAGGCAGGCTGATGCCGATCCGAACGTGGAACTCTGGGGGCTGTGCGCTTCGGTGGTGTTAATTTATGCCGCGCTGATGGTGGTGCGCTTCAGCTGGCTGTGGGGAATGCGTTACATCAGCCGCCATATGCTGAAGAAGCGACCGATGGAGTTTTCCAGCTACTCAACGCGTGAACTGCTGATCGCTTCCTTTGCTGGCGTTCGCGGTGCGATCACCCTCGCCGGTGTCCTGTCGATCCCCCTGCTGTTGAGCAACGGTAACGATTTCCCGGCGCGCTATGAGCTGGTGTTCCTCGCCACCGGGGTGATTCTCTTTTCGCTGCTGGTGGGGGTGGTGATATTACCGCTGCTGCTGCGCGGGATTGAGGGGATGGATAAAACCGTACACCGCCGTGAAGTGCAGACGGCACGGGCGATCATGGCCGAAACGGCGATTGAAAGCCTGTACAAAATGGAAGAGCGTTTGCTGTCCGACAGCGAAGAAACCTCCGATCCTGAGCTGCTGAAAGAGGTGAGCTCACGGGTGATTGGCAATATGCGCCGGCGGGTGGATGGCAAAGAGGACCTGGAGCGCGCGCTGTATGCCGAGAATCTGGAGCGCCGCTTCCGCCTGACCGGCCTGCGTGCCGAACGCGGTGAGCTGTATCACCTGCGCGCCACGCAGCAGATCAGCGATGAGACTATGCAAAAGCTGCTGCACGATCTCGACCTGCTGGAAACGCTGCTGATTGAGAAAGAAGAGTAGCGTTAACAGGGCGGCCCCGCTGGCCGCCCTTTTTTACGCCGTTAAGTCGGCAGTCCGGGGGTGATATCCGGCCAGAATTCGCGGCAGCAGGCGATCCACGCCTGGGCGCTACGTGACAGATAGCTTCCCTCCCGCCAGATAAGCCCCAGCTTCCACACCAGGTCCGACTCCAGCGGCAGCCACAGCAGCTGACTTTTATCCAGCCGTTGGCACACCGGCTCCGGCAGAATGGCCACGCCCATCCCCGCCTGCACCATCGCCGCCAGAAAGTCCCACTGTCCGCTGCGTACGGCAATTTGCGGCATGAAGCCGCTGGCCTGGAACGCTCGCATCAGCTGGCGATTGAGGGAGAACTCTTCGTTGTAGATCAGGATCGGCTGCCCGGCCAGCTCGCTGAGTTTTAAATGCGTGCGCCGCAGCCAGGCATCGGTGCGCGGCACCAGCACGCAAAGGGGATGGCTCATCAGCGGCAGCGCGTTCAGCGGCAGATCGTCAGCCACCGGCAGGGCGGTCATGGCGATGTCCAGGCTGCCTGACAGCACTGCCTGCTGGACGGTCAGCCCGCCGAATTCGGAAATTTTCAGCTCCACACCGGGGTAACGCTGACGGAAAGCGGAGATCGACCCGGCGATCTGCATACCGACCATCGGCGGAATACCCAGCCGCAGCTCACCGGTCTTCAGTTCGTTGAGATCGCTGATTTCTGCTTCCAGCTGCTTGAACTCCTGCAAAATCGTCTGTCCGCGCTGATAAACCGCCTGGCCGGTATCGGTCAGATGCAGTTTGCGACCTTCGCGCATCAACAGGGTACATCCCAGTTCATCCTCCAGCTGTCGCAGCATTTTGCTGATGGTTGGCTGGGTGACATAAAGCTGTTCAGCGGCCCGGGTAAAACTCTGCTGGCGGACAACTTCAACAAAATAGCGCAGGGCGCGAACGTCCATAATTATTCCTGTCAGGCATAGTTAGAATAATATTAAGTCATTTTTTTCACCCTTTGATACTCCTTTATAATCAGGCCAGCGAAAATGCTGCTCAGGAGGTATAGAAGCGATGGCCACGATGACAGACCCGGTAAAAACGGGCTGGCTGCTACGAGTTCAGGTTCCGCTACAGGTAATGCTGTATGTCGGTTTGTTTGTTTTTTCACAACATCTGGTGATCTGGCTGCGGCTACCGCTGCCGGCCAATATTGTCGGCATGCTGCTGCTGCTGACGTTGATAATGCTGCGTATTCTGCCTGTCGGCTGGGTGAAGGCCGGGTCTAACTGGCTGCTGACCGAAATGCTGCTGTTCTTTATTCCGGCGGTGGTGGCGGTGGTTAACTATTCCGAACTGCTACGGGTGGAGGGCTGGCGTATCCTGCTGGTGATCACCCTCAGTACGCTGCTGGTGCTGGCTGCCACCAGTATTGTCGTCGATCGCGTCAGTCGTTTTGAACTGTGGCTGGCCGCGCGTAAACAGCAGAGGTCGCACAATGAATGATTTTATCCTCAGCGTCCTGTGCCTGTTCGCCACCCTGCTGATCTACTTTGCGAATAAGCGGCTCTATCATCGCTGGCATCGTCTGCTGCTGATGCCGCTGGTGATGACTCCAATGGTGCTGGTAGCGCTGCTGGTGGTCACCCACATCAGCTGGCAGGACTACATTGGTGAAAGCCGCTGGCTGCTGTGGCTGCTCGGCCCGGCAACGCTGGCTTTCGCGGTGCCGGTTTATGAAAACCTGGCGATTATTCGCCGTCACTGGCTATCGCTGACCGCTGGGGTGATCACCGCCACGCTGGTGGCGATCTCCAGTTCGGTATGGCTGGCGCGTTTGCTGACGCTGCCGGAAGAGATCCAGCGTAGCCTGGCGGTGCGCTCCATCACCACGCCTTTTGCACTGGCGGCGGCAGAGCAGCTGGGCGGTAAACCCGATCTGGTGGCGCTGTTTGTCGTGATCACCGGGGTCTTTGGTATGGCGGTCGGCGACCTGCTGTTCCTGCGCCTGGCGATTAAGCAGGGGATGGCAAAAGGCGCCGGATTCGGTGCTGCTTCGCACGGTGCCGGTACGGCGCGCGCTTACGAGCTGGGCCCTCAGGAGGGCGTTGTTTCCAGCCTGGTGATGATGCTCTCCGGGGTGCTGACGGTGATTATCGCTCCAATGGTCGGCCATATTATGTGGGTCAGCGCCTGACGGAACGCGCTGGTTACGGACTCTTTTGTAAGATTAATCAAATTTATTACCATTTCGTTCTTTCTCATATAATTCTTAAAACAGTTGGTTTACGCTGCATCGCCGCCGTTTTAAGGCGTGAGTAAAATTAATTGGGAGAGAACAATGAAAAAAGTGGCAATGACAACCGGCGCTCTGGCGCTGCTGACGCTGGCAGGAACGGCTCAGGCCATTGATGGCGGCGTGCGCGTCGGCAAAGATTACACCGACGTTCACGTGGGTCTGGGCACCAGCACCCCAGGATTTGCCCTGTCGGGTGACTGGCTGCGCAGCGATCATGATGGCAACGTCAGCAGCGTGGGCCTGGGCTACAACGTGGCAGTCGGCGATATCATGCTTTCCCCCACCATCAAAGCCATGTCCACCAACCCGAAAGACACCAAAGATGGCTATGCGATCGCGGTAGGCGGCGGTGTGACAGTGCCGGTTACCAGTATGCTCAATGTTTACGGCCAGTATTTCTACTCACCGGACTCCTTCTCCAGCCACATCGATAACTATCAGGAAGCCTCTGCCGGTATCAGCTTCCAGCCGATTTCGCTGGTTGACGTCAACGTTGGCTATAAATACATGTCAATGAACGGCAAAGACGGTCGTAAAGATAACGTCGTAGCCGACGGTCCTTACGTGGGTGCCGCGCTGCACTTCTAATCGCACGGGCCTCCATGCCTGAAGCGAAACGCGGTGTGAATGCGGACAGAGCCTGTTTTCGTTTCGGTGACCGGGGGCAGGCGCACGGCCTGCCCCTGTCACGATCGTTAATGCCCCTTGCCGCCCTCAATGCCGACGCCGGTTTGTGAACGGACAAACTGAGCCTGGAAGCGCAGGCGCTCCTGTGCGCCTTCTGCCGAATTATCGGTGACGGAGAACAGCCAGGTGCCGATAAAGGCCGCCAGCATCGAGAATAACGCCGGATATTCGTAAGGATAGACCGGCTTTTCGTGTCCCAGCACCTGCACCCAAACGGTAGGGCCAAGGATCATCAGCACCACGGCAGTGATTAATCCCAGCCAGCCGCCGATCATGGCGCCGCGGGTGGTCAGTTTTGACCAGTACATCGACAGCAGGATAATCGGGAAGTTACAGCTGGCAGCAATAGAAAAGGCCAGCCCGACCATAAAGGCGATATTCTGCTTCTCAAACAGGATCCCCAACGCAATGGCCACCACGCCCAGCACCAGCACGGTGATTTTGGAGACCCTCAGCTCCTCGCGCTCGGTAGCCTGGCCTTTGCGGAACACGCTGGCGTAGAGATCGTGGGACACCGCCGAGGCGCCCGCGAGGGTCAGTCCAGCCACTACCGCCAGAATCGTGGCGAAAGCCACCGCTGAAATAAAGCCCAGGAACAGGCTGCCGCCCACCGCGTCGGCCAGGTGCACTGCCGCCATATTATTCCCGCCAATCAGCGCGCCGGCGGCGTCTTTAAACGCCGGATTGGCACCGACCAGCAGAATCGCGCCAAAGCCAATGATAAAGGTCAGGAAGTAGAAGTAGCCCATAAAGCCGGTGGCGTAAAAGACGCTTTTACGCGCCTCGCGGGCATCGTTGACGGTAAAGAAGCGCATCAGAATATGCGGCAAACCGGCAGTACCAAACATCAGGCCGAGGCCGAGCGACAGCGCGGAGATGGGGTCTTTCACCAGCCCGCCGGGACGCATGATATCAATACCTTTCGGGTGGACCTTCATCGCTTCGGTAAACAGATTATTGAAGCTGAAACCGACGGTTTTCATCACCATAATGGCCATAAAGCTGGCCCCGAACAGCAGCAGTACGGCCTTGATGATCTGCACCCATGTCGTGGCCAGCATACCGCCGAACAGCACGTACATCACCATCAGGATCCCGACCAGCACCACCGCCACGTGGTAGTCCAGCCCGAACAGCAGCTGAATAAGCTTTCCGGCCCCGACCATTTGTGCAATCAGGTACAGCGCCACCACCACCAGTGAACCGCAGGCGGAGAGGGTACGGATAGGTTTCTGCTTCAGGCGGTAGGAGGCCACATCGGCAAAGGTATAGCGTCCGAGGTTGCGCAGGCGCTCGGCGATCAGAAAAAGAATAATCGGCCAGCCGACCAGGAAGCCGAGGGAATAGATCAGGCCATCGTAGCCGGAGGTATAAACCAGCGCGGAAATCCCCAGGAATGAAGCGGCAGACATAAAGTCACCGGCCATCGCCAGCCCGTTCTGAAAACCAGTGATGTTACCGCCAGCGGTGTAGTAATCACTGCGCGAACGGGTACGCTTTGATGCCCAGTAAGTAATGCCCAGCGTAGCCGCCACAAAAATCAGGAACATGATAATGGCTTCAACGTTGGTGGGCTGGCGCTCAACCGCGCCGGTCAGGGCATCGGCGGCCTGAGCGCCGAAAGGCAGCAGGGCTGGCAGCGCCAGCGGGAGTCGGCGGAGTTTCATCCTTTCACCTCGTTCAGCAGTTCACGGGTCAGGCGATCGAACTCGCCATTAGCGCGCCAGACGTAAACGCCGGTCAGCAGGAAGGAAATCACAATCAGGCCGATACCAATCGGAATACCGCGCGTAACGTTGGTGCCGTCATGCAGGGGGGTGCCCAGCCAGCCGGGGGCAAAGGCAATCAGCAGGATAAAACCGACGTAGAGCACCAGCATAATCAGGGACAGCAGGGTAGCAAAGCTCTGGCGTTTTCTGACCAGTTGTTTAAATCGGGCGCTTTTTTCTATGCGTTGATAAATGACATCGTTCATCACAGCGTCTCCAGAGGTAGCGTTATACCGGGATAGCAGAAGCGTGGCTTCGGCGATCTGGTTTTTTGTTATCACTTCGTGGTGCTGAAAATTAAGAAGAAAGACGACGGGCTGCTCTGCGGCAGTTACGCATGGGGGCACTGAGGCCCCCATCAGATTTACGGCATTTTGATCGCTTGTTTCTCTTCCAGCAGTTTCTCCACAACGCCCGGATCGGCAAGCGTTGAGGTATCTCCGAGATTGCTGGTATCGCCGGTGGCGATTTTGCGCAGAATTCGGCGCATGATCTTACCGGAGCGGGTTTTCGGCAGGGAATCGGTCCAGTGCAGCACATCCGGCGTGGCAATCGGGCCAATCTCTTTACGCACCCAGTTACGCACCTCGGTATACAGCTCCGGCGTGGGTTCCTCACCGTGGTTCAGGGTGATATAGGCATAGATCGCCTGGCCCTTCAGGTTGTGAGGAATCCCCACCACGGCGGCCTCGGCAATTTTCGGATGCGCTACCAGCGCGGATTCGATCTCTGCGGTGCCCAGACGGTGGCCGGAGACGTTCAGCACATCGTCAACGCGGCCGGTGATCCAGTAGTCACCATCGGCATCACGACGTGCACCGTCACCGCTGAAATAGCGGTTCTTAAACGTTGAAAAGTAGGTCTGTTCGAAGCGTTCATGATCGCCAAACAGAGTGCGCGCCTGGCCCGGCCATGAATCGATAATCACCAGATTGCCTTCGGCTGCGCCCTCCTGCGGATGGCCTTCGTTATCGACCAGTGCCGGCTGTACGCCAAAGAATGGTTTGGTCGCCGAACCGGGCTTCAGGGTAGTGGCTCCGGGCAGTGGGGTGATCATAAAGCCGCCGGTTTCGGTCTGCCACCAGGTGTCGGAGATCGGGCAGCGGCCCTGGCCGATTTTCTTATGGAACCACTCCCAGGCTTCGGGATTGATCGGCTCGCCAACCGAACCCAGAATGCGCAGTGAAGAACGATCGGTGCCTTCGATCGCTTTATCGCCTTCGGCCATCAGCGCGCGAACCGCCGTGGGTGCGGTATAAAGGATCGTCACGTGGTGTTTATCCACCACTTCCGCCATACGGCTCGGTTTTGGCCAGTTGGGGACGCCCTCGAACATCAGCGTTGTTGCACCGCAGGCCAGCGGTCCGTATAGCAGATAGCTGTGACCGGTTACCCAGCCGACATCGGCGGTACACCAGTAAATATCTTCCGGATGATAGTCAAAAACGTACTTAAAGGTGGTAGCCGCATACACCAGGTAGCCACCAGTGGTGTGCAGCACGCCTTTCGGTTTGCCGGTGGAGCCGGAGGTGTACAGAATAAACAGCGGATCTTCGGCATTCATTTCTACCGGCTGATGCTCGCTGCTGGCTTCAGCCATCAGGTCGTGCCACCACAGATCTCGCTGGCTGTTCCAGCCTGCATCGCGACCGGTGCGGCGAAACACCACCACGTTTTTCACGCTGGTGACGGCCGGATTATTCAGTGCGTCATCAACGTTTTTCTTCAGTGGGATAGGGCGACCGGCGCGAATACCCTCATCGGCAGTAATCACCAGTCTGGCATTGCTGTCGATAATCCTTCCCGCAACGGCTTCCGGGGAGAAGCCACCGAAAATCACGGAATGAATGGCACCAATGCGCGCACAGGCCAGCATGGCGACCGCGGCTTCCGGCACCATTGGCATATAAATCGCGACCACGTCGCCTTTGCTGATGCCCAGATCCACCAGCACGTTAGCAAAGCGACATACGTCGCGGTGCAGCTCACGATAGGTCAAAGTCTTGCTCTCGCTGGCGTCGTCGCCCTCCCAGATGATGGCGGGATGGTCACCGCGCGTTTGCAGGTGGCGATCCAGACAGTTGGCCGCCAGATTGAGAGTTCCGTCTTCATACCAGCGAATAGAAATATTGCCCGGGGCGAAAGAGGTGTTTTTCACCGTACGGTAAGGCTTAATCCAGTCAAGTATTTTGCCCTGCTCGCCCCAGAAAGCATCGGGGTCCTGCACTGACTGCTGATACATTGACTGGTACTGCTGAGCATTAATCAGGGTGTTTTCCGCAATGTTCGCGGGAACCGGGTACGTATGTAATTGGCTCATAGCTGGCCTCCTTGAAGATGTTAATAATATGTCAATCAATGGTTAAGTGAAGATGTCTGCAAAGCTTTGTTTTCTTTTTGAGCGGCAGATCACGTCATAACCCAACGTCATGAAAACGGAGTCAGGCTTCGTTATAAAGCGAAGGAAGCAAGAGGAAAAAGACTGAATTCTGTCTGCCTGCTGTACAAAAAAGACGCAAGCAGACCACTAATTTGATGCGAGAACCGATTACGCCGAAGAGCATTGCGATGTTTTAGTGATTTTACATCGCTAAACATAACAACAACTTAGTTTAGTCTGATTAAAAACAGAGCTTTATTCTGCCCCGAATTAACAAAATAGATACATTTCACCCAGGCTTGCATTAATACCGATTAAAATGGTACTGATTACGCGCCTGAATTCAGGTATCAACCATCCATTACCTGTGAATTGACCGGTTTCGGTCTGCCTCCCTTGAGCGTCATTCACTCCGCAAGCTTCGTGCGGAAAGCAGGTTATGTTAAGGAAAAGACTCGTTATGAAAGCAATAAAACTCAGCCTTGCCTGGCAAATATTGATTGCGTTGGTACTGGGGATCGTCGTTGGGGCGGTTCTGCATAATCAACCCGGGGAACGTGAATGGTTAGTGACTAACATTCTCAGCCCGGCAGGTGACATCTTCATTCACCTGATCAAAATGATTGTTGTACCAATCGTTATCTCCACGCTGATTGTGGGTATCGCCGGCGTTGGGGATGCCAAAAAACTTGGACGTTTAGGCGTTAAAACGATTGTTTATTTTGAAGTGATTACCACCATTGCCATTGTGACAGGTATTACTCTGGCGAATGTATTCCAACCCGGTTCCGGCATTGATATGTCGACGCTGGCAACGGTGGACATCTCTAAATATGAAGCCACGACTGCGCAGATCGAGGGTCAGCCTCACAGCCTGGTGACCACCATTCTGTCACTGATCCCGGAGAATATTTTTGCTGCCATCGCCCGGGGCGAGATGTTGCCGATTATTTTCTTCTCGGTCCTGTTTGGTCTGGGGCTCTCTTCGCTGCCGTCCCAACATCGCGATCCGCTGGTGCAGGTGTTCCGCTCAACCTCGGAAGCGATGTTTAAAGTGACTAACATGATCATGCGTTACGCGCCGGTTGGGGTGTTTGCGCTGATTGCGGTAACCGTGGCCAACTTCGGTTTTGCTTCGCTGTGGCCGCTGGCCAAGCTGGTTGTGCTGGTGTACGCCGCCATCGCCTTCTTCGCCTTTGTGGTGCTGGGCGCCGTGGCGCGCCTGTGCAAGCTGCGCATCACCGTGCTGATCCGCATCCTGAAGGAGGAGCTGATCCTGGCCTACTCCACTGCCAGTTCGGAAACCGTGCTGCCGCGTATCATGGAGAAGATGGAAGCTTACGGCGCACCGAAGTCGATCACCAGCTTTGTGGTTCCGACCGGTTATTCCTTCAACCTCGACGGTTCGACGCTGTACCAGAGTATTGCGGCAATCTTTATCGCGCAGCTGTACGGTATCAACCTGTCGCTGGGCGATGAAATCGTGCTGGTACTGACGCTGATGGTCACCTCCAAAGGGATCGCTGGCGTGCCGGGCGTCTCGTTTGTGGTGCTGCTGGCAACGCTGGGCAGCGTGGGCATTCCGCTGGAAGGTCTGGCGTTTATTGCCGGCGTTGACCGTATCCTCGACATGGCGCGTACCGCGCTGAACGTGGTGGGTAATGCGCTGGCGGTGCTGGTGATTGCCAAGTGGGAAAATCAGTTCGATGCGAAGCAGGCCTCGGACTATGAAGCAGAACTGAAAGCCGTTCATTCCTGATACATACCTGCCTCAACAGGCGGGCCGATCGTGGCCCGCCTGATTTGTCTTTCCCTCGCCGTTAATACCCCCCGTTCTTTTCCGCAGGCTGTTTACGCGGATCGCTGCCCATGGCTGTCGCTAATATCCACCGGATTGGCGGGTGACACTGACCGACAGTGCGGTAATCTGCGCTTTACTTTGGGGATGCCCGACAGGGGAACGCGCGCTATTTGCCATTGGGGTGTGGCAGCATGATGATGTCTTCTGATGAACAGAGGTTTCATTCTGCGTTAATGTATAGCCGTTGGCAGATGCAAAGCTGACAGGCCGATGCTGAATGGTGACAGGGCGAAAAAAAAAGGAACAGATCGTATCATCTGCCCCTTTTCACGCCCTGGTGTTAGCGTTTTTAATATGATGGCCTTTCAGAAAAGTATCTGCCATTTTTCTGTGTAAACAGGTGGCTATCTTATAAACTGCCAGGCTGAAAACAAACTTATTCGGACATCCGTCACCATTTGTAGTCGTTTTAGAATTATTTTTCATCTTAATTAATCGGAATTGTGATTGATGCAGCAATTTCATTTCGAATTTCATGTATTACAAATAATCACTCAAGCCAGTGCGGGCGCTGAAAAAAAAGCCTTATCCCTATCAATTTTATGATGTTTATTTTTGGTTAAACATTGTAATTAAGTATTATTGAAATAGCCGTGGCACAAAGCCCCACGTTTTTAATTGACCACGTTACGATGACTTAGATAACTAATCAGCACGAATGCGCGACCTTCCCGCTACATGGCCTCAGCAGAATATCCTGATGGCGTAACGCATTGAGCATGCATGGCACCGTTGTGCAACGATTGCGGCAGGGACTTTGACTACAGTTATAGCATCGCGCAGGTTGCCACCTGTGCAGAGTGCATACCTGAGATAAGGAGATAAAATGAGTCAGTTTTTTATGAACGATAAACAGCAGCTGGTCGATGAGGCGATTGAGGGTGCGCTGTTAAGCACCCCCTTTCATAATCTGAGCCGCCTCGCGCTGGGCGCCGATCTGCGGGTGGTGGTGCGCAGCGACTGGGATCGTTCGAAGGTGGCACTGATTTCCGGCGGAGGTTCCGGGCATGAACCGGCACACGTGGGTTTTGTCGGTAAAGGGATGCTGACCGCTGCCGTATGCGGCGATGTCTTTGCCTCACCGAGCGTGGATGCGGTACTGCATGCCATTATCAACGTGACCGGCGAGGCCGGCTGTTTGCTGATCGTGAAGAACTACACCGGCGATCGGCTGAACTTCGGGCTGGCGGCGGAAAAAGCGAAGCAGCTGGGTTATCGGGTGGAGATGGTCATGGTGCGCGATGATATTGCTCTGCCAGACAACCCTCAGCCACGCGGCATCGCAGGCACAGCACTGGTACATAAAATTGCCGGATATGCCGCAGAACAGGGGCAGAGCCTGGCTGATGTGACCGCGGTGGCCCAGCGGGCCATTGAGATGACGGCTTCGATTGGCGTTGCATTCAGCAGCTGTCATATTCCCGGTGAAGCGCGTGACGATCGGGTCAAGCCCGGAACCTGCGAGCTGGGAATGGGGATCCACGGCGAACCCGGCGCCTCGACGATAAAGACCCAGAACAGCGTACAGATTGTCGCACAGATGGTGCAGCGGCTGGCGGCTCACGCGGGCGACGGCCCGCTGGCGCTGTTAATCAATAATCTCGGTGGCTTTTCGATGCTGGAGATGGCGGTCCTGACGCGGGAAGTGCTGCGCTCTGCCCTTGGCAACCAGGTGCGTCTGCTGCTGGGGCCGGCAACGCTGGTCAGCGCACTGGACATGAAAGGCTTTTCCCTGTCGGTGCTGCGGCTGGATGAGGGGATGGAGAAAGCACTGCTGGTGAAGGTTGACGCGGCCGGCTGGACGCAGGCGCTCTCGCCGTCAACCCCGGTGGAAGTCCCGGCAGAAACCGTTGATCGCCAGCAAACGTTTACCCCTTCTTCGAACGATAAAGTCTCTGCGCTGTTAACTACCCTCTGTCGGACGCTGATAGGCCTGGAAAGTGAGCTGAACAACCTTGATGCGAAGGTCGGTGATGGCGATACCGGTTCAACGTTCGCCGCCGGAGCGAAAAGCATTCTCAAAGCCTGCGAAGCGAAGGCGCTGCCGCTCGATAGCGCCGGTCAGCTGCTGAACGTTATCGGTGAAAAACTGGCGACGGTGATGGGGGGGTCCAGCGGGGTGCTGATGTCGATTATGTTTACCGCAGCCGGTCAGCGTCTGGAGCAGGGCGATACGCTGCCTGAGGCACTGAACTACGGTCTGGAGCGGATGCAGCACTACGGCGGTGCAGAAGTTGGGCAGCGTACCATGATTGATGCGCTGCACCCGGCTTTTGCCGCGCTGGCCGCGGGTAAGGATCTGGCGGCCGTGGCGGAAGCCGCCCGCGAGGGGGCTGACAGCACCAGCCGGATGCGCCGTGCCGGAGCCGGGCGCGCTGCTTACCTGAATGAGGAAAGTCTGGACGGGGTAAAAGATCCCGGCGCTTATGCGGTAGAAAAAGT
The DNA here is from genome assembly GCA_913775305.1 of uncultured Erwinia sp. GTDB lineage: Bacteria > Pseudomonadota > Gammaproteobacteria > Enterobacterales > Enterobacteriaceae > Erwinia. Next base: position 16,116 of record CAJYIY010000127.1, on the reverse strand, counting down.
GTTCGCCGCGCTGGCCGGAAAATAGCCTGACGGCTCAGGATGGCGTCCCGACCGGGCCGCCATCCTTTTCTTCATCAGGCTATGCTGTTTTCTGCCGACGGGAGGGTATTCAGCGTGTGCTCAAAACTGCGCAGTCGCTTATAGATGGACATCAGCTCAACCAGCGTGGTCCACGAGTTAATCAGATACTGGAATGAACCGCGTACCTGATCGAACACGTTGGTGATCTGCGTCAGCAGTCCCAGCGTCACTGCGCCGCTGATAATTGAGGGGAACAGCACAAAAAGACTGAATACCGCATCGAGCTGGACATAGGAAATACGCACGATATTAAAATAGAGATAGTGGAAATAGAGGCGGAAGTAATTAATCCGGACGTTATAAAACAGTGTTTTAACCGTAGGAGGCTGAGCGCGCTGCGCATCGTCCTCACCGTACACCAGTTCTTTACGATAGGCGGCTTCCACCCGCTGATTGCGAAAGGAGAGCCCCGGCAGCTTGATGCCCACCACCGCCAGCAGCCCGGTGCCCAGGATTGACCAGGCAACGGCGGCGATGACCAGCGCATAGGGCACACTGCCGATAATCGGTACGGTTTTAACATGTACCGACAGCGCCACCAGCACCGGCAGGAAGGCGATCAGCGTCATCACGGCGTTAATAAAGCTTACCCCCATATCCTCCAGCGTGGAGGCAAAGCGCATGGTGTCCTCCTGCACGCGCTGTGCCGCACCCTCAATACCGCGCAGACGCGACCAGTGCTGCATGTAGTAATGGTTCATCGCTGAACGCCAGCGGAAAACGTAGTGACTGATAAAAAACAGGTTCAATACATCAATCACCACGGCAATCAGCGCAATGCTGAGAAAGCCGCCAATCTGGCCGTAAAACGTATCGATTTTAACCGTATTCGGATGCGCCATCGCTCGCTGTACCAGGTCATAAAAGGGTTCATACCAGCGGTTAACCGCCACGCCCACCTGCACGGAGAACCAGGTTACAAAAATTATCAGTGCGCTGCCGAGCACTGACCAGCGCTGCCACGGATGCGGGCTGAACAGCGCCCAGAATCCGGCAAACAGCAGCGCCGCCAGCAGGTAGTAGCTGTAGAAACCCAGTTCGGTGGGGGCAATAAAGCACAGGGCGTTGTTCGGCAACGGACCCAGCGCAACGGGTGAGAACTGCATCAGGTGCGCGAGATGATGACCGGCATAGCCGAACCAGAACAGAATCGCCATCAGGCTCCACAGCGCCGCGCTGCTGAAGAACAGCAGAGGCCGGGGGAAAAAGGATTTGAACATAAACACTCCACACCGAATTTGTAACGGTTATACCGTGATTGGCTGTGAGGAATCTCACTAACAGTGTTTCCATTGATTTCCGACCGGAGTCTGATAATTGCAGATTAGCGCAAAGACGCGATTTGCTTTTTGAATGTTTATTCAACAAAGCGGATAATGAAGGTCGACGGAGCGACAGGTGAATCAGGCCTGAGCTCGCAGCGGTTTTCTTCTCTCTCCAGGAGACTGTCCGTCACCGACACGACAGGAATTGTGTTCACACAGGATGTGGGCAGGAACGGCGTGTGCGCGATTCAATGGCGTAGTGATTGCCTGCCGACAGTACCTTTTCGTTGAGAAATAACCGTGAGCAACCGGGTGAGAATAATAATGAATGAAAACTCAGATGTAATGTATCGGCTTCTGGTTCAGAGCGTGGTTGATTATGCGATTTTTATGCTGAAACCGGACGGCACCGTCGCGAACTGGAATACGGGTGCCGAGCGAGCCAAAGGGTACAGGCCGGATGAGATTATCGGCAAAAATTTCAGCTGTTTTTACAGTGACCAGGATCAGAAAAAAGGATTACCTCAGTACGGTTTGGGTATCGCCCGTGAAACCGGTCGCTACGAAAGCAAAGGCTGGCGCTACCGGAAGGACGGCAGTGCTTTCTGGGCACACGTAGTGATTGATGCAATCCGTACTGACAGCGGCGAACTGCTCGGCTTTGCTAAGATCACCCGCGACTGCAGCGAGCTGCGCGAGTATGAAGAGCAGATGCGCGAAGCCCGCGAACTGGCAGAACGGCACAGTGAAAAAATGGCCGCACTGTCGGCTTTCCTCGACACCATCGTGACTAATATTCCTTCCTGCGTGCTGGTGGAAGACGTGGTCACCCGTGAAATCCTGTTGATCAATAACAAAGCCCGGCAGTTGCTCGGTGGTGTGCAGGAAGACTTCGTCGGCAAGACGCTCTCACAGTGCATGACGCGGGAAATGGGCGACTACTTTATGCAGCTATCCGACGCCGCACAGCGTACCGGGGGGATTCAGCGCAGTGAGCGCCTGCTGAACAGCCACGGACGCAATCGTATAATCAATGCCACCGCATCGATTATTTGCAGTAAGGACACGCCCCACAATTACGTACTGCTGATCGCCGAAGATGTTACCGACCAGCGCGCCGCCGACGCCCGCATTCACCATCTGGCGCATCACGATAATCTGACCGGGCTGCCGAACCGCGTGCTGTTCAGCCAGCGGGTTAACGACGCGCTGCGCACTGACCGTGAACAGGGCAACGTGACGGCGATGCTGTGCCTCGATCTGCATAACTTCAAAAACGTTAACGATGCGCTGGGCCATCAGACGGGCGATAATCTGCTGCGAAGCGTAGCGACGCGGCTGCGCAGTGTGCTGCGCGAGCAGGATACGCTGGCGCGTACCGGGGGAGATGAGTTCTCTGTTGTGCTGACGGGGCTGGCGCAGGCGAATGAGGTTGAAATTGTTGCCCGCCGTCTGATCGATACCATTCGTTTACCGTTTAACGTTGACGGTCACGATCTGTCCGTCGGTCTGAGTATCGGGATTGCGATTGCCGGACCCGGCACCAATACGCCGGAATATCTGCTGCGCTGTGCCGATATGGCGCTGCACGAGGCCAGGCGCAACGGCAACAACTGCTTCGAATACTTTACCGAGCAGATGGGGGAACAGGCAGCTAAGCGGCGGATGATTGAAAACGATTTGCGCCAGGCCATAAGCGGTTGCCAGCTGAAGTTGTACTACCAGCCGATTACCAACGATCAGCATCAGCAGATTATGGGCTACGAGGCGCTGATGCGCTGGCATCACCCGGAAAAAGGCCTGATTATGCCGATGGACTTTATTCCGATTGCCGAAGAAACCGGGCTGATCCACAGCCTGGGTGCCTATGCGCTGCAAGAAGCCTGTCGTGAAGCGGCCAGCTGGCAGGGAACGCAAAGCGTAGCGGTGAACCTGTCGCCAATGCAGTTTAAAAACAGTGCGCTGGTGTCGGTGGTTGAAGCCGCATTGCAGGCGTCCGGGCTGGATCCGCACCGTCTGGAAGTGGAGATCACCGAGTCGGTGCTGCTGGATAATACGTCGGTAAATATTGATATTCTGCAAAAGCTGAAGGCGCTGGGCGTGCGTATTGCGCTGGATGATTTTGGCACTGGCTACTCGTCGCTCAGCTATCTGCGCTCATTCCCGTTCGACAAAATCAAAATCGATAAATCGTTTATTAAAGATATGAAAGACAGCCGTGAGGCGCTGGCGATTATCCGGGCAATTACCGGCATGAGCCGCAGTCTGGATATTGAGATCACCGCCGAAGGCGTGGAGAGCAGCGAGCAGTTCGAACGGCTGAAGGAAGAGGGCTGTACCCTGTTCCAGGGCTACTATTTTGGTCGCCCTCAGCCCGCCGAATCCCGCCTCAAGGCTTTCTGACCCGCAGGCAGCGTCAGGGGCGACGATTACCGCCCCTGCGCTGGCATCAGATATCGTCCAGATTGATGCCGCGCGTCTTCGGCCCGAAGATGCCGATGGTCAGCATCACAATCAGCATGCTGAGTACGATAAAGGCTACCACGCCCTGCGTGCCCGCGACCTGCAGAATCATCCCGATAATAAGGCTGCTGAACACCGTTGAAAGGCGGCTGAACGAGTAGCAGAACCCGACGGCGCGCGCCCGGATAAAGGTGGGAAACACCTCGGTCTGATAAGCGTGATAGCTGAAGGTCAGCCAGGCGTTAGAGTAGGTGATACAGAAGCCGCACAGGATCAGCAGCAGCGGACTGGTTTGCAGGGCGAACAGCGTACCGAAAATCACCGTCATCAGCGACGACAGAACGATCTGCCATTTATTCTCGATTTTATCCGCATAGCGGCTGCAAATCAGCGAACCCAGCGGGTAGGCGAGGGTGATAAAAAAAGCATACAGCAGGCTGTGGGTAATGCTGGCGCCCTTGCCTGACAGCAGTGCGGGCAGCCAGTTGCCAAAGCCGAAAAAGCCAATCGCCTGAAAGATATTCATCACCATCAGCATCAGCGTGCGCTGGCGATACGCCGGCTGCCAGATATCGCGAAAGCGGCCCTGCGGGTTCTTCGTGGCGACCGTTTCCATCCCGGCCACGTCCGGCGCGGTTACCGGAACGCCGCAGCGGATCTCCAGGCTGCTGACCACCTGATGCGCTTCCTGGTGTCGTCCCTGCTGCGCCAGCCAGCGCGGTGACTCGGGCAGATTTCTTCGCACCAGCCAGATAACCATTGAGCATGCTGCGCCAGCGATAACGACCCAGCGCCAGCCGGTCAGGCCGAAAATGGTCTGCGGCACCAGCCACCAGGACATCAGCGCCACGGTCGGCACCGAGAGAAACTGCACAAAGAACGCGAACGCGAAGGCCCGGCTGCGAAGCCGCGAGGGAACGCATTCGCTGAGATAGGTATCTATGGTGACCAGTTCAATACCCAGACCCACGCCCACCAGAAAGCGGCAGAAGATGATCCACTCCGCCTGATTCTGGAACGCCATCAGCAGGGAGAAGCCGCCATACCAGGCCAGCGCAAACATAAAGGTCATGCGGCGGCCAAAGCGATCGGCGTGAGGGGCCAGCAGACTGGCACCGAGAAACAGGCCGAGGAATGTGGCGGAAGCAAACGCCGCCTGGTCAGACAGGCCAAATACGCCGAGGGCGCCCAGATGAAAGATATTCTCGCTGATTAAACCCGAGCTGATATACCCCGTCTGGAACAGATCGTAGAGCTCAAAGAATCCACCCAGTGAAAGTAATGCAATAAAGCGCCACAGCCCGGCGGTGGCCGGCAGCGCATCGATGCGATCGGATAAGTGGTTAATTTTTCGAGGGTGACGTTGTGGGGAGGATAATCCCGGGGCGCAGGCAGCACTCATTTTTCTTTTCAGACCCTGGTAGCAGAGGATAATAACTTTCCATGCTAATAGTTAGCTGAGAAATTTAAATTTTGAATTGCACCCGTTATGAAGAAAATTAAGCATAAAAAACGCCCGTGATTGAGTTTAGTCGCGATAAATATTGGGCCGGGCGCTGTCTCACTTACTGTCCGTAATACGCATTCGCGCCATGCTTACGCAAATAATGCTTATCCAGCAGCACCTGCTGCATATCACCGATCCCTGGCGCCAGCTGCCGTGAGAAAATTCCCATGTAGGCGACTTCCTCCAGCACCACCGCATTGTGTACCGCATTTTCCGCATCGCTGCCCCAGGCAAAGGGGCCGTGAGCATTCACCAGCACCGCCGGAACGGCCGCCGGGCTGATATCGCGGGAGCGGAAGGTTTCGATAATCACCTCGCCGGTGTTGTGCTCATAATCGTCCGCGATCTCCTGTGGCGTCATCAGCCGCGTGCAGGGGATCCTGCCGTAAAAATAGTCGGCGTGGGTGGTGCCCCAGGCTGGCAGATCCAGCCCGGACTGTGCCCAGATGGTGGCGTGGCGCGAGTGGGTATGCACAATGCCGCCAATGGACGTAAAAGCGCGATACAGCGCCAGATGCGTTGCGGTATCCGAAGACGGCTTCTTGCTGCCCTCAATAACGCGACCGCTCTCCAGGTCCACCACCACGATATCGTCCACCGTCATCACTTCGTAATCCACGCCGGAGGGCTTGATCGCCACCCGGCCGCTGGCGCGATCGATAGCGCTGACGTTACCCCAGGTAAAGGTCACCAGATTATGCTCCGGCAGGGCCAGGTTGGCCTCCAGCACCTGTTCTTTCAGCCATGTGTTGCTCACAGTAAGCCTCCTTCCTGCATTTTTTGTTCAATCCAGCGCCGGGCTTTGACGATCTCCGCCACCGGCTCTTCGGCTTTTTCGGTCCACATTTCAATCAGAAATGCGCCGCGATAGTGGATCTGCTTCAGCGTGCGGAACACGCCGACAAAATCGACGCAGCCTTCGCCAAACGGCACGTCGCGGAACTGGCCCGGCGAATCCGCCGTTACCGGCAGCGTATCTTTCAGATGAATGGCGGCGATGCGATCGCTGCCCAGCGCCAGTTCGGCGCTGACATCGTTACCCCAGGCGCTGAGGTTGCCGACGTCCGGATAGACGGTGAACCACGGCGAGGCCAGCTGGCGATCCCAGTGCTTCCACTTGCTGATGGAGTTCATAAACTCGGTGTCCATGATTTCCACCGCCAGCATCACCTGTGCCGCCGCCGCGCGCTCAACCGCCCAGGCCAGCCCTTCCGCGAAGCGGGCGACGGTGCCCTCATCATGCGGTTCGTAATACACGTCGTAGCCCGCCAACTGAATGGTGCGGATCCCGGTGTCCTTTGCCAGCTGAATGGCGCGATCCATCAGATCGTAAGCCTGCTGCCGGATCGCCGGATCGCGGCTGCCAAACGGGAAGCGGCGATGGCCGGAAAGACACATCGAAGGGATATTCACCCCGGTTTCGATCATTGCATCCACCAGTGACAGACGCTGGGCTTTGCTCCAGTCCAGGCGTGCCAGGCGGGCATCGGTTTCATCCACTGACATCTCGACAAAATCAAAGCCGCAGGCCTTCGCCAGCGCCAGGCGTTCTGGCCAGCTCAGGTGAGCGGGCAGAGCCTTTTCATAAATTCCTAACGGGTGCTGACGCATGCTATTTCCCCCAAATGTGGTTAATCGCCTGATGGAACTCGGCGGCGGTGGCCAGGGCGTTGGCGCTTTCGGTCAGCGCGCGGCCAACGATAAAGGCGCGCACGTCGATCTCTCTGAACTGCGGCAGCTCCTGCGGGGTAATACCGCCGGTCACCGACAACCCAAAACCGAGATCGGAAAGTGCTTTCATCGCGTCAAGATCCTGCTGGCTCCAGCGCTGTCCCTGGGCCTGCGCATCGCGGCCACGGTGATAGATCGCCTGCCTGAGGCCGAGTGCTCGCCAGCTGCGGGCGTCGTCCATCGTCCAGTTGCCGAACAGCTCAATCTGGATCTCGCCCTGATAGCGCTGCGCAACGTCATGAGCGCTGGCAAAGGTCGCCAGCGGCGCCGCGCAGATCACCGTCATCCAGCTGGCTCCGGCCTCAAACGCCAGTTCGGCAAGCGTTGATCCGGCATCGGCGACTTTAAAATCGGCCACCAGGGTTTTCTCCGGCAGGCGCTGGCGCAGCTGGCGCACCGCTTCAATGCCCGCGCTGAGGCAGAGAAGGGTGCCGGCTTCAACGATATCGACGTGCTGGTGCAGACGATCGGCGGCGTCGAGGGCGGCATCCAGCCGGGTATGATCCAGCGCCAGCTGCAGCTGGGGTACGGGGGAACGGTTCATCGGTTACTCCTCACCGGCGGCAATCAGTGCCGCAATCAGTTTTTGATAGCGCTGGTATTTTTTCTGATACAGCGCGTGGCGAGCGGCGTCCGGCTGATAGCTGACAATCGACGGATCCAGCGCCCGCTGCGCCTGCTGTAGCGAGGGCTGCGCGCCCGTACCGGCCATCGCCACCAGCGCGGCACCCAGGCAGCCACTCTCTTCAATCTGCGGGATCTCGACCGGCAGGCCGCTGATATCGGCAAACATTTGCATCCACTCGGCCGAGCGCGTTGGTCCGCCGGTCAGGCGCAGGGCGCTGACGTTCGGGAAGCGTTTGAGAATGCGGTTCAGATGCGTCAGGTGAGAGAACACCACGCCTTCGTAGATCGCCTGCACCAGATGGCCGCGCTGATGGCCCGCCTGCAGTCCGTAGAAGCTGGCGTGCAGATTACCCCCGGCGTTATTGCCGTAGAGGAACGGCACGAACAGCAGCGAGCTGGCCGCCGGAGGCAGTTCCGCCACCCACCGGTTCAGCTGCGCGTAGTCATCGATGCCCCACTGCTGGCAGAACCACTCCAGGTTGGCGGCCGAGGTCGGGCTGGCTTCATGAATGATGTACTGGCCGTCAATGGCATAACGGCCATACACGAACGGATAATCCACCTCGTCGCTCAGGCAGTCGGTAATGCCGCTGGTCACCGACCAGGTGCCCATCACTGCATTCAGCCGCGTATCGTCGTACAGTCCGGCACACAGCGCGGTGGAAACCACGTCAAACAGGCCACCCACCACCGGCGTACCCTCAGCCAGGCCGCACTGCGCGGCGGCGGCGGCGGTGATATGCCCGGCTACGCTGCTGGAACCGACGATGGGCGGCAGGGCAGGCAGGATTTCAGCGATATCGAGCCGTTCTGCCAGTGCGGGCGACCAGTCGCCCAACTGCATGTCATACAGATTTGATTCGGAGATATTGGTTTCTTCACAGGCCCGTTCGCCGGTCAGGCAGAAGCGCAGATAGTCGTGCGCCATCATTACGCTGCCGATCGCGGCATAGCGTTCCGGCTCGTGCTCCTTGACCCAGCGCAGCAGTGAAACCGGATGCCCTGTCCACAGCGTCTGGCGGGTCACCGGATAGAGCGCCTGCGGCACGCCCTCACGCTGCCACTGCCGGACCCGTTCCAGGGCGCGGCGGTCGGAGGAGAGAATGCCGTTGCCCAACGGCTGGCCCTGTTTATCGAGCAGGAACAGCCCTTTCCCCTGTGCCGAAATCCCCATGCCGCGCACCTCTGCGGCATCCGTACCGCTGTTTCCCAGCACCTGGCGGATTACACTGGCAGCCACCTGCCACAGCTGGTTCATATCGCGTTCAGCCCGACCCGGTTCCGGCACCAGTACCGCCAGGTTTTGCCGCGCCACTGCCTTCTCCCGGCCGGATACGTCATACAGCCCGGCCTTGATAAAGGTGCCACCGCAGTCCAGACCTAACCAGTAACTCATGCAACCTCCTTCTGAGACGCATCGCAGCGGGCGGGCAGGGTCAGGGCCAGCACCGACGCAATCGCCAGGGAAATGGCCAGGCTGTAAACACCGGCATCTTTGCTGTATTCGGCAATCAGCACGCCGACCATGTACGGGCCGCAGAAGCCGCCCAGGTTGCCCAGCGCGTTAATCACACCGCGCGCGCCACCCGCGACTTCGGCATTAAACAGGCGCGGAGGAATACTCCAGAACACCCCGGCCGCCGACTGTATAAACACCCCGCAGCCGACCAGTGCGGCGTAGGACCACCAGATATGCGCTTTCAGCATGACGGACAGCGCCATACAGAGGGCGAATCCGGCCAGCGGTAGTGCAACAAACAGCTTGCGGCGTCCGGTGGCATCAGACAGGGAAGAGAACAGGAACATACCGAAGATAGCGCCGATGTAAGGCAAAATCGCCAGCCAGCCGACCTGTTCAATATTGCCGTTGGTCAGCCCTTTCAGAATGGTTGGCAGCCACAGGGTGTAGCCGTAGATCCCGGTCTGGTAGAAGAAGTTGACCATGATCAGCCGCCACATCACCGGCTCGCGCATGACCTGGCGCAGCGAGGCTTTACGGGTGTTTTTGCCCTTAATCAGCAGCTGTTCATCATGCAGCGTTTTTATCAGGTAGCGCTTTTCGGCTTCGGAGATCCACGTGGCCTCCTGCGGACGGTTGCTGATGGTGAAGCACCACAGCGCCATCACCACCAGCGACAGAGCGCCTTCGACAAAGAACAGCATGCGCCAGTCCCAGCCGGTAATGATCCAGCCGGAGAGCGGTGCGGTCAGGATCCCGGCGATCGGAACAAACATGATCACAATGGCGTTGGCCCGGCCGCGTTCAGAATCCGGGAACCAGTTGCCGATCATCGTCAGCACCACCGGTAGCATGCCGCCTTCGGAAACCCCCAGCGCAAAGCGCAGTGCCAGAAGCTGGTACTGATTGGTGGCCAGACCGGTGAGCACGGAGATCACCGCCCAGGCCAGCAGCGACCAGCCGATAAAGCGTTTACCGTTGCCGTAAACCGCCAGCTTGCCGCCGGGAACCTGCAGGAACAGATAGCCGATAAAGAAGATCCCCCCGGCCAGACCGGCCATGGAGGCACTGATGCCCAGCTCGTCATCCATCCCGCCCGGCATGGCGAAGGCGATATTAACGCGATCCATATAGGAGATGATGCAGGTGATCAGGATCGGTGGAATGATCCGCAGCCAGCGCGTATTCGGCACAGACGCAGCGGAAGCCACGGAAGGCGAAGTCTGGCTCATGGTGTGCTCCCGAAGTGGATAACGTCGGTAACGGGGATCTTGATCACCACTTTGCGGATCGCCCGTGGGCTGTCGATCATCAGGTTTGGACGGTGAAGATCCTGCGGGAAGAACACGGCGAAGTTGCCGGGTTTCATCTGAAGCAGGGTCTCATTCGGCGCATCGCGATAGAAAATTATGTCGCGTTCGGCGTGATAAGGCTGGTGGACAGTCAGCTCGGCTTTCTCAGTCGCCACGCCGATCTGCTCCTCGCCGTGGACCAGGAACTGCACGTCGACAACGTGGCGATGCGCTTCAGGGAAGCTCCCGCTGTGCGGCACGGTCTGTAAATCCAGCACCTGTACCACCCAGCCGGTGCGATCGTGCTGATAGCGTCCGGCGGCCATTGCCCGCAGATCGTGGCGCACAAGATAATCGACGGCGCAGGCAACGGCGGCAGGGTAGTGATGGGCTTCGGTGTTGTTGATATGGCCAAAAATCATCGCGTTGCTCCTGTTACAGTGCCTGAATACGTGCCCAGACGCGCTCGTCGACCGGAATGCCCCGCTGCTGGTTTTCCGCGCGGATCCCGGGGAATTTATGGCCCGGCAGGCGAATGGCCTGCTCGCCGTTGGCGCGCTCGGCACCGCTGATGGAGTTAATAATGCGCGCCAGCTTGGCATCGCGGGTCGGTCCGTCGATCAGCCGATCGACATCAATGGCGATAAAGACCTGCGAGATGCCGAATTCGTCGCCGTTATCCTCGGTCACCTCGGTCACCGAGGCGCCGTCAGAGAGCAGGGTGGCCAGCATATCCAGCACAATGGAGAGCGCTGACCCTTTCCAGTAACCCATCGGCAGAATGCGGCGGTTCTCCTCAATGGTGGCCGGATCGCGGGTGTAGTTGCCGTCGTTATCAAAGCCGCCGTCCACCGGCAGGGTTTTGCCTGCCAGGCGATTCATTTCCAGCATGCCGTAGGAGAACATCGACATCGACATATCCACCATGGTGATTGGATCGCCCGGCACGGCGACGATCAGCGGGTTGGTGCCGATAGCGCAGTTTTTCGCCCCCCACGGCGGCATTACCGCGATGGAGTTGGTCCAGCAGATGCCGACATAGCCTTTCTCTGCCGCCTGCCAGCCGTAGCTGCCGCCGCGCATCCAGTGATTCGCGTTACGCAGCGCCACCAGACCGATGCCGTGACTGTCGGCCAGCGCTATGGCGCGATCCATCATTTCGGTGGCGGTCAGATTGCCGATCGCGCGGTGCGCATCCCACTGTTCAATGGCTCCCAGCGAGAGGATCTTTTCCGGCGTTGCATCGGGCACGATGTGCCCGGCGTCCAGCTGCTGAATAAAGCGGGAAAAACGGTTCACGCCGTGGGAGTAAACGCCGCTTTCGCTGGTATCGGCAAACAGCGTGGCGCAGGCCTCGGCTTTATCCGCCGCCACCCCACGTGCCAGTAATACCCGCAGGAACTCCTGCTTTAACTGCTGGTAGCTGATTCTCATGCTGCTGTGTCTCCCCCGCTGGTGTTTGTTTCAATATGTGGAATGTCATTCCAAATAAATCCTATGAGGTTATCCGGGGGAAGTCAAAAAAAAGGCGGGGTAATTTATCGTTATAAATCAGCAGTATAAAATTAATGTTGGCTTATGTGATCGTCGGCACATCCGGTCAGAAACGGGCAGGCGAAAGCCGGTGGCGAAGTTTCCTCAGCCACCGGCTATGTGATACTGACTACTGCCTGATGCGCACCCGGTACAGCGAACGCGTGGCGGTGATGTACAGCTCATCGCCGTCCGGGCCGCCGAACGTGCAGTTGGAGACGCACTCCGGCAGCGGGATTTTACCGATGCGGTTGCCGCTGCTGTCAAAAGCGATAACGCCGTCGGCGCAGCTGCACCAGACGTTGCCCTGACGATCAACGCAGAAGCCGTCCGGGATCCCCGGAGCAACCTCAGCAAACCACCTGCCGTGGCTCAGCCGATCCTCCCCGACCTGGTACACCCGCAGTTCGCGACGGCCCAGGGTTGGGAAATCAATTACCGACATATCTGCCACGTACATCAGGCTCTCATCCGGTGAGAAGGCCAGCCCGTTGGGACGCTGCAGATCGCTGGCGGCGATGGTCAGTTTGCCGCTGGCCGGATCGAAGCAGTAGAGATAGCAGCCGATCACCTGACTGTGGGCATGATAGCCCTCGTCATCACTGGTAATGCCGTAGGGCGGATCGGTGAACCAGATAGTGCCGTCGGAGCGCACCACCACGTCGTTTGGTGAGTTGAAGCGCCTGCCGTCCACTTTTTCCACCAGCAGGCTGACGCTGCCGTCGTGCTCGGTGCGGCTGATGCCGCGCCGACCGTGCTCACAGCTGATCACCCGCCCCTCAGCATCCCGCGCGTTGCCGTTGGCATAGTGGGAAGGGGAGCGCCACAGCGTCAGTTCGCCGTTGCGCTGCCAGCGAAACATGCGGTTGCCCTTCACATCGCTGAACACCACCGCATCCTGCTGCGGCAGCCAGACCGGGCCCTCGGCCCAAATCGCCGGGGAGCAGAGTTTTTCGATAACCAGATCGTCGGTGATTGCCATAGTGTGTCTCCTTACTTCACGCCCCAGATAGTTTTGTAGTGGCCCTGATAGTCGTTTTGCGGGTCGTAATGGTTCTGTGGGCCGCCGTCGCTGCCGATATTGTCTTTGGTGATCAGGTGCGCCGGGGTGACATAGCCGGAAGGCGGCTGCCCGGCGAAGGCGCGGTTAAATTCGTCCAGCAGCTGCCAGCCGTGCAGCTTCAGCGGCTCGGCGACGGTGCCGATCTGACTGTCGGCACTGCGAATACGCTGGAAGGCGGAAACCGAACCGTCACCGGCAGAGATGTTGAACGGCGCGTTGCTGCCGCCCTTGCCCGCGGTTTTCAGTGCGGGTGCCATAAAGTCAAAGTACAGGTCGTTAATCGCCAGCGCGTACTGGAATTTATCGCCGTACTTTTGCAGCAGGCTGAAGGTCATCGACGGCATGCGGTTGGCCGTATCGGCCAGTGGCGTATCGATAAATTCCACCACGCTGCAGCCGCTGCACTTCGCGATTTCCTGCTTCATGACATTGGCCTTATCCAGCGCAATCTGATACAGCGAGTCGGTGAAGATCAGCACGCTGGCCTTGCCGCCGGAGTGCACCACCGCATACTGCGCGGTCAGCCGCGCCACCTCGTTAGAATCTGAGGTAATGTTGGTGGTGACGCCGTACTGCGGAATGGGCCCCGGCTGTGGCACTGCATGCCAGGCCATCAGCACGATTTTTTGCTGCGCGGCTTTCTTCAACAGCATTTTCGCCACGTTCGGGTTCCAGCCGCCGATCACAATGCCGTCCGGGCGCTGGGCAATCGCCTGATTCAGCGCGGCAAGCTGATCCTTCACCGAGCCACTGCCGTCCAGCGTGTCGAGCTTCCAGCCTGCTGCCGCCGCGGCTTCGCTCAGGCCCTGCTGTACACCCTGCACGCCGCCGTTTTTCATATCGGAGGCGATAAAGATAATTTTTTTATTCGCCTGCAGCGTGGGGCCGGTGGTCGGGCCGTCCCAATCGGTCACGCTGGCGGTAGCTTTGCTAACGGCCGCCGTGGCCTGGTCGAGATAGCTGTCGGCCTGTGCCGGAAGTGCAGCGGCCAGCAGGGTACTGAGAGTGAGGGCAAGAACGTGAATTTTCATAGCGAACTTCCTGTGGTGGCGTTTTGGTTATTGTCAGGAGGCGTGACCGGTGCGCTCTGGCTGCGAACCACGGCTTTCTGGTTTAACATCCGGCGGCGCTGGGCGTAACCGGCGAGACTGATCGAGAGCAGCAGAGTGGCACCGTTGAACAGCGGTTCCACCCAGAACTCACCGCCAAACTGCTGGATGCCGGCGATACCAATCGCCAGAATGGCAATCCCGACCACCGTGCCCCAGACGTTGACCCGTCCCGGACGAATGGTGGTACTGCCGAGGAAAGCGCCTACCAGTGCGGGAAGCAGGTAATCCATTCCCACGCTGGCCTGGCCAACGCCCTGTTCGGCGGCGATCAGTACGCCGCTAAAGCCGGTCAGCACGCTGGAGGCGATAAATGCCCCGATGGTAAATTTATTCACCGCAATGCCGTTCAGCCGCGCCGCCGCCGGATTGCCGCCTACCGCGTACATGCAGCGGCCAAGCGGGGTGTGTTCGGTGATCAGCCACAGTACGATGGCGACCGCCAGCACGTAGAAAGCGCCAACCGGAATGCCGAGAATTTCGGTGTAGTGCAGGGCGGTAAAGGCATCGGGCAGGTCGCCGACGATCTGACGACCACCGGAATGCCAGAGCGCAATGGCGTAGAGAACGGTGCCGGAACCGAGCGTGGCGACGAAGCTGTCAATATCGGCCAGCGCCACCAGAATGCCGTTCAGCAGGCCGTACAGCGCGGAGATGACCAGCACGGCCAGCACCGCCATCTGCCAGGAAAAGCCGTACTGAACCTGTAGGGTGATGGCGAGGATGTGCCACAGCACGATGCCGAAACCAACGTTCAGATCGATTTTTCCGACGATCATCGGGATCGTTGCTGCCAGCGCCAGCAGGGCGATCTTAGCCTTGCTGGAGAGGATCGCCTGCAGCGTCAGCATGCTGGCAAATGAGGGCGACAGCGCAGAGAACATCACCACCAGCAGAATGCACAGCAGCAGCAGGCCGTAGCGGGTGATGATTTGCATCGACCACGGGCCGGCGCCGTGCTGGCTGAGGCTGACCCGCTGCTCCAGCGCGGTCGACTTAACGGACGTTTTAGACATAGCTCTTCTCCTGCCACCGCCTGCGCGGTGGCGTTATATTTCACACGGTGGCAACGGTGGATTCGATGCTGGCGGAGGCCAGCTCAAGCAGATTGGCAAAGCTGACGCGATCGTTTTTCAACTCGCCGACGATCTGCCCGCGGTTGAACACCAGCGCCCGGTTGCAGATGTGGGCGATCTCCTCAAAGTCGCTGGAGATCACCAGCACCGCTACACCTTCGGCCAGCGCTTTATTCAGCAGGTGGTAGATCTCTTCGCGCGCGCCAACGTCGACGCCCGCGGTGGGATCTTCGAGGATCAGCAGCGGTGCATTCAGGTGCATCCAGCGTGCCATCACCACTTTTTGCTGGTTGCCGCCGGAGAGGGCGCTGATATCAAGGCTGACGTCCTTCGGCCGCACGTCGAACAGCTGCATTTTCCACCAGCTGGCACCCAGTTCGGCGCGGCGTCCGTAGTGCGACAGCAGGCGATGGCCGCTGGCGCAGGGGTTGATAAACAGGTTTTCACGCACGCTCATTGACATCACCAGGCTTTCGCCAGTCCGGTCTCCGGCGACCAGCGAGACGCCCGCCGTCATCGCCTGCTGTGGCGAAGCGGCCTGATAGTCCTGTTTGCGGAAGGTGATGCTGCCGCGGGTGCGCTGGCGGAGGCCAAACAGCAGGCGGCCAATTTCTTCCTGACCGGCACCGCGCAGCCCGGCCAGCGCCAGCATCTCGCCGGGCTGCAGGCTGAAGGAAACCGGACCGACTTCATCAATGCAGACATGGTTAAAGGTCAGGACCGGATCGGCCGTGGCCGGCAGCGGTTCGCGCTGGTTGCCTTCAACCGCTTCACCGACGATCATTTCCACCAGATTGCGCAGGCTGTAGTCGCGGGTGAAGCCACCCGCGACGTGGCGGCCGTCGCGCATCACGCAGACGCGGTCGGCAATTTCGATCACCTCATCCAGACGGTGGGTCACGTAAATCAT
>CAJYIY010000126.1 GCA_913775305.1 uncultured Erwinia sp. | reverse complement strand
GGTTGCACTGAATCCACGCGGTGAACGCTACAGCGAAGCCACGATTCGCGAGCGCCTGACAATGCGTGATTTTATGGATACCCTGCGCGCCAGCGGCGTGCAGACGGGTGGCCCTTCAACGCTCAGTCAGCGCGATCGTCAGGCTTTCGCCAACGAGCTGGATAAATGGCTGCACCAGCAAAAACAGGCCAAATAGTCTCAGTGTAATTTAATCTGTACACAATAAATTTCATTTAAATCAGAATATTGTCTCGTTTTCTCTGCGGCTGGACTGTAAATAAAACGTTACTGGTGGTCCTGGCAGAAAATGTCCGGTATCATGCCCGACATTGTTCATTATTCCGCTTCGTTAGCTCACTGCTGTCGGGCCCAGTACGCTAAAGGAAAGTCCTGCTATGCCATTACCCATTTATCTCATCGGCGCTCGCGGCTGCGGGAAAACCACCGTTGGCCTGGCTTTGGCTTCGGTACTGGGTTATGACTTTTGCGACACCGATCATTATTTGCAGCAGGCTAGCGGCAAAACCGTGGCGGAAATTGTCGCGGAAGAGGGCTGGCCGGGATTCCGTCGTCGGGAATCTGGCTCGCTGATCGCCGTGACCGGCCCCGGCAAAGTGATTGCCACCGGTGGAGGCATGATTCTGGCCGTCGAAAATCGTCAGTACATGCAAGATAACGGGCACGTTATCTTCCTCAATGCTCCGGCAGAAGTGCTGGCCTCGCGACTGGAAGCCTGCCCGGAGAATGCGCAGCGCCCGACGCTGACTGGCCGTCCTATTGCCGAGGAGATGACGGAGGTTCTTGCGGCCCGCGGGCTGCTCTACCGCCAGGCTGCGCATCATCATATCGATGCAATGCAATCGCCGGAGGTCGTTGTACAGCAGATCGTTAACGCGCTTTCCCTGGCCCGCGCCAGCTGAATTGTCTGGCAGTAAGACCTACGGATAATTCCGTATCTCTTTCCTTCAATGCGATAAGTCGCTGAAAATGTCTATAATTAACTCAGGTCCGATTGCGGATCTGATTTGGTAGAGATGTTTTTGACCTGATTTGCTCACCACAAGAAGGAATGTGATATGCCAGGTAAACCACCTTACCCACGAAATGCCTCGGTTGTTCCTGTCCACAAGGGCGCGCCGGGCAACACCGTAATTTGGTACGAACTGCGAGCCGATCATCCTAACCCGGATACCCTAATCAGCGAGCATGAAACCGAGCAGGAAGCGCTGGACGCTAAAGCGCGATACGAAGATCGTTCAAAAGAGTAATCGTGCGGCAGGGATGCCACATGACGCACCGTTCGTCTTCCTTTGATGACAGAAGCCGTTCTGATCTCTCTGCCCGCTCATTCAGCATAACCCTCTACCGATTCCCCCTGTTTGCCCTGATTCTGTTTCCCCTTATCCCTGTTCCAGTGAGAATATTATCTGTTTACCTGCCTGAGCCACAGCCTGTGCTTTTGCCCTTATTGCGCCGAAATTTATAGTCCTTGACCAACAATCCCGCTGACCGTAGGGTGAATTAACAAAACAGGAACATCAGTTCCTTAAAATGGAACTCCCCACGATGACAACGTTAGAAAACGCGACAGCGGTACTGAAATTATTTCATCAGCATGGCATGGTTCAGGGGCAACAGGGACTGTCCTTTAGCGATGTGGTAACGACGCTGAAGCTGCCGAAAAGCACCGTGTCACGGCTGCTGGCGGCGATGGAAAGCCAGGGGCTGCTGGAACGAAATCCCGATACGCGCTGTTTTCATCTGGGGCAAATGTTGCTGTCGCTGGCCAGCCACTATCTCTCCACACCGCTGGTCGATGGCGCGTCTGCGATGATGGCGAAACTGGCCGCTGAATCCAGCTACACCGGCTATATATCCGTGCTGGAAGGGCGTGAAGTCATGGTGATGCGTATGTTCCAGGGGCGAATGTTCGTTCAGGCAGTCACCCCGCCGGGTAGCCGTTTTCCTGCCGTCGAAACCTCAGTGGGGCGCGCGATCCTGTCCCGCTACAGCGATGACGATGTGCGCAAACTTTATGCCGGAGCCTGGCGGGTCAGATCGGCTAATTCGCCACAAACCCTGGAGCAGCTGCTGGCGGAGTTAGGCCGAATTCGTGAGCGCGGTTGGGCGATGGCATGCAGCGAAGCCCTGCCCGGCATCGGTGCCATTTCCACTACCCTCAGCAATAAGCACCGGGGAGAAATCGTGGCGCTGAGCCTGTCTTTTCCCACGCAAAGCCAGGATCAACTTTTTATACCCACCGCGCTGGATGCGCTGCAGATGGTCACTCGTCAACTGGCGGCTCAGTACGGGGACCGTGCCATTTCACATCACGGAGCAGTTAATTATGAATAACACCCTGATAGTGCTGACTCCCGGACAGTCAACGAACAGCGATATGGTTCCGCTGCTGCTGGAGCACCTGCCTGCTGAACGCGTTGTTTATAGCGGCCTGCTAGATGGTCTGCCGCTGGTGCAGATTGTGCAGCAGTACAGTGCCGTGGCTGGCGAATACGTAATACCCGTTAACCTGAATGACGGCAGCAAACGCATGCTCTCTGCCGCCCGCATCAAACGCGGCCTGCAGCAGCGGATCGATATGCTGGAAGACGCTGGCTATGAGCTCATTCTGCTGCTCAGCAGCGAAAAATTTAGCGGGCTGACAGCGCGACGCGCCACGCTACTGGAGCCGGAGCGTATCGTCCCACCGCTGGTTGAGGCTATCGTTGAAGGCCACCACGTTGGAATTATGCTGTCGCAGGACGGGGCAAAGGAGCAGCGGGTAGGGAAATGGAAAAACCTCTCACATCCGCCCTGTTTTGCCGTTGCCAGCCCGGAGAATTCGGATGAGAACCGACTGATCGATGCGGCACTGTCGCTTCAGGAACAGGGCGCCGATGTGGTGGTGCTGGACAGCATGGGTTACCAGCGGCGGCATCGTGATTTTTTGCAAAAGCTGTTAGGGATCCCGGTGCTGCTGCCAAATGTGCTGGTGGCCAGGCTGGCGGCCGAGCTGCTGCTGTAAAGGTCACTGGGGCCGGTGAAAAAGCGTGACAGCCCGGTGAAAATGCCTCTATATTGCCTGTTAACCTTTGTCTCTGATTTTAAGGATTTATATGCTTAACGTTAGTGAGTATTTTGACGGTAAAGTGAAGTCGATTGGTTTTGACAGTGCCAGCACCGGCCGTGCCAGCGTCGGCGTGATGGCGGAGGGTGAGTACACCTTTGGTACTGCCCAGGCGGAAGAAATGACCGTAGTGAGTGGTTCGCTGAAAGTGCTGCTGCCGGGGGAGGTGGAGTGGAAATACTATCAGCCGGGCGATGTATTCAATGTGCCGGGCCATAGTGAATTTCATCTTCAGGTTGCCGAGCCCTCTGCGTATCTGTGCCGCTACCTGAAAGACTAAATTGCGAAATCCGGCAAAAGGGCGGACCCGATCGAGGGTCCGCCCTTTTGCTGTCGGTCAGCGCCGGGCTTCGCCACCCAGGGCTTCAACGGTGTTGTTAATCAGCGCGGCCAGCTCACCGGTCATCAGAATAAAATCGGCGTCAAAGCGGCCGGAAACGTCTTCCCGATCGATATCGTCATTTTGCTCACGCAGCGTATCGGCAAATTTCAGGCGTTTCAGGGAACCGTCATCCGACAGCACAAACTGAATGCGTTCCTGCCAGTCGAGTGCCAGTTTGGTCACCAGTTTACCGGCTTCAATATGGTTCGCGATTTCATCACAGACCAGATCCTGTTTTTTACAGCGGATCACGCCACCGTCTTCCAGTATCGCTTTCAGTTCGGCTTCATCCATCAGCGCAAATCCGGCAGGCAGATCGCCTGACCGCACCCATTCGGTCATCGTCAGCTCAATCGGACTTTCCAGAGTCAGCGGGACCACCGGCAGAGAACCGAGGCTTTTTCGCAGCAGCGCGAGGGTATCTTCGGCTTTTTTAGCGCTGGCGCAGTCAACCATAATCAGATTGTTCACCGTGTCAATCCACAGCCAGGTCTGGCTGAAGCGGCTGAAGGCGCGCGGCAGCAGGCTGTGCAGCACTTCATCTTTCAATGCATCTTTTTCGGTTTTTTTCAGCTTGCGCGACTGTTCATTTTCCAGCTTGCTGATTTTGGCTTCCAGCGCCTGCTTGATAACCGGGGAGGGCAGGATTTTTTCTTCTTTGCGGGCGCAGATCAGGATCTGACCATTAGTCACGTGAGTCAGCGCGTCGCTGCGCGGGCCAATGGGGGAAACCCAGCCGGTTTTCGCCATATCCTGACTGCCGCAGGGAGTGAAAGAGAAGGCATCGAGCTGTTTTTCCATCTCGTCGGCCGCCAGCGGGATCTCGCGATTAAGACGATAAACCATCAAATTTTTAAACCACAGCATGCTGCATTCCCTCTCAGGGCGCGTCAATGGCGCGCAAGTTCAAAGTCAGCGCGCATGATAGCGAATCAGCGGCGGGGTTTCATTGCCTTTCAGCCCTTCGCCTTCTAAGGTAATGATATGAACGTTAAATTATAAGGAATAGCCGGTGCGTATCGGTATCGATTTAGGTGGTACTAAAACAGAGGTGATTGCACTCTCAAACCAGGGAGAAGAGCTGTATCGCTATCGCGTGCCAACGCCGCGTAATCATTATGAGCAGACGCTGGCGGCCATCACCGATCTGGTGAAGCGGGCAGAATCAGCAACGGGGCAGCAGGGAACGGTGGGGGTGGGCATCCCCGGTACGCTGTCACCCGTAACCGGTCTGGTCAAAAATGCCAATTCGACCTGGCTGAACGGCAGACCGCTGGATAAAGATTTGCAGCAGCTACTGGGGCGCGAAATACGCATTGCCAATGATGCTAACTGCCTGGCCGTTTCCGAAGCGACAGACGGTGCCGCCGCCGGTATGCAGACGGTCTTTGCGGTGATCATCGGCACCGGCTGCGGGGCTGGCGTGGCGCTGAACGGTCAGGCCCACGGCGGCGTCAACGGCAACGGCGGTGAATGGGGGCATAATCCACTGCCGTGGATGGATGAAGACGAACTGAGCTACCGCCGTGAGGTGCCCTGCTACTGTGGCAAAGCGGGCTGCATTGAAACCTTTATTTCCGGAACCGGCTTTGCCACCGACTATCAGCGCCTCAGCGGTATTGAACGCAGCGGTGTGGAGATTATTCAGCAGGTGGAGCAGCAGGATCCGGTGGCCGAGTTGGCCCTGAGCCGCTACGAGCTGCGGCTGGCTAAATCGCTGGCGCAGGTGGTGAATATTCTCGACCCGGATGTCATCGTGCTGGGCGGGGGCATGAGTAACGTCGACAGGCTGTATCAGACCGTGCCACAGCTGGTGAAAAACTGGGTGTTTGGCGGTGAGTGCGACACGCCGATCCGCCAGGCCGTTCACGGCGACTCCAGCGGCGTTCGCGGTGCGGCCTGGCTCTGGGCACTGTAAGCTCCAGTTCAGCGAGGACGACACCGACAATCGAACAGCATGGCAGTCAGGCTCACGGCTTCACTCCATGCCCGGCGGCTGTGGGAAAAGGGCCCTGAAAACTGAGCCTGCTGTCGTTTCTTCCGTGGCACCAGCGCGATATGCGCAGGGGCTACGGATGCTGTCTGTCAGGACTGGTCGGTGTATCCAGCCGGCTGTAACCAAGCCCGTTGATCTTACGGACCCGAATCTGCACCGGAATACGCTCCTTCATCGCCTCAACATGGCTGATTACCCCGATGGTTTTGCCGCTGGCATTCAGGGCGTCCAGGGCATCCAGCGCGCTGTCCAGCGTCTCGGCATCCAGCGTGCCGAAGCCCTCATCCAGGAACAGCGACTCAATTTGCGTCTTATGGCTGACGAGATCGGAGAGGGCCAGCGCCAGTGCCAGGCTGACCAGGAAGCTTTCGCCGCCGGACAGCGTTCGGGTGTCGCGGCGGGCATCCGCCTGCCAGGTATCCACCACCTCAAGCTCCAGCGCCTCCTGCGTTTTACGCTGTAGCAGATAGCGCCCGTGCAGGCGGTCGAGCTGGTTATTGGCCAGCCACACCAGATGATCGAGCGTCAGCCCTTGGGCAAACCGGCGGAATTTATCGCCATCGCGTGAACCGATCAGCTGGTTCAGATAGCTCCAGTCCTCCACCCGCTGTTCGTTCTCGGCGATCTGCGCCAGCAGGGACTGTCGCTGCTGGCGGCGCGTGGCGTCATCGTGCAGCTGCTGGCGAAGCTGTCCCTGCAAACCGGCGTTCTCACGCAGCTGGCGACTCAAATCCGCCACGCTGGCGGCCAGCGATTCACGTACGGTGCTGCTCTCCGGGCCGCCTGCGTGCTGATGGACAACCTTCTCCTCGCACTCCTTTAGCCGTGCCGCCAGCGCCAGCAACTGGACATCCAGTGACTGAAGCTGGCCGACCAGGGTGTTGGCCCGATCCTGCTGTTGCTGCCAGTGCTGCTGATGGCGGCGAGTCGCTGCCGCATACCCGGCGGCCCGATCGCGCAGCTGTTGCTGAACATCGGCAATAACGCGATCGCCAAACAGCTGCTGCCGCTGCTGCTGGCAGTGAGCCAGTGCCTGCTGCCGATCGCTGATGCGCTGGTTTTGCACGTCCAGCTGTGCCTGTTGTTTCACCAGCTCTTCGTCCAGCGCCTGCTGACGGCTGCTCAGGGTGGCCAGCTCCGGTATCAGCTGTGCCAGTGCGGCGGCGTTCTGCTGCCACTGCAGCCAGTGCTGTTCGCGCAGCTGTAGCCAGCCCTGATAATCACCGTTCTCCGGCAGCGTCAGAGCCAGCGGCAGCAGGCTGTCAGCCAGCTCGCTGCGCTGACGGGCTGCCTGCTGCTCTTCCTGCTCCAGCTGCTGGCGCTGTTCTTCCAGCAGACGACTGGCGGTTTCGTACTGCTGCTGCTGAAGCTGCGTTTGCTGTTGCAGAGACTGAACCGTTTGCTGCTGCTGATTAAGCTGTTCTTTTTGCTGCTGGCAGTGACGTTCCGCCTGTTCCAGGGCATTCAGCTGCTGCTGCTGCTGCTGTTCCTGCAAATCCTGTTCTTTCAGCCAGGCCGCTACCTGTTCGCCGTCATCGGGGCTGAAGGTCAGCGCCAGTGCCTGAACCGCGCTTTGCCACTGCTGCTCCAGCTGAGCGGCCTGCTCGTCGGCCTCCTGCCGATCCCGCTTCAGGCGTTCCTGCTGCTGCTGTTGTTGTTTAAGCTGTGCGCCGCAGGCGCTGCCGCGCTCTTTTAACTCCTGCTCCTGCCGTTCTAATTCAGCCAACCGCTGCTGCGTTTCCGACAGCTGGATCGCCTGATATTCTGCAACGGCAGGATGCGCTGTCGAACCGCAAAGCGGGCAGGGATGACCCGGCTCCAGGCGGGCGCGATGCGCTTCGAGGCTGGCGATGCGCTGCTCGAGATCCCGGCGCACCTTAATATCCTGCAAATGCTGATTTTTCTCCTTCCAGCTGGCACGTAGCGTAAGTAACTGCTCACTTGTTTGTGCTATTTCACGCGCCAGCAGCTGGCCGTCCTGATGCAGCCGACGGCGGCGGGTGGCTGACAGCTGCCACTGTGGTTGCAGCGTGGCAAGTTGCTGGCGCTGTGAGCGCTGACGGGAAAAGTGTTCCAGCCCGCTGCGCAGGTGCCCGGCAGAATACTGCTGCTGCAACGGTTTCAGCACCTGTAGCGCTTTTTCCAGCTCCTGCTGCTGTGCCGTGAGCTGTTGCTGTAATGGGATCGCCTGTTGAGCAAGCTGCTGGCGGCGGTGATCCAACTGGTGCAACTCCTGCTGCTGTCGCTCAACGCGCAGACGCAGAGCAGAGAGTGACTGCTCACTTTTTTGCTGCTGCTGGAAGCGTTCTCGCCACAGCGGCAGCGACTCACCGTAGTGCGCGAAGCGGGGATGAGCATCCCGCCACTGCTCCAGCCGCTGCTGTTCAGCCTGCTTATCCTGCCGGGTTTGCTGGTTTTTTGCCCGCTCATGCAGGCGCGACTGGTATGACTGTTGGTACTGACTTCGCTCCTGCTCCAGCTGTTTCAACAGGTCGTTCAACGTAGCCAGCTGATGGTCGAGCGGCATCACCTGTCCGGCGATCAGCGTTTCCTGCGCCAGCTGCTGCGCCTGATGCTGCTCTTCCTCCTGCTGAGCCTGCTGCTGTTGCTGTGCGGCATTGGCCAGAGCTTCCTGTGCCTGTCGCAGCTGTCCGGTCAGCTGCTGCTGCTGCTGTACGAGGTTATTCCGGTCATGCTGTAACTGCTCCAGCTGCTGCCAGTCCTGAAGCTGCTGCTGCTGCTGATCAAGTTGAGAAGTGAGTACCTGCTCATCTGCAACCAGTTGCGCCAGGCGGTCATTGAATGCCTGCTGCTGCTCGTCGCTGAGCAGATCCACGCCCGATGCCTGAGTGCGCAGGGCGTCGAGTTCGGTTTTCGCCAGCTTGTGGCGCTCAAAGACCTGTGCCGATAAGCGACCGTAGATCTCGGTACCGGTCAGCTCCTCCAGCAGCTCGGCCCGCTTATTCGCATCGGCATTAAGAAACGCGGCAAACTGTCCCTGCGACAGCATCATGGATTTGGTAAAGCGATCGAAGTCCAGACCGGTGAGGCTGGCGATCATCTCCAGTTTATCTTTCACCTTATCGGCGACAATCTGGTTATCTGCGCAGCGCGCCAGCTCCACGCGCGGAGCCTGAAGATTACCATCAGCGGCACCGCGGGCGCGGTTCTGGCTCCAGAAGGCGCGCCAGGCCACGCCTTTGACCTCAAACTCCACCTCTGCCAGGCATTCTGCCGTATCGCGGGTCATCAGATCGTTTTGCGACTGGGTAATGCTCTTCAGACGCGGGGTTTCGTGATACAGCGCAAGGCAGATAGCATCCAGCAGGGTGGTTTTACCGGCACCGGTCGGGCCGGTGATGGCAAACAGCCCGTTGCTGGCAAAGGGCTCTGCCCTGAAGTCGATTTTCCATTCGCCCTTTAGCGAGTTCAGGTTCTTAAAACGCAGGGTCAAAATTTTCACGGCTGCTCCTCATGGCGAATCGCTTCCAGCGTTTGCGCAAACAGGGCTTCGGCGCGGGCCAGCCGATCCGGTTCACCTTCCTCCAGCGCCAGACGGCGGGCAAATACCTCTTCAACACTAAGCTCGCTGAGGGTTTCGTTATTCTGCCGGACGATCGCCCGTTCACGCTGCTCGCGGCTGCGGCGAAGCAGTACCACCTCCACCGGCAGCGCTTCAGTCAGCTGCTGAATGCGGCGCTGAAGTTCACTGAGCCAGCCGTCAGTGACGATTTCGATATCCAGCCAGATTAATTTTCCCTGCGGATCCGGCTCCAGCGCGGCCAGCTGGGTTTCTATCTCCGCCAGCGAACCTTTGATCATCCTCATGGGCTGGAATTGCGGGATCGGCAGCGGCGTGACCTGGCTCAGCGCACCGCCGGCAAAATCCACCACGAAAACGCTTTTTTCCTTCCCCAGTTCATCAAAGCTCAACGGGATGGGCGATCCGCTGTAGCGAATATGTTCGCTGCTGGCCACGCGCTGCGCGCGGTGAATATGACCGAGTGCAATATAGTCAGCGGGTGGGAAGGCATCCGCCGGGAAGGCATCCAGCGTGCCGATATAGATATCGCGCACCGCATCGCTTTTGGTCACGCCCAGAGTTGTCAGATGTCCGGTAGCGATGATCGGCAGCGTCAGATTGAGGTCGGCCCGCTGTGCCACCGCCTCGTGCCAGCAGCGGTGATAGTGGTCGGCGATTGCTTCCAGCAGGGTTTGCTGTTTGTCGCGCCCCGACTGACCGCTCTGGCTGCGCATGATGTCGCGCGGGCGCAGGAATGGGATAGCGCAGAGCATCGCCCCCGGCTGGCCGTCACGGGTGTTCAGTACCAGTACCTGGTCGCGAATATCGCCGCTGGCGGCGGCGATCACCCGGGTGTTCAGACAGGCCAGCAGCTCTCGTGATTCGTTCAGCGTCGCCACCGAATCATGGTTGCCGCCCAACACCACCAGCTGGCAGCCGGTCCGCTGTAAATTCACCACAAAGCGGTTGTAAAGCTCACGGGCATAACTCGGCGGCGATCCGGTGTCAAAAATATCACCGGCAACAATAATCGCATCAGCCTGCTGCGCTTCCGCCTCATTCAGCAGCCAGTCGAGAAAAGCCTGATGTTCAGACGATCGGCTTTTGGTATAGAAAAACTGTCCGAGATGCCAGTCGGCGGTATGAATGATGCGCATGTCACTCCTGCATAGCCTGATGAAGTTGCGGGGGATTATAAACGCTGTTGCTGTTAACGGGGCAAATGAATGCCTGAGGTCGGGTTGAAATCATGCGCATTATTTTTCACTATGCTCCCGATTCCGGGGGTGTTTTTTTCATAAAAGTGTCATAAAACTGACGCATAATGACGCCGCATATCCCCCGTGACAGTCTGTCACATCAGCAGGAGCAATAATGGCTAAGCGTATTTTGGTAGTTGAAGATGAAGCCCCAATCCGCGAGATGTTGTGTTTCGTTCTTGAGCAAAACGACTATCAACCCATTGAAGCAGAGGACTACGACAGTGCGGTCAGCCTGCTGATTGAACCCTGGCCTGATTTGATTCTGCTGGACTGGATGTTACCGGGCGGTTCCGGCATTCAGTTTATCAAGCATCTGAAGCGCGAAGCGATGACCCGCGATATTCCGGTCATGATGTTGACGGCGCGCGGTGAGGAAGAGGATCGGGTGCGTGGCCTGGAAGTGGGGGCCGATGACTATATTACCAAACCCTTCTCTCCGAAGGAGCTGATGGCACGTATCAAAGCCGTGATGCGCCGTATTTCGCCAATGGCGGTGGAAGAGGTGATTGAGATGCAGGGGCTGAGCCTGGACCCGTCCTCTCATCGCGTCATGTCGGATACCCAGCCGCTTGAAATGGGGCCGACGGAATATAAGCTGCTGCACTTCTTTATGACTCACCCGGAGCGGGTTTACAGCCGCGAACAGTTGCTAAACCACGTCTGGGGAACTAACGTTTACGTCGAAGACCGTACCGTTGACGTGCATATTCGCCGCCTGCGTAAAGCGCTGGAACTGACCGGGCACGATCGTATGGTACAAACCGTTCGTGGAACAGGTTATCGTTTCTCTTCACGCTACTGATCGTTCGCACTGGAGTCTGAACCGTGTTGGAACGCCTCTCCTGGAAGAGATTATTTCTGGAGCTGCTGCTCGCCAGCCTGCCCGCGCTTCTGCTCGGGCTACTGATTGGGTATCTGCCCTGGCTGCTGTTAGTCTCAGTACTCTGTGTGCTGGGTTTCCACTTCAATAACCTTCTTCGTCTTTCCCACTGGCTGTGGGTCGATCGCAGCATGACCCCGCCAAGCGGGCGGGGCAGCTGGGAACCACTGTTTTACGGGCTTTATCAGATGCAGGCGCGCAACCGCCGTCGCCGACGTGAGTTGGGCCATCTGATCAAACGTTTTCGAAGCGGTGCTGAATCGCTGCCGGATGCCGTAGTGCTGACCACCGAAGAGGGAACGATTTTCTGGTGTAACGGTCTGGCCCAGCAGATGCTGGCGCTGCGCTGGCCGGAGGATAACGGCCAGAATATCCTTAACCTGTTACGCTATCCTGAATTTACCCGCTACCTTCGCCAGCGCGACTTCAGCCGCCCGCTGACGCTGGTGCTGAATAACCATCGTCATATTGAGTTCCGCGTGATGCCCTACAGTGAAGGACAGTGGCTGATGGTGGCCAGGGACGTTACCCAGATGCACCAGCTGGAGGGCGCGCGTCGCAACTTTTTTGCCAATGTCAGCCATGAATTACGAACGCCCCTAACCGTGCTGCAGGGCTATCTGGAGATGATGAATGATTCCGGGCTGGAGGGCGCGGTTCGCGACAAGGCGTTGCACACCATGCAGCAGCAAACCCGACGTATGGACAGCCTGGTGAAGCAACTGCTGACGCTGTCGCGTATTGAAGCGGCACCGGCGCTCGATCTGCAGGAGAAAGTGGATGTCCCGAGAATGCTGCGTATCCTGCAGCGCGAGGCGGAAACGCTCAGTAGCGGTCGCCATGAGATTCATTTCCATACCGATCCGCATCTGCACGTATACGGTAATGATGAACAACTGCACAGCGCAATTTCTAATCTGGTGTACAACGCAGTCAACCATACGCCGGACGGAACGCGTATTGACATCAGCTGGCTGCGCAACAGCCACGGCGCGCAGTTCAGGGTGCGGGATAATGGACCGGGCATTGCCGCCGAGCATATTCCGCGCCTGACGGAGCGATTCTATCGGGTGGACAAGGCGCGTTCCCGCCAGACCGGCGGCAGCGGGCTGGGGCTGGCGATTGTTAAGCACGCGCTGAGCCACCATAATGCCCGACTGGATATCACCAGCGAGCCTGATAAAGAAACCTGTTTCAGCTTCCAACTGCCGCCAAGGTTGATTGTCAGCGCCGAACGGGTGGAGAATGCGGTTCGCTAATCTGACGGATTTGTTGCTATGAAAAAGCTGATGGCGCTGGCGCTGCTGCTGTTGACCACTGTTGCCCCGGCCCGCGAGGCGATGCTGGCGGGTAATTTATCCAGTGTCGGTTCGGATACCTTAGGCAATTTGATGGCGCTGTGGGGGGAGAGTTTTAACCGTCAGTATCCGGGGATCAACGTTCAGATTCAGGCGGCGGGATCGTCCACGGCACCCACCGCGCTGGCGGCCGGTGCCGCGCAGCTTGGCGCGATGAGCCGTCCGATGCAGGCCACGGAGCGACAGCTGTTTGAGGACAGTTATGGCTATGCACCGCTGGCGGTGCCGGTGGCGATGGATGCGCTGGTGGTGGTGGTGAATCAGGATAATCCGCTGCCCGGGCTGAATGTGCAGCAGCTCGACGCCCTGTTTTCGATCACTCGCCGCTGCGGCGCAAGAAACGTGCCGGTGACCTGGGGCGATTTACAGCTGACGCAGCCGGGCTGGGCCGATCGCGGTATACAGCGGCTTGGCCGTAACTCTGCCTCCGGCACCTGGGGTTTTTTCAAGCAGCAGGCGCTGTGCAACGGTGATTTCCGCAAAGATGTTGGTGAATATCCCGGTTCGGCGGCGGTGGTGCAGGCGGTGGCCGGCACGCTCGGCAGTATTGGCTATGCCAGTGCGGGATTTCATATTAGCGGCGTGAAAACCGTACCGGTCGCCCGCAGCGGCAACGACTGGGTCGCTCCGACGCCGGAAAATGTTCGCAGCGGCCTCTACCCTTATGCCCGTCCGCTCTATATTTACGTCAATAAAGCACCCGGTAAGCCGCTGGAGCCGCTGACGGCGGCGTTCCTGCGCCTGGCGCTGTCGCCGGAAGGACAGACGCTGGTCACTCAGGCCGGCTATCTGCCGCTTTCACCGCAGCAGCGCGACCGCGCCCTGAGCCTGCTGACGCCGTGATCCGCTGGCTGTCACGCCTCTTATCAGACCCTTCATCAGTAAGATGAGTTTTTTTCAACTGCGATGAATTTTCCTCGTTTGCCCCGGCAGGCTTCTCATGACAGGCTTGTCATCAGACTTACAGACATCCAGACGCCTGTAAATGACGTATAATGAGCATCCGACCTGAAGGATGTGTCGGATGGCAAACAAGGAGGAATCGACGATGACAGCATCAACACATTATCGCGCCGAAGTGGTTGGCAGCTTTCTGCGTCCGCATGCCATCAGGCAGGCGCGTAAACAGTTTGAAGCGGGCGACATTGACGCCGCCGCCCTGCGCCGCATCGAAGACGCTGAAATCCGTAAGGTGGTAGAACTGCAGCGTGAAGCGGGCCTGCAAGTGGTGACCGACGGTGAATTTCGCCGCGCCTGGTGGCACTTTGATTTCTTTGACGGTCTGGACGGCGTGGAGCGCTATGAAGCCGGGCAGGGCATTCAGTTTAACGGCATTCAGACCAAAGCACGCGGTGTGAAAGTGACCGGGAAGCTGGGTTTCAGCGATCACCCGATGCTGGAGGATTTCCGCTTTCTGCAGAGCATCAGCGGCGATGCCGTGGCGAAAATGACCCTGCCCAGCCCCAGCGTGCTGCACTTCCGTGGCGGCCGTCACGTCATCGATGCCTCCGTGTATCCCGATCTGAAAGATTACTTTGACGATTTGGCGCAGACCTACAAAGATGCGATTAAAGCGTTCTACGATGCCGGTTGCCGCTATCTGCAACTGGATGATACCGTCTGGGCCTACCTGTGCTCCGATGACCAGAGGCGTCAAATCCGTGAGCGTGGCGACAGCCCGGAAGAGCTGGCGCAGACCTATGCCCGCGTGCTGAATAAGGCGCTGGCAGGCAAGCCGGACGATCTGATTGTCGGGCTGCATGTATGCCGCGGAAACTTCCGCTCAACCTGGATTTCAGAAGGCGGCTATGAGCCGGTGGCAGAGATCCTGTTTGGCGGCGTGAATGTTGATGTCTTCTTCCTGGAATATGACAACGAGCGCTCCGGCGGGTTTGAACCGCTGCGTTTTATCAAACCGGGCAGTCAGCAGGTGGTACTTGGCCTGATTACCACCAAAACCGGCGAGCTGGAAGAGGCGGCAGCGGTGGAACAGCGGATTAAGGAAGCAACGCAGTACCTCAGTCTGGATCAGATCGGCCTCAGCCCGCAATGCGGTTTCGCCTCGACAGAAGAGGGCAACAGCCTGACGGAAGAGCAGCAATGGGCCAAACTGCGTCTGGTGGTGGATATCGCTAACCGCGTCTGGTAACGCTTTCACTTTTGGTGTTTTGTGCAAAAGACGCGTATTCACGCGTCCTTTGTGCATCAAATAAGACAAAAATGCAGAAATTAACGCCGAGCGGGATAAAAAAAATACAAATCATGTAACGCGATATTCCTGTTAACTAATGATATACACTGCTTTTCTGTTTTTTTGCACTATATACTACTGCTTTTTAGATCCCGTATTGCCTTTCTCCGCTATAAACGTTTTACTTACCCCCGTTTTTCCATCATCCCCCTGCATATCGAAAATAAACAGCTCTGATTCGCTGCCTCTTCGGCTCACATAAGATGGTTAATACTTTATTGTCTCGATTTTGCGACGTTTACGGGGCGAGCCAGGGGGATACATCTGACATCACGATTCAACACCAGTACAGGCAGCACCGTTCCTTATGACGCATCGTTTAACTCCAAAAGATATTCTGGCGCTGGGCTTTATGACTTTTGCCCTGTTCGTAGGCGCCGGGAACATTATTTTCCCGCCGATGGTCGGTATTCAGTCTGGCGAATTTGTCTGGACTGCCGCCGTTGGCTTCCTGATTACCGCCGTGGGTCTACCGGTGATCACCGTGATTGCGCTGGCGCGCGTCGGTGGCGGTATTGATGCCCTCAGCTCGCCAATCGGTAAAGCGGCAGGCGTGGTGCTGGCGACCGTCTGTTACCTTGCCGTCGGGCCTTTGTTCGCCACTCCACGTACCGCGACCGTCTCCTTTGAGGTGGGTATCGCTCCGCTGACCGGCGATGGTGACCTGCCGCTGCTGGTGTACAGCCTGATCTATTTCGCGCTGGTGATTGGCATTTCGCTGTATCCCGGCAAGCTGCTGGACACCGTTGGCCACGTGCTGGCACCGCTGAAAATCGTTGCGCTGACCGTGCTGGGTCTGGCGGCGCTGCTGTGGCCTGCTGGCAGTCTTGCACCGGCAACCCATGACTATCAGCGTGCCGCATTCTCCAGCGGTTTTGTTAATGGCTATCTGACCATGGACACCCTGGGTGCGCTGGTATTCGGTATTGTTATCGTCAACGCCGCACGTTCACGCGGTATCGACAGCGCGAAACTGCTGACCCGCTATACGGTGATTGCCGGTCTGATAGCCGGTGTCGGCCTGACGCTGGTTTACCTCAGCCTGTTCAAACTGGGTTCAGACAGTGCATCGATTGTCGATCAGCAAGCCAACGGCGCGGCGATTCTGCATGCCTATGTGCAGCACACCTTCGGTGGTATGGGCAGTATTTTCCTGGCCGTACTGATTTTCGTTGCCTGTATCGTCACCGCGGTGGGTCTGACCTGCGCCTGTGCCGAATTCTTCGAAGGCCTGCTGCCATTAACCTATCGCCAGCTGGTATTTATCCTTGGTCTGTTCTCGATGGTGGTTTCTAACCTCGGTTTGAGCCATCTGATCCAGTTCTCTATACCGGTTCTGACGGCGATTTATCCGCCGTGTATTGTGCTGGTGTTGCTGAGTTTCACCCTGAAGTGGTGGCATAAAAGCAGTCGAATCATCGTTTTACCTATGTTAGTGAGCCTGGTTTTCGGTATTATTGACGCTATCAAAACCACGGAATTTAAGGCATTGCTGCCTGGGGTTGCCCAGAATCTGCCGCTGGCGGATCAGGGACTGGCATGGTTGCCACCTTCACTGATGATGCTGGTACTGGTAGCCGTATACGATCGCGTGTCAGGCCACCAGTCGACTACCGCGCATCAGCAATAAGCGTTGTAAAACTTCCCCTTACCTCATCAGGTAAGGGGTCGACAGGTATATAGATGACAAGTTCGACATTGAAGAAGGGATTGAGTACCCGCCATATTCGTTTTATGGCCCTGGGCTCGGCAATTGGTACCGGGCTGTTTTACGGCTCGGCTGATGCTATTAAGATGGCTGGTCCCAGCGTTATTCTGGCCTATCTGATCGGCGGTGCGGTGGCGTACATCATTATGCGTGCGCTGGGTGAAATGTCGGTCAACAATCCACAGGCCAGCTCCTTCTCGCGCTATGCGCAGGACTATCTGGGGCCGCTGGCCGGATTTATAACCGGCTGGACCTACTGCTTTGAAATCCTGATTGTCGCCATCGCTGATGTGACCGCTTTCGGTATCTATATGGGCTTCTGGTTCCCGGATGTGCCGCACTGGATCTGGGTGCTCAGCGTAGTGATGATCATCGGTGCCATTAATCTCGCTACGGTAAAAGTGTTTGGTGAGGTGGAATTCTGGCTGTCGCTGTTCAAAGTCGCCACCATTATCATCATGATTGTGGTCGGTATCGGAATTATTATCTGGGGGCTGGGTAACGGCGGTCAGCCAACCGGTATCAGTAATCTGTGGACCAACGGCGGATTCTTCCCGAACGGCTGGATTGGCACCATGCTGTCGCTGCAGGTGGTGATGTTTGCCTATGGCGGGATTGAGATTATAGGTATTACCGCCGGTGAGGCGAAAGATCCGAAAACGTCGATTCCGCGGGCGATTAACACCGTGCCGATGCGTATTCTGGTGTTCTACGTCGGTACGCTGTTTGTCATTATGTCGATTTATCCGTGGAACCAGGTGGGGACCAACGGCAGTCCGTTTGTGCTGACCTTCCAGCATATGGGGATTGCGGCCGCAGCCGCCATTCTCAACTTTGTGGTGGTCACCGCGTCGCTGTCTGCCATCAACAGTGACGTCTTCGGCGTTGGGCGGATGCTGCACGGTATGGCAGAGCAGGGGCACGCACCGAAGGCCTTCTCAAATGTCTCCCGCAAGGGCGTGCCGTGGGTGACGGTGATGGCTATGATGGTCGCCATGCTGCTGGCGGTCTATCTGAACTACCTGATGCCTGAGAAAGTCTTCCTGGTTATTGCTTCGCTGGCGACTTTTGCGACCGTCTGGGTGTGGATTATGATCCTGTTCTCTCAGATTGGCTTTCGTCGTACGCTGAGCGCCGCGCAGAAGAAAGAACTGACTTTTGCGCTGCCCGGTGGGCCTTATACCGCCATGGCGGGTATTCTGTTCCTGGCATTCATTATCGGTCTGATCGGCTACTTCCCGGATACGCGCGTTTCTCTGTACGTAGGGTTTGCGTGGATTTTGCTGCTGCTGGTGGCCTGGCAGTGGGTGAAGCGTGGTCGATAAGCCCTTTTACCCGGTGCAGGCATGGCATTAAAAAAGCCGCCATCCGAAGGGATGGCGGCTTTTTGCAGTGGACAGCGCAAGCACGCCACTGAACGCTAATAAAAAACTCGCCGAAGCGAGTTTTTTTGACGCTTAACTTACAGCTTAGCAGCGTTTTCGGACAGGTATTTCGCAACACCTTCTGGCGATGCGCCCATACCTTCTTTACCTTTTTCCCACTGAGCCGGGCACACTTCGCCGTGCTCTTCGTGGAACTGCAGCGCGTCAACCATACGCAGCATTTCATCTACGTTACGGCCCAGCGGCAGATCGTTTACCACCTGGTGACGAACTACACCGGCTTTGTCGATCAGGAAAGAACCGCGCAGGGCAACGCCCGCATCCGGATGCTCGATACCGTAGGCTTTCTGGATTTCACGTTTGATGTCAGCAACCATGGCGTACTGAACTTCACCGATGCCGCCTTTATCTACCGGAGTTTTGCGCCACGCGTTGTGGACGAACTCTGAGTCGAAGGAAACACCCACGACTTCAACGCCGCGCTTCTGGAACTCAGCATAACGCTTGTCGAAAGCGATCAGCTCAGAAGGACATACGAAGGTGAAGTCCATTGGCCAAAAGAACACAACGGTGGCTTTACCAGCGGTGTGTTTTTTAAAGTTGAAGTTTTCTACGATCTCACCGTTGCCCAGTACGGCTGCGGCGGTAAAATCAGGGGCTGGACGAGTTACCAGGACCATATTCACTCCTGTAAAAGTAAGTTGGATTAAGGTGACAAGATGCAAAAATTATACGGTTTACATCCTGCCGCTAGCCAGCGTAATACGCCGATTATTCAGATAGGTTACATCTATCAAAAGACGGTTAAAACAGAAACTGTATTATACGATAACCTTTTTACTGAAAAGGGCAACCGGTAAGTCGTTTGGGCCTGTTTCACAGCGTTTTTCGAATGGCACGATCCATCATCGCCGGATACAGCTGCCAAAAAAAACTTTCAAGTTGCTGATAATTTTCTTGAAAATCATGATAGCTCTCGCTCAGTGCCGCCAGGCGAGGGCGACGACTGGCCATTCCGCGCAGCACATTTTGCAAGTAGGGTGCGGCGGCATAACGCTCCATCCAGCGGTCGCGCCATAAGTAATGATTAAGGGTTTGAAACCCCTCCGGCGTACCCGGCAATTGGGGTTCGATCACACTTTTCACCTGAGACAAAAAAGCTGGCAAAGAAATTTCCGGCACCAGTTTAGCCCAGTGATATGACAGGAAATGGTCCCAGATAACGTCCAGGGTAATCGGCGCAACGCGCTTCGTTTCGGGTCGAAACAACTGCCTCGCCATCCGCACTTCGGGCAGCGAATCGGTCAGCGCATCAATACGTCGGTGCAGGGCAACACCTTCTGCAATATCGACAGGAAATTGCTGTTGCGGATTGCCGCGAACGTAATCGGCCATCAAATTACCCAGTAGCGAACTGTTGGCCAGCGTTGCCAGGTGGAGGTGAGCAAGATAGTTCATGCCGCTACTATATCTTATTTTTACGAACCGCTACGCAAGGACCGCAGTAAAAATCAAGGGCAGGTTTAGTAGTTGCCGTTTTTCAGCTAGAATATGCGCCCTGATTTCCCTGAATGTGAATGACCATGCGCGTTGCCGATTTTTCTTTTGAGTTACCAGAATCTTTGATTGCCCACTATCCGCAGGCCCAGCGCAGCGGGTGCCGCCTGCTGTCGTTAAACGGTGAGGATGGCACGCTGACGCACGGGGTGTTCACCGACCTACTGGACAAACTTAATCCCGGTGACCTGCTGGTGTTTAACAATACGCGGGTTATTCCTGCACGCATTTTTGGCCGTAAAGCCAGCGGCGGGAAAATTGAAGTGCTGATTGAGCGCATGCTGGATGATAAGCGCGTTCTGGCTCACGTTCGTTCTTCCAAGGCGCCAAAACCAGGCAGTGCGCTGTTGCTGGGTGAAGATGAAAGCGTTCAGGCAACCATGACCGCGCGTCATGACACGCTGTTTGAAATTGAATTTAACGATGCGCGGGCGGTGCTGGATATTCTGAACGACATTGGCCATATGCCGTTGCCGCCTTATATCGATCGGCCGGATGAAGACGTAGATCGCGAACTTTATCAGACGGTTTACAGCCAGAAACCGGGCGCCGTTGCGGCACCGACGGCCGGTCTGCACTTTGATGAACCCCTGCTGGCTGCGTTACGCGAGAAGGGCGTAGAAACCGCATTTGTTACGCTGCACGTTGGCGCGGGGACTTTCCAGCCGGTGCGGGTGGACAGCATCGAAGATCACATTATGCACGCCGAATATGCGGAAGTGCCGCAGGATGTGGTGGATGCGGTGCTGGCCTGCAGGGCACGCGGCAATCGGGTTATTGCCGTGGGCACGACATCCGTGCGATCGCTGGAAAGCGCGGCGCAGGCCGCTGATGATGCGCTGATTGCGCCATTCTTCGGCGATACAAAAATCTTTATTTATCCTGGCTATCGCTACCAGGTTATTGACGCGCTGGTGACCAATTTCCACCTGCCGGAGTCCACGCTGATTATGCTGGTCTCTGCCTTTGCCGGTTATAAAAATACCCTGCACGCCTATCAGCAGGCGGTCGCGCAGGAATACCGTTTCTTCAGCTACGGGGATGCCATGTTCATTACCCGTAATTCGCAGGCCTGCCACGAGATCCCGGGCCAGGCCTGATTATTGTTAAGGGCGGCATCCGCTGTCCCTTTTATCACCATCAGCATCGGACTGTTTCTCCGGTGGAGGCAACGTGAAGTTTGAATTAGATACAACCGACGGCCGCGCCCGTCGCGGTCGTCTGGTCTTTGACCGTGGCGTGGTGGAAACCCCGGCATTTATGCCTGTGGGTACCTACGGCACGGTAAAAGGCATGACGCCGGAAGAAGTGCAGGATACCGGTGCGCAGATTATTCTGGGCAACACCTTCCATTTATGGCTGCGTCCTGGCCAGGAAATCATGAAGCTGCACGGCGATCTGCATGATTTTATGCAGTGGAAAGGGCCAATTCTGACCGACTCCGGTGGCTTCCAGGTCTTCAGTCTGGGTGATATTCGTAAGATCACCGAGAAAGGTGTCCATTTCCGTAACCCGATTAACGGTGATGCGATCTTCCTCGATCCAGAAAAATCGATGGAAATTCAGTACGATCTCGGTTCTGATATCGTCATGATTTTCGATGAGTGTACGCCTTATCCAGCCGACTGGGATTATGCCAAACGTTCAATGGAAATGTCCCTGCGCTGGGCGCAGCGTAGCCGCGATCGCTTTGATTCACTTGGTAATAAAAACGCACTGTTCGGCATTATTCAGGGCGGCGTTTACGAAGATTTACGTGATGTCTCGGTTAAAGGGCTGGTGAATATCGGCTTTGATGGGTACGCTGTGGGCGGCCTGGCGGTGGGCGAGCCTAAAGAAGATATGCATCGTATTCTGGAGCATGTCTGTCCGCAGCTTCCTGAAGATAAACCACGCTATTTAATGGGCGTCGGTAAGCCCCAGGATCTGGTTGAAGGCGTCCGTCGTGGTATCGATATGTTCGACTGCGTGATGCCAACCCGCAATGCGCGTAACGGACATCTGTTCGTCACCGATGGCGTGGTGAAAATCCGTAACGCGAAGTATAAAGATGACACGTCTCCGCTTGATGCCGAGTGTGATTGCTACACCTGTCGCAATTACAGCCGTGCCTATTTGTACCATCTCGATCGCTGTAATGAGATTTTAGGAGCGCGCCTGAATACCATTCATAATCTGCGTTATTACCAGCGCCTGATGGCGGGTTTACGCAAGGCTATTGAAGAAGGTAAATTAGAGCACTTCGTGACTGAATTTTACCAACGGACGGGGACGGCGGTTCCGCCATTACCGTCTGATAATTAAACAATGAGGGAATTTTAATGAGCTTGTTCATTTCTGATGCCGTGGCAGCTGCAGCACCATCACAGGGAAGTCCTTACTCTCTGGTGATTATGCTGGTGGTATTTGGTCTGATTTTCTATTTCATGATCCTGCGCCCTCAGCAAAAACGTGCGAAAGAGCACAAAAAACTGATGGACTCTATCTCTAAAGGTGATGAAGTGCTGACCACCGGCGGCCTGGTTGGTCGCGTTACGAAAGTAGCGGAAACCGGTTATGTCGCTATCGCGTTGAACGAAACCACCGAAGTGGTAGTCAAACGTGACTTCGTAGCTGCCGTTCTGCCGAAAGGTTCGATGAAGGCGCTGTAATTATTGATGTCCCTAAGGGAACTGCCGTGTTAAACCGTTATCCTTTATGGAAGTACATCATGCTGGTCGTCGTACTACTCGTCGGCCTGCTGTATGCACTGCCTAACCTTTATGGTGAGGATCCGGCTGTTCAGATCACTGGCGCGCGCGGAAGCGCCGCCAGTGAGCAAACGCTGGTTCAGATCCAAAATGCATTAAAAGAAGATAATATCCAGAGTAAGTCGATTGCCCTGGAAAATGGCGCCATTATGGCCCGTTTCGCTAATACCGACGTGCAGCTGCGCGCGCGTGAAGCGATTATGAAAGTCCTTGGCGAGAATTACATTGTGGCGCTCAACCTTGCGCCGGCTACACCAACCTGGTTAACCATGCTGGGCGGAGAGCCGATGAAACTCGGCCTCGATCTGCGCGGCGGCGTTCACTTCCTGATGGAAGTCGATATGGATACCGCACTGGGTAAACTCCAGGAGCAGAATATCGATAACCTGCGTAGCGATCTGCGTGATAAAAATATTCCCTACGTCAACATTCGCAAAACCGATAACTACGGCATGGAAATTCGTTTCCGTGATGCGGATACGCGTAATCAGGCAGTCAGCTACCTGACCAGCCGTTACCGCGATATGGTCATTGGTAAAGTCGGCAACAATGCGCTGAGCGCGGTGATGAGCGACGAACGTCTGCGTGAAGCCCGTGAGTATGCGGTGCAGCAGAACATCAATATTCTGCGCAACCGTGTAAACCAACTGGGCGTTGCTGAACCTCTGGTACAGCGTCAGGGCGCCGATCGCATCGTGGTTGAGCTGCCGGGTATCCAGGATACCGCGCGTGCGAAAGAGATCCTCGGTGCAACGGCAACGCTGGAATTCCGTCTGGTGAATACCAGTGTCGATGCAACTGCTGCCGCAAACGGCCGCGTTCCGGGCGACTCGGAAGTGAAGGATACTCGCGATGGTCAGCCGGTTGTGCTGTACAAGCGGGTCATCCTGACCGGTGACCACATTACCGACTCCACTTCAAGCATGGATGAATACAACCAGCCACAGGTTAATATTTCCCTGGACAGTGCTGGCGGTAACATCATGTCTAACTTCACGAAAGATAATATCGGTAAGCCGATGGCTACCCTGTTTGTTGAATATAAAGACAGCGGGAAAAAAGATGCCAACGGCCGTTCGATTCTGGTGAAGCAGGAAGAGGTGATCAACGTTGCGAACATCCAGTCTCGTCTGGGTAACAGCTTCCGTATTACCGGCATCAGCAATCCGAACGAAGCGCGCCAGCTGTCGCTGCTGCTGCGTGCCGGTGCGTTGATTGCGCCAATCCAGATCGTTGAAGAACGCACCATCGGCCCAACAATGGGTGCGCAGAACATTACTCAGGGTCTGGAAGCCTGCCTGTGGGGCCTTATCGCCTCAATTTTGTTTATGGTGCTGTGGTACAAGAAACTCGGCCTGGTGGCGACCAGTGCGCTGTTGGCCAACCTGGTGCTGATTGTCGGTATTATGTCCCTGCTGCCTGGCGCCACCCTGACGATGCCGGGGATTGCCGGTATCGTACTGACGCTGGCGGTTGCGGTTGATGCGAACGTACTGATCAACGAGCGAATAAAGGAAGAGCTGCGCAACGGACGTTCCGTTCAGCAGGCAATCCATGAAGGCTATAAAGGTGCGTTCTCCAGTATTGTTGATGCCAACGTCACCACGCTGATCAAAGTTATCATTCTGTACGCAGTGGGTACCGGCTCGATTAAAGGGTTTGCTATCACCACGGCGATTGGTGTGGCAACGTCCATGTTTACCGCGATTATCGGCACCCGTGCCATTGTTAATCTGATGTACGGCGGCAAACGCATCAACAAGTTGTCTATCTGAGGAGTGCGTTGTGTCACAGGAACATAGTGTTGAACAAATGAATCACGGGCGTAAAGTCGTCGACTTTATGCGCTGGGATACGCTGGCGTTCATCATCTCTGGTCTGCTGCTGATTATTTCGGTAGCGATTATCGGGGTTCGGGGTTTTAACTGGGGGCTTGATTTCACCGGTGGTACGGTGATTGAAATTAACCTGGAAAATCCGGCCGATCTGGACGTGATGCGCGAAAGCCTGGTGAAAGCCGGGTTCGCAGAGCCGCAGGTGCAGAACTTTGGCAGCAGCCGTGATGTGATGGTCCGTATGTCACCTAACGAAGGTAACGCGGGCCAGGAACTGGGCAGCAAGGTGCTGGCAATCATTAATGAAACCACCCAGCAGCATGCGACGGTCAAGCGCATTGAGTTCGTGGGGCCAACAGTTGGTAGCGATCTGGCGACGGCAGGCGGCATGGCGCTGCTTTCCGCACTGATTGCTATTCTGTTCTATATCGGCTTCCGCTTCGAGTGGCGACTGGCGCTGGGTACCGTGCTGGCGCTGGCGCACGATGTGGTGATCACCATGGGACTGCTATCTCTGTTCCGCGTTGAGATCGACCTGACCATCATCGCCTCGCTGATGTCGGTAATCGGCTACTCGCTGAACGATAAGATCGTGGTCTCGGACCGTATTCGTGAGAACTTCCGCAAAATTCGTCGCGGCTCGTCTTACGATATCACCAACGTCTCCCTGACGCAGACGCTGAGCCGTACCATCATCACCTCGGCAACTACGCTGGCGATGGTCCTGATCCTGTTCATCTTCGGCGGTGAGCTGTTAAAAGGCTTCTCTCTGACCATGCTGATCGGTATCACCATTGGTACTATCTCGTCGATTTATGTCTCTTCAGCATTAGCGCTGAAACTGGGGATGAAGCGTGAGCATATGATCCAGCAGAAAGTGGAAAAAGAGGGTGCAGATCAGCCTTCGATCCTGCCTTAATCGCTGAACCGTCATAGTCTGAGGGCCACATTATGTGGCCCTTTTTTTATGGTCTGGTTTCAGTCGCTGCTGAGGGGGTGGGCACGACATCATGTATACGTACATAGCCCAGCTGCTCCGGTGGCAGATTACTTAACCGCAGCGGTACGCTGGCCTGACTGCGCGGCAACAGCGAGCTGACAACCTCAATTCTTTGTGACAGGCTACTGATACTTATTGGTTTACCGGTGGCGCTATCGAGCTCACCCCACTCAACCTCTGCACTGAAGGACGGCAGGGGTGCATCGGCCATTGCATGGATATTCAGAGAGGCACGAGTACCATTGGCTTCAGTCTGAAGGTGGCTCAATGAGAGCTTGAGGTCTCCCACCTGGCTTTTCAGGATCACCCCGGTATTCGCCTGAGGCAGCAGCCAGGCTCCCTGAGCGCTACCGCCATTAAGATGCCCCTGCTGCTCCAGTGCACTCGCCTGGCGGGTGAGCTGGCGCATTTCCTTGTTCAGCTTGCCCACTGTATTATGCAGTTCGCTGATTTTGGGCTGTGACGGTGTGCTGGAACAGCCAGCCAGCGTCAGCAGCGAAGCCAGCAGTGACAGTTTCAGATAAGCCGTTGTCATTGTTCGTTTCCTTCTGATAAACATTTGCTTTTATCTTAGAGCAAAGCGGTCTGAATAGCCTGCCCGGTAAAGCTGTCTTTTGAGCAGCGGCTCGCATAAAGTCATGCAGTTTTGCGCGGCGTCGCTTTGGCAGCTGGCCTGGTTCGCGTTACACTAAACGTCTCTTTCAAGGATTATCAGGACGCATCATGTATTGCCCATTCTGTTCCGCCGTGGATACAAAAGTGATCGACTCCCGTCTTGTGGGAGAAGGGACTTCGGTGCGCCGCCGTCGCCAGTGTCTGGTGTGTCATGAACGCTTTACTACTTTCGAAGTCGCCGAGCTGGTGATGCCACGCGTAGTGAAGAGTAATGATGTGCGTGAACCGTTTAATGAAGACAAACTGCGCAGCGGCCTGATGAAAGCGCTGGAGAAACGCCCGGTTAACTCCGACGCGGTGGAGACCGCACTCAGCCATATTAAAAGCCAGCTGCGCGCCACCGGCGAGCGTGAAGTGGCCAGTAAGATGATTGGTAATCTGGTGATGGACGAGCTGAAAAAGCTGGATAAAGTGGCTTATATCCGCTTTGCCTCGGTCTATCGCAGCTTTGAAGATATTCGGGAATTTGGCGAGGAGATCGCCCGCTTACAGGATTGATGCGATGCGTGATGAATTCTATATGGCGCGTGCGCTTGAGCTGGCGCGCCTCGGCTGCTTTACCACCACGCCAAATCCCAATGTGGGCTGCGTGATTGTGCGTGAGGGTGAAATTGTAGGTGAGGGCTATCATCGCCGTGCTGGTGAACCGCATGCAGAAGTGCATGCGCTGCGAATGGCGGGCGATAAGGCCCGTGGGGCTACCGCCTATGTCACCCTCGAACCGTGCAGCCATTATGGCCGAACGCCTCCCTGCTGTGATGCACTGACTGCTGCGGGCATCAGCCGGGTTGTTGCCGCGATGCAGGACCCTAATCCGGAAGTGGCAGGTCGCGGGCTTTATCGTCTGCAGCAGGCGGGTGTAGAGGTGAGTCATGGTTTAATGATGCAGGAAGCGGAGGCGCTGAACCGCGGGTTCCTGAAACGGATGCGCACCGGATTCCCCTGGGTGCAGTTAAAACTGGGCGCCTCGCTGGATGGCCGGACGGCAATGGCCAGTGGTGAAAGCCAGTGGATTACCTCACCTGAAGCACGGCGCGATGTGCAGCGAATGCGGGCGCAGAGCTCTGCCATTCTCAGCAGCGCTGCTACCGTGCTGGCCGACAACCCTTCGCTGACGGTACGTTACGATGAGCTGGATGCCAGCACCCGTTCACACTATTCCGCAGAGGAGCTGCGCCAGCCAGTAAGAATTATTGTAGACAGCCAGAATCGCGTCACGCCGCAGCATCGGCTTATTGCACAATCCGGGGAAACCTGGCTGGCACGCCACGAAATTGATGCGCAATCGTGGCCGGAAAATGTGACGCAGTTCAGCGTACCGCGCCACAATAACCGACTCGATCTGGTATCAATGTTTATGCTGCTGGGGAAAAAACAGATCAACAGCGTCTGGGTGGAATCCGGGGCGCAGCTTGCCGGAGCGTTGTTACAGGCAGGCGTGGTCGATGAGCTGATCGTCTACCTGGCACCGAAGCTGCTGGGTGACGCGGGCAAAGGGCTGTGTCACCTTCCCGGTCTGGAGCGTTTAGCCGATGCGCCGGCATTTATCTTCAGCGACGTTCGCCAGGTGGGTCCGGATGTTCGC
Organism: uncultured Erwinia sp.; assembly: GCA_913775305.1. Classification (GTDB taxonomy): domain Bacteria; phylum Pseudomonadota; class Gammaproteobacteria; order Enterobacterales; family Enterobacteriaceae; genus Erwinia. Next base: position 23,255 of record CAJYIY010000126.1, on the reverse strand, counting down.
CTGACGCTTACGCCACGGTACCGTTAAGCCTGTGCTCCGCTGTGGGCAAGATGATTTTGACTGCGTTTCCGTTTGCGCAAAAGCAAGCAGACGGACAAAGAGTGTGATAGAATCCGCCCCCCTGCGGGGCCAAACAGAACCCTGAAAGGAAGATTATGAACGTTATTGAAGCTGCTGTTGCTATTCCTGATGCACGCGTGGCCCTGGTTATTGCGCGTTTCAACAACTTTATCAACGACAGCCTGCTGAGCGGCGCGATTGATGCCCTGAAACGTATTGGCCAGGTGAAAGATGAAAACATCACCGTGGTCTGGGTGCCGGGTGCCTATGAGCTGCCTATAACCGCTCGCGCACTGGCTAAAGCCGGCAAGCACGATGCCGTTGTGGCGCTGGGTACGGTTATTCGTGGCGGCACCGCGCATTTCGAATATGTGGCAGGTGAGGCCAGTTCTGGCCTGGCCAGCGTTGCTATGAATAGCGATATCCCGGTTGCCTTTGGCGTGCTGACGACTGAAAACATCGAGCAGGCCATCGAACGTGCCGGAACCAAAGCGGGTAATAAAGGTGCTGAAGCAGCACTGACCGCACTGGAAATGATTAACGTATTAAAAGCCATTAAAGCCTGATTTAAGGGGAATTTCGTGAAACCTGCTGCTCGTCGCCGCGCCCGTGAATGTGCTGTCCAGGCACTTTATTCGTGGCAGATCTCCAAAAACGACATCGCTGATGTCGAATACCAGTTTCTGGCGGAACAGGACGTTAAAGACGTCGATATCAATTATTTCCGTGAGCTGGTCGGCGGCGTTGCAACTAACAGTGCATACCTCGACGGCCTGATGAAACCCTATCTGTCACGCCAGCTGGAAGAGCTGGGACAGGTTGAAAAGGCGATCCTGCGTATTTCTCTGTTTGAACTGAGCAAGCGTTCAGATGTTCCCTATAAAGTGGCCATTAATGAAGGGATCGAGCTGGCGAAAGTGTTCGGTGCTGAAGACAGTCATAAGTTTGTCAATGGCGTGCTGGATAAAGCCGCTCCGCAGATCCGTCCAAACCGCAAATAATCTCTCAGAGGCCGATAATCCGGCCTCTTCTTTTTGACTTCCGGAATGCATTATGGCTTGTGGCGAATTTGAACTGATAGCACGTTACTTTGATCGTGTAACAAGCTCCCGTCGCGATGTCGAAAAAGGTATTGGCGACGACTGCGCCTTGCTGAGCGTACCTGAAAAACAGTCTCTGGCGATCAGTACCGATACGCTGGTAGCTGGTATCCATTTTCTTGCCGATGTTCATCCTGCCGACCTCGGTTATAAAGCGCTGGCGGTTAATCTTAGCGATCTCGCTGCAATGGGGGCCGATCCGGCCTGGCTGACCCTCGCACTGACGCTGCCGGATGTGGATGAAAGCTGGCTGGAAAGCTTCAGCGACAGCCTGTTTGAGCTGCTCGACTATTACGATATGCAGCTGATTGGCGGCGATACAACGCGCGGCCCACTCAGCATGACGCTGGGCATTCACGGCCTGGTACCGCAGGGCCGAGCGCTGCGCCGTTCCGGCGCACGCATCGGTGACTGGATCTATGTGACCGGCACGCTGGGTGACAGTGCCGCTGGCCTGGCACTGCTGCTGGGGCAGGAAACGCTGAGCGATCCCGCTGCGCATGAAGCATTGATCAAGCGCCATCTGCGGCCAATCCCGCGCATTTTGCAGGGCCAGGCGTTGCGCGACCTGGCGAGTTCGGCGATCGATATCTCTGATGGACTTATCTCCGATCTAGGCCATGTGCTGAAGGCCAGCGACTGCGGAGCGCGGATTAATCTTGATGCGCTGCCGCTGTCGGAAACACTAAAACATCACTTCAGTCCTGAACAGGCTCTGCACTGGGCGCTGAGCGGGGGTGAGGATTACGAACTGTGCTTCACGGTGCCGGAAATTAATCGCGGTGCGCTGGATGTGGCGCTCGGCTATCTTGGCGTACCGTTTACCTGTATCGGCCAGATTAGCCCACAGTCAGAGGGGCTGGTCCTGTTGCAGCAGGAGCGCGTCGTGGAGTTTAACCATAAAGGATTTGACCATTTTGGCGCGTGAAAAAGATGTAGCGAAAAGTCGTCTGAAGATGAGCAACCCCTGGCATCTGCTGGCAACCGGTTTCGGTAGCGGGCTCAGTCCGTGGATGCCTGGTACGATGGGCTCGATCGCTGCGATCCCCTTCTGGTATTTGTTAAACCTGCTGCCGCAGGATCTCTATGTGTTGGTACTGCTGCTGGGGATCAGCATCGGAGTCTACCTCTGTCATCGCACGGCGAAAGATATGGGCGTACACGATCACGGTAGCATCGTCTGGGATGAGTTTATCGGTATGTGGATCACGCTGATGGCAATCCCAACCAACAGCTGGCAGTGGGTGCTGGCGGGCTTCCTGGTATTTCGCCTGTTTGATATCTGGAAACCCTGGCCGATCCGCTGGTTTGACCGCAACGTTCACGGTGGAATGGGGATCATGGTGGATGACATCGTGGCCGGGATTGTTTCTGCCGCTATTCTGTATCTTGCTGGTCACTACTGGCTGATGTAAAGAGCCGACCGGGCGTTTACGTCCGGTCGCGCGCCCCTGATACCGTTAAGACATCACAGTTGTCCGCAGGCTTATTCAAATCCAACCAGCGGATGCGGCTGATAGACGCTTTCCAGTTCGATAATCTCTTCCTGAGTGAGTTCCACTTCTGTTGCTTTTACCAGGTCGCTTAACTGTTCACTGCGCGATGCACCGATGATCGGCGCAGTGACGGCCGGTTTACTGAGCAGCCAGGCCAGAGCCGTCTGTGCCCGAGTGACGTTTTTATTGCGGGCAATCGCTTCTACGCGGGCGGCAATTGCGGCATCGTTCTCCTCATTGGCGGTATAGAGCGTCTGGCCATATTTATCTGAAACCGTACGCGCGGTGGTTTCACCCCATGGACGGGTCAGGCGGCCTCGCGCCAGCGGGCTCCATGGCAACACGGCGATATTCTCAGCCAGGCACAGGGGATGCATCTCCCGCTCTTCTTCACGCTGGATCAGGTTGTACTGATCCTGCATGCTGACAAAGCGTGTCCAGCCGTAGCGATCGGCCGTGTACAGCGCTTTGGCAAACTGCCAGGCATACATGGAAGAGGCACCAATGTAGCGGGCTTTGCCCGCTTTCACCACGTCGTGCAGCGCCTCCAGCGTCTCTTCCAGCGGTGTGTTGTAGTCCCAGCGATGAATTTGCAGCAGATCGACATAGTCCATGCCCAGGCGGCTGAGACTGTCATCAATTGACTGCAAAATATTCTTCCTCGACAGGCCGCCGGAAAGGTTGCTCATCGGGAAGAATACCTTAGTGGCAACCACAATCTCATCGCGCTGTGCATAGTCACGCAGGGCACGCCCGACAATCTCTTCGCTGCTGCCGTCAGAGTAGCTGTTGGCGGTATCAAAGAAATTAATTCCGGCCTCCAGCGCCTGTTTGATCAACGGGCGGCTGCTCTCTTCAGGCAGTGTCCACGCATGGTTGCCGCGGTCGGGTTCACCATAGGTCATGCAGCCCAGGCACAGGCGCGAAACGGTCAGATCGGTGTTGGCTAACTGAATGGTTTTCATGGCGGCTCCTGCTATTTATCGTTGCGTAAGCATAGCAGGTGAGGGGCTCCCCCGAATAACGAGGGAGCACAGGATGTTTACTGCTGAAGCCATCCGGCAATTTGCAGCTGGATCCCGGCGGCATCCAGCTGCAAATCGGTACGGATCTCTTCCTGGGTGCCCTGAGGGATAAACTCATCCGGCAGGCCGAGGTTGAGTACCGGTATCGGCTTGCGCCTGGCCATCAGCAGCTCATTCACGCCGCTGCCGGCACCGCCCTTAATCGCGCCTTCTTCCAGCGTAATCAGGGCATCGTGACCCTCTGCCAGCTCAAGGATCAGCGCCTCGTCCAGCGGTTTAACAAAGCGCATATCCACCAGCGTGGCGTTCAGGGCTTCTGCGGCGGCGGCGGCTTCCGGTAACAGGGTGCCGAAGTTAAGGATCGCCAGTTTCTCACCCTGGCGCTTCACCACCCCTTTACCCAGCGGCAGGGAAGCCAGCGGTTCAAAAGCGGCACCGGTTCCTGTTCCGCGCGGATATCGCACGGCACTCGGACCCGCCTGATGATGATAGCCGGTATACAGCATCTGACGGCACTCGTTTTCATCGCTCGGCGTCATAATCACCAGGTTCGGGATGCAGCGCATAAAGGCGATGTCGAATGCCCCCTGATGCGTCTGACCGTCGGCACCCACGATGCCACCGCGATCGATGGCAAACAGTACCGGCAGTTTCTGGATCGCCACATCGTGGATCAGCTGATCGTAGGCGCGCTGGAGGAATGTAGAGTAAATGGCGACAACTGGCTTGTAGCCGCCAATGGCCAGACCCGCGGCGAAGGTCACCGCGTGCTGCTCTGCAATTGCCACGTCAAAATACTGTTTTGGGTATTCACGAGAGAAAGTCACCATGCCCGATCCTTCGCGCATGGCTGGGGTTACCGCCATCAGTTTTTCATCCTGAGCCGCGGTTTCACACAGCCACTGACCGAAGATTTTCGAATAGGAGGGCAACCCTTCGGCACTTTTTGGCAGCAGACCGCTGGCCGGGTCGAATTTAGGCACCGCATGCCAGCTGATGGGATCCTGCTCTGCTGGTGCGTAACCTTTCCCTTTTTTGGTCATGATATGCAGGAACTGCGGGCCTTTTAGCGCACGCATATTACGCAGGGTCTGTTCCAGCGCCAGCACGTCGTGGCCGTCTACCGGGCCAATATAGTTAAAGCCCAGCTCCTCGAAGAGCGTACCGGGAGCGACCATTCCCTTCAGATGCTCTTCGGTGCGCTTCACCAGCTCCTTAATCGGCGGCAGGCCGGTAAGCACTTTTTTGCCACCTTCGCGCAGGCGCGCATAGGTTTTACCGGAAAGCAGCTGCGCGAGGCGGTTATTCAACGCCCCCACATTTTCTGAAATTGACATTTCGTTGTCGTTGAGGATCACCAGCAGATCGGCTTTGATATCACCCGCATGGTTCATCGCCTCAAATGCCATACCGGCAGTGATCGCACCGTCGCCAATAATACAGGCGGTGCGGCGATCCCGGCCTTCTTTCCCGGCTGCGACAGCCAGGCCCAGCCCGGCGCTTATCGAGGTTGAGGAGTGGCCGACGTTCAGCACGTCGTACTCACTCTCATCGCGCCAGGGGAACGGATGCAGGCCATTTTTCTGGCGAATAGTGCCAATCCGGTCTCGGCGTCCGGTCAGGATTTTGTGCGGGTAGGCCTGATGGCCAACGTCCCAAACCAAATGGTCGAAAGGCGTGTTGTAAACGTAGTGGAGCGCAACGGTCAGCTCTACGACGCCCAGACCTGAAGCAAAGTGACCGCTGGAGCGGCTCACGCTGTCAAGCAGATACTGGCGTAGCTCATCACAGAGTTTTGGCAGGCTCTCTTTCGGCAGCAAACGCAATTCTTGCACCGTGCCTGCCAGCGCAAGCGTCGGGTATTTTCCAGGTTCAAAACTCATCAGTGACTCATTATGGCTATTTATCGCGTTCAATTATGAAGCCGGCCAGCGCCCGCAAAGGGGTCGTATCGTAAGCTTGTGCGGCCAGCGTTTCTAATGCGTTGAGAGACTCCTGATAGAGATCCCTTGCTTTAATCCGTGCACCTTCCAGCCCCAACAGCGCCGGATAAGTACTTTTGCCCAGATGCTGATCGGCTCCCTGCTGTTTGCCGAGCACCGCGGTGTCACCTATAACATCCAGAATATCGTCCTGAACCTGGAATGCCAGCCCAATAGCACTGGCGTAGCGATCGAGCGCAGGCAGAGCACTGCGACCCCTTTCACCGGCGGTCAGTGCGCCAAGCCGCACGGCAGAACGGATCAGCGCGCCGGTTTTATGGCGATGGATCTGCTCCAGTGCGGCTAAATCAACCTGTTTCCCTTCTGCCGCCAGATCCAGGGCCTGACCGCCGCACATCCCTGCAACGCCGCTGGCCTCAGCCAGTTCAGAAAGCATGGCGATGCGGAACTCCGCGGTGACGCCAGGCATCGGGGCGTCGGCCAGGATCGAAAAGGCCAGTGTTTGCAGAGCATCGCCAGCGAGGATGGCCGTATCTTCACCAAACTTAATATGGCAGGTGGGTTGCCCACGGCGTAGGCTGTCGTCGTCCATGGCAGGCAAATCATCGTGAATCAGGGAATAGGCATGGATACATTCAACGGCTGCGGCAGGCGCATCCAGGGCATTATCATCGGCGTTCAGCATCTGTCCGGTGGCATAAACCAGAAAAGGACGCAGCCTTTTGCCCCCTAATAATGCGCCATATTCTATGGCATTTACCAGCGGAGTGCTCTGAAAAGGTACCGCGCAAATAAAACGCTGTAGTGCGGCATTCACGCGCAGGTAGTGTGCGTGCTGTAATGCAATGAAATCCATCAGTCGTTTTCCGGAGTAAAGGGCGTCAGCTCGGCATTTTTATCATCGCTTAGCAGGATCTGTACCCGCTGTTCGGCCTGCTGTAGCGTTTGCTGCCCGGTACGCGCCAGCTGCACGCCGCGCTCAAACTCATTTAACGCCTCTTCGAGCGGAAGAGTGCCACCTTCAAGGCGGGTGACGATCTGTTCCAGCTGCTGCAGTGAGCTTTCGAAACTGGCAGGCTGTTCGGATTTTTTCGGCATGGTTGATCCTGACTTGTCTTATCTATCAGAGGATAATGACTTATGGTATCTGACTCGAAATGATTAGCAAAATATACCTGCTATCTTTCCAGTGACGATCACGCGTTAACTGTCCTGGTAAAGCATAATAGTGCGATTGAGCAACAGACTAACAATAGATGAAGAAGCACTCATCAGCCAAAAGATGATATACTGCTGCGCCTGAATGCAAAGGCTCTGCGCTGTTTAGGCTCTGCGCTTTTTTGCAAAATCCTGATTTTATCCGCTAAGTGCCTCTCATTTCTGCACTTAATTGCCTGGCGAACCCTTACCACCATGAAGTTTATCATTAAGTTATTCCCTGAAATCACCATTAAAAGCCAGTCCGTACGTCTGCGTTTTATCAAAATCCTCACCGGTAACATCCGCAACGTACTGAAACACTGCGATGAAAACCTTGCCGTGGTGCGCCACTGGGATCACATTGAGGTCCGTGCTCGCGATGAAAGCCAGCGTCCGACCATCATTGGTGAACTGACACGCATTCCGGGTATCCATCATATTCTGGAAGTTGAAGACCGAACCTACACCGATGTACACAATATCTTTGAGCAAACGCTTGAACTGACCCGCGAGCGCATTGAGGGCAAATCCTTTTGCGTACGTGTTAAGCGCCGCGGTAAACACGAATTCAGTTCTCAGGACGTGGAGCGCTACGTAGGAGGGGGCCTGAATCAGCATGTGGCTTCTTCCCGTGTACAGCTTAACCGCCCGGACGTGACGGTGAATCTGGAAATTGAGGACGATCGTCTGCTGCTGGTCACCGGTCGTTTTGAAGGGATCGGTGGCTTCCCGATTGGAACACAGGAAGACGTGCTTTCACTGATCTCTGGTGGTTTCGATTCCGGCGTTTCCAGCTACATGCTGATGCGTCGCGGCTGCCGGGTTCACTACTGCTTCTTCAACCTTGGCGGTGCCGCCCATGAGATTGGCGTGCGCCAGGTAGCCTATTATCTGTGGAAACGCTACGGCAGCTCTCATCGCGTGCGCTTTGTGGCCATCAACTTTGAGCCGGTGGTTGGCGAAATTCTGGAAAAAGTGGATGACGGTCAGATGGGCGTGGTGCTGAAACGTATGATGGTGCGTGCGGCGTCGAAAGTGGCCGAGCGTTATGGCGTACAGGCCCTGGTCACCGGCGAAGCGCTGGGGCAGGTTTCCAGCCAGACGCTGACCAATCTGCGCTTAATCGATAACGCCAGTGATACGCTAATCCTGCGTCCGCTGATCTCACACGACAAAGAGCACATCATCAATCTGGCGCGTGAAATCGGTACGGAAGATTTTGCCCGCACGATGCCAGAGTACTGCGGCGTGATCTCTAAAAGCCCGACGGTGAAAGCGGTGAAGGCGAAAATTGAAGAGGAAGAGCAGAACTTTGATTTTGCTATCCTCGATCGCGTAGTGGAAGAGGCGACCAACGTTGATATTCGCGAGATCGCTGAGCAGACCGAAGAAGAAGTTGTGGAAGTGGAAACCGTGGCGTCATTTAAGGCTAATGACGCGGTGCTGGATATTCGGTCCAGCGATGAACAGGATGCCCGTCCGCTTAATGTTGAAGGCGTTGAGGTGAAATCTCTGCCGTTTTACAAGTTGGGCACCCAGTTTGGCAATCTCGATCAGACGAAAACCTGGCTGCTCTACTGCGAGCGCGGCGTGATGAGCCGTCTGCAGGCGCTGTATTTGCACGAACAGGGTTTCACCAACGTGAAGATCTATCGTCCTTAAAACATCAGGCAACGCACGCTCGCCGACAGTGTATGCTGACGGCGAGCGCGCGTATCTCTCCCTGACCCAGCGACGGCCGGTCAATCCCGATAGTCGTAAATCCCCGCCGCCAGTACCATTTGCTCGCCAACTTCACGGGCTTTGTCTTTACCCACCAGTAAATCAATCAGCTTCAGGGCAAAATCGATAGTTGTGCCCGGAGCCTGGCTGGTCAGCAGATTGACCCGACGATCCCAGACGACGCGGCGATCCATCCACTTTTCTTGCGGAATAGTCTCTTTAAGCCCGGGAAAGCCGGTCATGTTTCCGACCGGGAAGAGATCGTGCGGAATCAATACGGTGCCCGGTGCGGCACACATGGCGGCCACAATACGGCCGGAAAGGTGAAACTGCCGTACGGCTTCAACCAGCAGCGGGCTGTCATGGAAACATTCTGCGCCCTTCAAACCACCCGGTAACACGATGGCATCAAACTCCTCGTCAACCACCTGAACCAGCGGCGCATCGGCCAGCAGCCGTACTCCCCGTGAACAGACAATTTCACGATCGCCATTTTCGGCCACGCTGGCGGTGACGACGCGAATGCCCGCACGCACCAGCAAATCGATGGTGGTGACGGCTTCGGTTTCTTCACTCCCAGGTGCAAGGCAAACCAGCACCGATGCGTTCGCGGTCATAATCTTGTTCCTTTCGCTTAATAAATTCAAAAAGACGGTTGTTCTCCGGCGTTGGCAGCCCCTGCGCACGGGCGCGGCGGATCACATAGCCGTTAATGTAGTCAATTTCCGTGCGGCGCTGGGCGCGAATATCCTGCAGCATGGAGGAGGTGTTGCCCGCCGTGCTGCGGATAACGTCCATCACGTAGTCGATCAGCCATTCACGTGAAATATGCTGGCCTTCGCGCTCCATCACGGTGGCCACCTCGTTGCTGAGCACATCAATCAGCTCGCGGTGCTCTGCCAGTTCGCCGTTGGTACAGTTATAGAATACCGTCAGCGGATTAATTACGCAGTTCACCGCCAGCTTTTGCCACGCGGCGGAGGCAACGTTATTGTGCCAGGCCACATCAGGAAGCGCGGCGTGCAGCGTTTCTGCCAGCTCGCTCATTGCCGCCGCTGCAGGGGAGATCGGTCCGACGTGGGTGATCCCGGAGGCAACATGGACGATCACCGTACCGTCGTGCCGGGCCGCATGTGTGGTCACGCCGCGCAGTACGGGCTGGCGCAGCGTTTTCAGCTCCTCAAGCGTACCCATGCCGTTATGCAACAGCAGTACCGGGCAGTTTTCCGGCAGGATAAACTGCAGGTTATTCACGGCTTCAGACACCTGCCAGGCTTTCAGCGTGACCAGCAGAAGATCGCTTTTGGCGAGGAAAGTCGGATCGTTAGCGATTAGCGTTTTATTAATCGGGGTGCCTTGCAAATCGATCACATTTACCGAGCAGTAAGGTTGTGGAACCCTTAACCAGCCCTGAACTTCATGTCCCTGCTGTTCAAGGGCAGCAAGCCAGATCTGTCCTAATGCTCCGCATCCAAGTACGGTAATTTTCATTGTGCCTCCCCGCGGCGAGGTGAGTTAAACCGTTTACCCGCCCATCTGTTGATTATTATCGCTTTCAGCGTCCGCAGTTTTATTTACCCGTGGCAAGCAGGTATTATGCCTGTCACTTTAGTCTCAGGAGAATAGATCATGCCATCTTTCGATATCGTTTCCGAAATTGACATGCAGGAAGTGCGTAATGCCGTTGAAAATGCCAACCGTGAAATCGCTACGCGCTTTGATTTTCGCAACGTTCAGGCCAGCTTCGAGCTGAATGAAAAGAGCGAATCCATCAAGGTTGCCAGCGAGTCCGATTTTCAGGTGAAACAGCTGCTGGATATCCTGCGAGAAAAACTGCTTAAGCGCGGGATCGAAAATGCAGCGCTGGATGTGCCGGAAGAGATTGAGCACAGCGGTAAAAACTGGAGCGTCGATGCCAAAATGAAAAAAGGCATTGAAAGTGACGTGGCAAAAAAACTGGTTAAGCTGATCAAAGACAGTAAGCTGAAAGTACAAACTCAGATTCAGGGCGATGAAGTTCGCGTTACGGGTAAGTCACGTGATGACCTCCAGAGCGTTATGGCGCTGGTGCGTAAGGGCGAACTGGGCCAGCCGTTCCAGTTTAAGAACTTCCGCGATTGATTCCCACGCCGCGTGACGCGGTGTGTCGTTCCCCTGGCGGGGCAGCGTTCACTTGATTGCTGCGCCGTCAGGAAAAAGACGTTAGCGTACCGGCTCCCTGAAACGCCGGCTGCTGCTGACTCCCGGCAGTACGCTTTGTTACGGCTTGCAATAACGCCGGGAAAGGCCCCCACTGGACTGGAACGGCGCCTTTACGTCATGGTGTCGCAAGTTATGCCGCTGAAGCGATCAGTTTTTCAAGGGTTGCGCGGCTGGTAACCTTGCTGTCGATTTTAACGTAGGCACTTTGCTCTTCCGGCACGATAAACACGGCCGTGACGCCCGGTTCCGTTTTGAGCTTTTGCGCCAGTTCTGTCTTATCCAGCTTACAGCTGTCCAGCGTAATTCGCAGGCTGCTGACGTAGGGTGGTTCCTGCATTGTCACGCTGATCAGCAGCCACACTACGCTAATGGCTGCGCCGACCAGAAACACGCTCTGCGCATCAAAGTGGCCGAATACCCATCCGCCCATGCTCCCGCCAATCGCCACGCCAATAAACTGGCTGGTCGAGTACAGCCCCATTGCGGTTCCCTTGAAGCCTGGGGGAGATTCTTTGCTGACCAGAGATGGCAATATCGCTTCCATCAGGTTAAAGCCTACAAAAAACAGCTGCACCCCGATCACCAGCGTCCAGAAATGGCCGCCCGCCATCCAGAGCACAACTTCTGCCACCAGCATTAACGTGACGCAGAAGATAAACACGCGCTTCATCCGGCGCTTCACTTCGGCATAAATAATAAAGGGCACCACGCTGACGAAGGCAATCAGCATGGTCACCAGGTATATTTTCCAGTGTTCGGCAGCCGGTAATCCCGCGCGCTCAAACTGTCCTGGTAGCGCAACGAAGCTCGACATGAGTAAAACGTGCAGGCAGAGAATGCCGAAATTCAGTTTTACCAGACGGCTGTTGGCCAGCACATCGCGGAAGCTGCCCTTCACCATGCCTGACTCGCGGTTCAGTACGTGATTGGAGGCGGAAGGCACGACCAGCAGAGTAATCACAATGCCTGACGTTGCCAGTACAGCGATCATCCAGAACAGCGCATGCAGGCCAAACGCATGGGTAATGATGGGTCCCAGCACCATGGCAATAGCAAAGGTAACACCGAAGCTGATGCCAATAAATGCCATGGCCTTGGTGCGATTTTGTTCACGTGTTAAATCGGAGATCAGTGCCATCACCGCAGCGGCTATTGCGCCGGATCCCTGCAAAGCGCGGCCCAGGATCACGCCCCAAATCGATGTGGTTAATGCCGCTATCACACTACCCAGTACAAAGATAAGCAGCCCACCTACGATCAGGGGCTTACGGCCAATGCGATCGGACAGCAGACCAAAGGGGATCTGGAATATCGCCTGGGCTAAACCGTAAATGCCAATCGCCAGCCCGATTAACGCCTCACTGGCTCCCTGTAAAGCCATACCGTAAGTGGTGAGAACCGGCAACACCATAAACATACCCAGCATACGCAGGGAAAAAACCATCCCTAAACCCCAGGTAGCACGAAGCTCGACCGGTGTCATTTTATTATCGTTCATTACGACCTCATACATTTAGTGCGCATATTTTATGGGGCAGGGGAGGGTGGGTAAAACATTACTTGCGAAGAAGTCGTAACAAAAAGAAAGGGCGCGAAATCGCGCCCTTTATCGTGATGCAGTTTGGCTTACCCGACGTAAGTCAGCAGATCTTTGGAGGCCGGGGTCATAAAATCAACCGACATCATCACGCTAAGCGCGGTGATAGCAACGATTGAAAACACGAACAGCTTACGTGCCCAAACGCGGTCGTTTGAGGTTTTGTAGCCTGACAGTGCCATACCCAGCCACCAGACGCTCACTGCTGAGGCGACGACCAGGTACTTATACCCGGCATAGCCACCCAGCGTCAGCATCAGTGTGGCGATCATAAACGCAAGGATATACAGCGTAATATGGTTTTTCGCCACGGAAATGCCTTTCACGACCGGCAGAACCGGAATGTTGGCTGCCTGGTAATCTTTAAAGCGGAAGATAGCAATCGCATAGGAATGCGGCATCTGCCACAGGCTAAAGATAGCCAGCAGGATCAACGCTCCGGCATCAAACTGATTGGAAACTGCACAGTAGCCGATCACCGGAGGTGCCGCACCGGACAGGCTGCCAATCAGGGTGCCGTAGACGGAGTTGCGCTTCATGTACAGGCTGTAAATGCCGACATAAACCACGAAACCCATCACCGCCAGCCACATGGCCAGCGGATTTGCTCCGAAATACAGCATCGCAAAGCCAGCAATACCTAAAACGGTCGCATAAACCAGGCTCAGTTTCGGAGAGATGAGGCCTTTGACCATCACCCGATTCTTGGTTCTCTCCATCTTTTTGTCGATGTCGCGGTCGATGTAGTTGTTATAAACACAACCTGATGCGACCACCAGTGAAACGCCAACAAGGGTGAAGAGGAACAGGGAGTAATCAATGCTGCCTTTAGAAGCCAGCAGGAATCCCCCAATCACAGAAATTAAATTCCCGAAAATAATCCCTGGTTTTGTTACTTGTAGGTATCGCTTAATCATCACAGTAGCTCTGTTAGTGGGTCATCATGTTGTAGTTGAGGTTCCACATGATCCAGAGAGAGCCGACAACAACAATCAGGATGATGATCGCCGCGAAGACGATAGCAACCATATTCCAGCCGCCCTCGGACTTGCTGTCCAGGTGCAGGAAGTACACCAGGTGAACCAGCAGCTGAATAACCGCACACACCAGAACGACAGCAAGCGTAGTCGCTTTAGAAGCACCGCCATCCATCACCATCCAGAATGGAATCGCGGTCAAAATGATCGACAGGATAAAGCCGATCATATATGACTTCACGCTACCGTGAGACGCGCCGCCATGTTCGTTTACAGAATGACTCATTACATGGCCCCCATCAGATAAACAATGGTGAATACGCAGATCCAAACCACATCCAGGAAGTGCCAGAACAGACTCAGGCACATAATACGCGTGCGGTTAGTGGCATTCAGGCCACGTTTGGAAATCTGGAACATCAGAACCAGCATCCAGATCAGGCCAGAGGTCACGTGCAGACCGTGAGTACCTACCAGCGTAAAGAACGCGGAGAGGAAGCCACTACGATCCGGACCGTAGCCCTCTTTAATCAGGTGATGGAATTCATAGATTTCCATCCCGATGAAGCCCAAACCGAACAGGAAGGTCAGGAACAGCCAGCCGAGTACGGCACCTTTCTGACCTTTGTTCATGTTGATCACTGCAAAACCGTAGGTGATGGAGCTCAACAGAAGCAGGGCGGTTTCAACCAGTACGAACGGCAGTTCAAAGATATCTTTGCCTGCCGGGCCACCGGCGGTGTTGTTAACCATCACACCATACGTCGCAAACAGCGTTGCGAAGATGATGCAGTCACTCATCAGATAGATCCAGAAGCCAAAGATCTTATTGGCTCCCGCATCGTGATGCCCATGGTCACCATGGGCGTCGTCGTGGTGTTTAGTCAGAGTTTCAGTTGACATTTTTCAGACCTGCTTTGCTAATTTCGTCAAAGTGCTGATTCTCGATTTTTTCGATTTCGGCAACAGGAACGTAGTAATCCACGTCTTCGTCAAAGCTCTTAACGATCCAGGTCACAATCATGCCCGCGAAGGACAGACCCAGCAGCCACCAGATGTGCCAGATTGCGGCAAAACCAAACAGGGTAGCGAACAGAGCAATGATGATAGCAGCACCGCTGTTTTTCGGCATATGAATCTCAGCGTAGTGCGTTGGCTGTTTATAAGCTTCACCTTTTTCCTTCATTTCCCAGAACGCATCGCGCTCGTGAACGTGAGGAACAACAGCAAAGTTATAGAACGGTGGCGGTGAAGAGGTTGCCCACTCCAGAGTACGCGCACCCCACGGGTCACCAGTCAGGTCACGGTTCTGTTCACGATCGCGAACGGAAACGTAGAACTGCGTCAGCTGGCAGATAACACCACAGGCAATCAGTGCAGCACCACATGCAGCCACAACCAGCAGCGTATGGAACTGAGGATCGATGTCCTGGCTAATACGACGGGTCATTCCCATGAAGCCCAGTGCGTACAGCGGCATAAAGGCAACGAAGAAACCGATAATCCAGAACCAGAACGCACGGATACCCCAGGTTTCATTCAGCTTGAAGCCGAACGCTTTAGGGAACCAGTAGGTCACACCAGCAAAGCAACCAAATACCACACCACCGATAATCACGTTATGGAAGTGCGCAATCAGGAACAGACTGTTGTGCAGAACGAAGTCAGCACCCGGTACGGCCAGCAGAACTCCGGTCATACCACCAACGGAGAAGGTGACCAGGAAGCCCACGGTCCACAGCATTGCAGAGTGCATCTGAATGCGACCCTGATACATGGTGAACAGCCAGTTGAAGATTTTAACCCCGGTCGGAATGGCGATAATCATCGTCATAATACCGAAGAAGGCGTTAACGTTCGCACCGGCACCCATGGTGAAGAAGTGGTGCAGCCAGACAATGAAGGACAGGATGGTAATAACTACCGTTGCCCATACCAGAGAGGTATAACCAAACAGGCGCTTTTTAGAGAAGGTTGCAACCACCTCAGAGAAGACACCAAAGACAGGCAGAACCAGGATGTATACTTCCGGATGACCCCAAACCCAAATCAGGTTGACGTACATCATCATGTTGCCGCCCATATCATTGGTAAAGAAATGGAAGCCAAGATAACGGTCAAGGGTCAGCAACGCCAGAGTCACGGTCAGAACCGGGAACGCCGCGATGATCAGTACGTTAGTACACAGTGAAGCCCAGGTGAACACCGGCATTTTAAACATGGTCATGCCAGGTGCACGCATCTTCAGGATAGTCACGAAGAAGTTAACACCGGTTAATGTCGTACCAATACCGGATAACTGCAGACTCCATATCCAGTAGTCAACCCCGACCCCCGGACTGTACTCCGCACCGGAAAGTGGTGGATACGCCAGCCAGCCGGTCTGAGCGAATTCGCCCACGCCCAGTGACAGGTTAACCAGAATCACACCGACAACGGTGAACCAGAAGCTCAGGTTGTTCAGGAACGGGAAGGCCACGTCGCGTGCGCCAATCTGAAGAGGAACAGCAATGTTCATCAGACCAACAACAAACGGCATCGCTACGAAGAAGATCATGATCACGCCGTGGGCGGTGAAGATCTGGTCGTAGTGGTGCGGTGGAAGGAATCCGGCCTCACCGGCAGAGGCAAGGACCTGCTGGCTACGCATCATCACCGCATCGGCAAAGCCACGCAGCAGC
Source organism: uncultured Erwinia sp. (assembly GCA_913775305.1). Classification (GTDB taxonomy): domain Bacteria; phylum Pseudomonadota; class Gammaproteobacteria; order Enterobacterales; family Enterobacteriaceae; genus Erwinia. The sequence goes on along the minus strand of CAJYIY010000126.1, from coordinate 7,252 downwards.
ATGACGAAGGCCAGGATGATGTACATGATACCGAGTTTTTTATGGTCGACAGACGTCAACCACTCGCTCCAAAGATATTTCCACTTACCGAAGTAAGTGATTGCAGCCACAAGCGCCAGACCACCCAGAATGATGGCTGCTACCGTAACAACGATAATCGGCTCGTGGAGGGGCACTGCATCCAGTGTTAATTTACCTAACATTGTATTATTCCTCGGCTCCCGCGTGAGCGGAATGGCTCATATCCATACCTTCATGCGATGACATGTCCATGCTTCCGCCGTGGTTCATCTGGAACTGATTGATGACATCAAGGAACAGACCAGGTTTCACACTTGAGAAGAATTCAACAGGGTGATTCTCGCTAGGCGCTGCCAGCTTATTAAAATCATCCATAGTCGAGAGGGTAGAGGTTGACTCTTTCGCTTTGGCCACCCACTGGTCGAAGGTCGCTTCATCAGGGGTTGCAATCGCTTTAAACTTCATGCCAGAGAAACCACGACCGCTGAAATTCGAGGAGATCCCGTTGAAGGTTCCCGGCTCATTAGCAATCAGGTGAAGCTTCGTCTGCATACCGGCCATCGAATAGATCTGGCTACCGAGGGTAGGAATAAAGAAGGAGTTCATGACCGAGTTGGACGTGATTTTGAAGTTTACTGGACGATTTGCGGGGAACGCAATCTGGTTAACGGTTGCAATACCCTGTTCCGGGTAAATGAACAGCCATTTCCAGTCAAGCGAAACAACCTCAATCTCAACCGGTTTCTGGTCAGATACCAGCGGCTTGCTTGGCTCCAGTGCGTGGGTCGATTTCCACGTCAGAATGCCAAGGAAAACAATGATTAAGATTGGCACAGTCCAGACAACGGCTTCAACTTTGTTAGAGTGTGACCAGTTTGGGCTGTATTTCGCGTTGGTGTTAGATGCCCGATATTTCCAGGCGAACACCACGGCCATTAAGACTGCCGGGATAACGACGATCAACATCAGGCCAAAAGCCGTCAGTATCAGCGAACGTTGCTCCATAGCAATCTGTCCTTTGGGATTTAAAAGAGCACTATCACAACCACTTAACAAAATGGTGCCTGCGATTAATGACAAAATCCCCAAACTTTTATTGTATTTACTGAGTCTCATTTAACGACCTCAATGACAAGGGCTCTATTGTCGTTTAAGTGTGGCAGCATTTTACGGGAAGGTTTCATTACTGTAAACCTGCAACAGGTTGTGTCAGCAAGGTGTTGACACCTTTTGCCAAGGCTGTCACATATGTTGCTGCTGGTGACAAAATATTAATGGCAGCAAGGGGTTGGATGAAATATAACAAAATTCTATGGAAAAAACGCGGCTCAAAATCTATGCGCTATAACCAGACGGTTATTGATCCAATTATTTAACAAATCCGTATCAATTGTGTGATAATAACTGTCGCAAAACTAATTACTCACCGGGTTTTAATACCGTTTATTTGAAATTGTTTTGCAGATGGTATTTTTTCTGACCGCCCTGAAAGGGAAAAAAAATATATTTTTATTCAACTGGCAGTTGTCGTCTCTATCTGCTACGCCAAATTGATCCAGGCCGGTAGGGTATAAGGCCTGGATTTTGTTGCTCAATTGTTATTAAAGTAATTTATTCAATAAATCAGCTATGTCATCTCCGGCGATGATTTATTCGTCACGATTGGAAAACGCTCTACCTGCCAGGAAATCGAGTAGTGTTCCCGCAACGATACCCGCCAACATCAGTGAAATTGCCGCTTTTAACAGCACGGAAACAATTATGTCCGGCGTAGTGAAACCCGATGCATTGAGCACCAGCGCGAGCAGCCAGAGTGCCAGCAGCAGCGCTCCCGTCACCAAACTGCGCAGCGCCCAGCGGTAACCGACAGGAAAGGCGGTGCGTGGCAGGAAGTCCGGATGATTCTGCGCGTACTCAAGCGTTGACCGACAGCCTGCCAGCAGCAGCAGCCCCGGCAGAGCCGCCACAACGGAGAACGCATAGAAAGTCGGCCATCCCCAGCCATCAACAAACCAGCCCGCTACCGGTCCGACATATACCCGACCCACGGCAGAAAGCGCAGAGAGCAAAGCGAATTGGGTGGCAGAAAACGATCGGTTACACAGGGTCATCAGCAGCGCGACAAACGCCGCCGTGCCCATGCCGCCGCAAAGGTTTTCTACGGTGACTGCTGCCGCCATGCTGTAGAGGTGTTTATCCGTGACTGACAGGATCCAGTAACCCAGATTGGAAACGGCCTGCAGGATCCCGAACAGCATCAGCGCCCGAAACAGGCTCAGGCGCTGCATCAAAACCCCGCCGATCAGTGCACCGACGATCGTGGCCAGCAATCCCAGCGTTTTATTAACCAGCCCAACATCGCCCGCGTCAAACCCCACGCCGCGTATCAGGAAAATGGTGGTCAGACTGGCCGCAAAGGCATCGCCCAGTTTGTAGAGCACAATCAATGAAAGAATCAGCCATGCATTGTTGCGGCTAAAAAAATCGCGCAGCGGAGCAACGACCGCCTGTTCCAGGTTACGCGGTACCTCAATCGTGCTGTCAGGCTCCTTTGCCAGCAGCGTGGCGATCACGCCGGGCACCATCATCAGCGCCATCAGCCACCAGATCGCCTGCCAGCCGAGGAAGCGATCGGCCAGCCAGAGCGCCAGTCCGCCGGAAACCAGCATCGCCAACCTATAACCCAGTACGCTAATGGCGGCCCCGTTACCCCGTTCGGCTGCGCTGAGTACATCGGTTTTCCATGCGTCAAAAACAATATCCTGCGAGGCAGAGCAAAAGGCGATCAGCACCGCCAGCGCCGCCAGCAGGGTCAGATCGCGTGATGGTTGCATAAAGCCCATCATGGCAATGCCCACAATCAGCAGCAGTTGGGTGATCAGCAGCCAGCCGCGTCGGCGGCCAAGAAACGGCGGCGTGTAGCGATCCATCAGCGGCGACCAGAGGAACTTAAAAACGTAGGCCTGGCCGACAAGAGAGAAAAAACCGATGGTTTTAATATCGACATTTTCGACCGCCATCCACGCCTGGAGGGTGCCGGAAGTTAATGCCAGGGGAAGACCGGATGCGAAACCAAGTAATAAAAGAAGGGCGGAATTGCGCCGGGTAAAAATGTGCAAATAGTGATTAGGCATACGGACCTTAACATCAGGCCCGCTATCCCGGCGGGCCTGTAATGATTAACGAGAGTTTTGCTTGATGAACTCGCTGACCGAGGTGTCCTGAGCCATGTCAGAGATCACGTCACCCAGAGTCGCGTTAACCGCATTGGTAATTTTTTCGTTGCTGGCGCTGAATGCCCCTTCCACGCTGTAGACCTGGCGATAGTTTTTCACCAGCTTATTGCCATTTTTGGCCGTGGCAACGATCGAAACATCTGCCTTTGTGGTAATGCTGTAACGCAGGTTGCCCTGAGTCACGTCAGCATAAAGGTTATTCATCACAATCTGCAGGTCGACTGCGCCATTTGGGCCCACCATATAGCCGCGGGCGGTCATTTGCTTCTCCAGGCTTTCCTGCAGCAGGAAGCGAAGGTCGCGTGAAGGCGTCAGCGTGATCAGCTGGCCATCACGGTTTACTTTTGCCAGAGCCTGATCGGTACGCTGGTCGGCACCATTAATACTGATCGTAACGCCCATCAGGCCCGGGTCCTGTTGAGGTAACTTGATCCTGGGTGAAATATCAAGGGTATTACTGCTTGTCGCACAGCCAGCCAGCATCAACATGGCCAGCAGAGGGAAAAATAATTTTTTTAACATGCTTATTTTCTCGATAACGTGAGTTGTATTGCTGACAAAACTTTGGCCATCATAACATCGCCTGTAGTCAGGGGAAGCCCCGATAGCGCGTAAATTCATCGCGTTGTCGCTTTTTCGGATGACTGAACGCCTGGGCTTGGACTGCATTCCGTCCCGGGCGTTGCATGCCGGATAAGTAAAAATGTTGTCTGATGAGAAAATTTCTTTAAAGTGCATCGGGTTTGCATAAAAAACGACTAACATTGAAAGAGATGGGGCACAGTTCTCTGCTGGAGAGGAGTTCAGGTATGATCCGTGAACAAATAGAAGAAAAGTTACGTACGGCATTTTCACCGGTTCACCTTGAGGTTCATGATGAAAGCTATCGTCATAATGTGCCTGCAGGGGCGGAAAGTCACTTTAAGGTGGTGATCGTGAGTGACAGCTTTATTGGCCAGCGTTTTCTGGCCAGGCACCGTGCGATTTATGGCGTGCTGGCGGATGAACTGGCCGGAAGCGTTCATGCACTGGCGCTGCACAGCTATACGGTGAAGGAGTGGGAAAGCTTGCAGGGTACCGTGCCCGCCTCACCAAACTGCCGAGGTGCAGGCATGCTGGCATAACTCTGGATACCAAACGGCCTTCGGGCCGTTTTTTCGTATAAAGTCCCTCAAAAACCAGTTCACTCATCAATCTCTTGCGGTTTTATCGCAAAAATGTAAAAAGTAGCGTGCGTCGGGGGAGTGTGCAGCCTCGACTCGCTTAGACGTTGCCGCTATAATGCTGCGTCTGTTTTTTACGAATGTCTTCGGGACGCTTCTGTTAACAGGGAATGCGGTTCTGGCATCAGAAGCCGTCCCGGTTCTTAGATTCATTCAGTTATCGGTGTTTCCACCATAGCAGGGTGCATCTGAAGTTGACCGAGCACGTGATTTTTTGAGGTAATAAGATGCAAGCTTCAGTAGAAACAACTCAGGGCCTGGGCCGTCGCGTAACGATTGTCGTTCCTAAAGACGTGATCGAAACGGCTGTTAAAAACGAGCTGGTGAGCGTAGCCAAAAAAGTACGCATCGACGGTTTCCGTAAAGGAAAAGTACCGATGACCGTTGTTGCACAGCGCTATGGTGCGTCCGTTCGTCAGGACGTGCTGGGTGATTTGATGCAGCGTAACTTTGTTGATGCCATCATCAAAGAAAAAATCAATCCGGCTGGTGCGCCAAACTACGTGCCAGGCGAATACAAAATCGGTGAAGACTTCACTTTCTCTGCTGAATTTGAAGTATACCCGGAAGTTGAGCTGAAGGGACTGGAAGCAATCGAAGTTGAAAAACCGGTTGTAGAAGTCACTGACGAAGACGTTGATGCGATGCTGGATACCCTGCGTAAGCAGCAGGCGACATGGAAAGAGACCGACGCTGCTGCGGGCGCGGAAGACCGTGCCACCATCGATTTCACTGGTTCTGTTGACGGTGAAGAGTTCGAAGGCGGCAAAGCATCTGATTTCGTACTGGCAATGGGCCAGGGCCGTATGATCCCAGGCTTCGAAGAGGGCGTTGTTGGCCACAAAGCCGGTGAAACTTTCACTATCGACGTTAACTTCCCGGAAGATTACCACGCTGAGAACCTGAAAGGTAAAGCAGCGAAGTTTGAAATCGTGCTGAAGAAAGTGGAAGAGCGTGAGCTGCCAGAATTCACCGAAGAGTTCATCAAGCGTTTCGGCGTGGCTGATGGTTCTCTGGCGGGTCTGCGCACCGAAGTGCGTAAAAACATGCAGCGTGAGCTGAAAGGTGCTGTGCGTAACCGAGTGAAGTCTCAGGCTATCGACGGCCTGGTTGCGGCGAACGACATTGAAGTGCCTGCGGCACTGGTTGACGGCGAAATCGACGTGCTGAAGCGTCAGGCTGCGCAGCGTTTTGGTGGTAACGAGAAACAGGCTCTGGAACTGCCTCGTGAACTGTTCGAAGAGCAGGCAAAACGCCGCGTCGGTGTTGGCCTGCTGCTGGGTGAAGTCATTCGCACCCACGAGCTGAAAGCTGACGAAGACCGCGTTAAAGCCCTGATCGAAGAAATGGCTTCTGCTTACGAAGATCCGTCAGAAGTTATCGAGTTCTACAGCAAAAACAACGAGCTCATGAACAACATGCGTAACGTTGCGCTGGAAGAGCAGGCTGTTGAAGCGGTGCTGGAAAAAGCGAAAGTGACTGAGAAAGCCACTAACTTCCAGGAACTGATGAACCAGACCGCTCAGGCCTGATTTAACGCTACTGGTTGTTGAACAAAAGCCCGCGGCCTTTGGCTGCGGGCTTTTGCTTTTTAGGGATCCGGAATTGCCTGCTTTTGCTAATAATTTGTTTATTTATTCCGCAAATTGTCGCCCAAGCCGATATTCCTGGTTAGCAGTTGATAAAAACGTTGTTATGCTTGAAATAGCGGGGCAATATCCCCAGATTGTTATCACTGGCATACAAGCTCATCAGAGTATGCAACGATGCTATCAGGCCCGATTGAGCGCCCGGGTAGCTTCGGCGGAAAGGACCGGAATCATAGTGTTCCCGATCGCTCTCAAGTAGAATCGCTGCAGAGTGTGGCCAAATGAAATGTATCAGGAGACGATAATGTCATACAGTGGCGAACGTGAATTAACTGCACCTCATATGGCTTTAGTGCCAATGGTTGTTGAACAGACCTCTCGCGGAGAGCGCTCTTACGACATCTACTCGCGCCTGCTCAAAGAACGCATCATTTTCCTGACCGGTCAGGTTGAAGACCACATGGCTAATCTGATCGTGGCCCAGATGCTATTCCTGGAAGCAGAGAATCCGGAAAAAGACATTCACCTGTACATTAATTCTCCTGGTGGCGTTATTACCGCAGGCATGTCGATCTATGACACCATGCAGTTCATCAAACCTGACGTCAGCACTATCTGCATGGGACAGGCCTGTTCTATGGGGGCATTCCTGCTGACTGCGGGTGCGAAAGGCAAACGTTATTGCCTGCCAAACTCACGCGTGATGATTCACCAGCCGCTGGGCGGATTCCAGGGCCAGGCTTCTGACATCGATATTCACGCGCGTGAAATTATCAAAACGAAACAGATGATGAATGAACTGATGGCGAAGCACACCGGCCAGAGTGTGGAAACAATTGAGCGTGATACCAACCGCGATCGTTTCCTGTCTGCGGGTGAAGCCGTAGAGTACGGATTAGTCGATTCCGTACTGGCCCAGCGTAACTGATCTGTTTTGCCATGTATCCGTCGCCTCCGCAGGCCAGACTTCGTTCTGGCCTGCAGTCGCTGACCCGGTGGGGCAGTGAGTGCGACAATGAGGGGGACTGAATGACCGATAAACGCAAAGACGGTTCGGGAAAGCTGCTGTACTGCTCTTTTTGCGGCAAAAGCCAGCATGAAGTGCGCAAGCTGATTGCCGGCCCGTCAGTGTATATCTGCGATGAGTGCGTTGATTTATGCAACGACATCATTCGCGAAGAGA
>CAJYIY010000125.1 GCA_913775305.1 uncultured Erwinia sp. | reverse complement strand
GCCAGCAGAATGTGCAGCTGTCAGCCACCGGGCTGGCGAACGCCAAAGGCGTGGTGCAGTCAGCATCGGATCTGGTACTGCGCATTACAAAGGATATCGATAACCGGGCTGGCAAGATCCTGGCGCAGGGGCAACTGACTGCCCGGGGGGGCGTCGACGGAGAGCGTGCTGGCCACATAAACACTGCTGGCGGTCAGTGGCTGGCCGGTCGGACACTGACTCTTGCCGCCCTGAGCGTCGATAACACCCGGAGTGGCGTGCTGTACAGCCAACAGGGCGTGCGGCTGGACCTCAGCGATGGACTGGACAATCGCGGCGGGAAAGTGCAGAGCGGCAAGGATCTCCAGCTCGACGCAAAAACGCTGAACAATGCGGGTGGAACGATAGACGGCCAGCAGCAGGTGGCACTGCGCATTCTTGGTATGCTTGATAACACGGGTGGTGCGGTACGCAGCGATGGTGGGCAGCAGGTGTTGGCGGCCAGCATCAATAACCGTCAGGGGATGTTCAGCAGCCGCGGCGACATAGCGATTACCACCGCTCAGCTTGACAACGGCAGAGGGACGCTTATCAGCAAGGGCGCAGGCGTTTACCGCATCGACACCCTCAACAACCAGCAGGGTAAGGTGCACGGTGGCGAATCGCTTACCTTCGACGGCAAGGAGATTAACAATCAGGGTGGACAACTGGTAGCAGGCCAGGAGCTGACGCTTAAGACTAATACGCTCAACAACAGTGGACAGGGCACGATAAGCAGCCAGGCCGCACTTGATATACGGGCCGATCGCCTGAACAACCGCGACGGCGGTCTGATACTGGGCACGACGCGCACCGGCATTGCCGTACGTGATATCGACAATATGGCTGGCCGCTTGCAAAGTGCGGGCGCGCTCAGCTTCACGGATGTCGCGACACTGGACAACCGCCAGGGGCGTATCCTGGCACAGGGTGATCTCGCTATTAATGCCGCCCAAACGCCAACCGACTCTCCGCTTGCCTTACTCAATCAGCACGGGCGGCTGGAGAGCGCCGGCCAGCTGACTCTGAACGCACACACGCTAAATAACCAGAACGGAACCCTGCTGGGCCTGCAGGCGGTGACGCTGTCTGCACAGCAGGACTACACTCGCCAGGCCGGTGAAACCATCGGCAGCAACGGTACGGTGACATTCTCTCTGAGCGGCGCATTTACTAACCTGGCAGACTGGCTGCTACCGGGCAATCTGGTACTCGATGCGGCCAGCATCAGTAACCCGGCCACGCTGGTGGGTAAAACCTTACAGCTGACGGCGCGCACGTTGCAGAACACCGGGCGTATTGAAGCGGACAGGATGACACTGAACGTGGACACCCTGGACAACACGGCGTCAGTGATGGGGGATGACATCACTGTCAGCGGGCGCGTTATCGATAACCACGGACAGCCGGCGGCGATCGCGGCGACCCAAAGCCTGACGTTGCAGACCGGTGAGCGCCTGACTAACCGCGACGGCGCGCTGATCTACAGTGGCGACCGACTGCACCTGCACAGCGATGATCTGATTGAGAACCGGGCAAGTTTTATTGAAGCTGACGGTGATGTGACGATCGAAGCCCACCGCCTGGATAACCTGCGCGAAGGGCTGGAGATTCAGCGCGATGCCGAGAAGAGCGACTATAAATGGCACCGCTACAACTATTACTGGCGATCCTACGGTTCGGGGGTTAACCCCGATAAAAGCACTGTTGCGCCGACCACCCAACAGCTGACCTTCCGGGATGACGCGGCGGCGCAGACCAGCCGCTACGGCACACTGCTGGCTATCGATGCGACCGGCAAGCGCGCGCAGGTGCGGGTCAGGGATAATAAGGGCCAGCTGATCGACCTGTGGGTCAACTATCTGGCGCTTAAACCTGAAGCCGATGGCAGCTATGCCATGACGTTTTATGAGACGCGGGGAGGAAATCAGCTTGCAGACATTCCGACGCCTTACCAAAACGGCTTCCACTGGGAACACAACTGGACACAGGTGATGACCTGGGACCCCAATATGCATGTCGATATCGCCAGCGCACCGTTTATCACCGATTACAACAACTTCCGCGAGCGTACCGAGAGCGGGACGGTGACGCGTGACAGGCTGGTATCCGAAGGCATCGGGGCGCGCATTCTGGCAGGTGGCAATATGGCGCTGCGCATTACCGGGCAGTTGCTTAACGACGCCAGCGTCATTACGGCCAATGGCAATCTGACCCAGAGTGGGGGCGGGAGCCTGGAGAACCGAGGTTACTCGGTTAACGAACGGCGTCAGGCGTATATTGTCGATCACTATGACCGGGATACGCATCACTGGTATCCGACATTCAACAGTGATGAGACGACAGCCCTGGCCACTATTGATGGGGTGATTACCGGCAACGGCAGCGTCACTATTAACGGGGCCAGCATTACCAACACCACGGTTAACCAGGCGCAAGTCAGTCAACTTGATGCGGCATTGAAGGCGGTTGACGCAGAACGCGCCGACTTTGAGCGCAACCCGCTGGCCTTCACGGTGGAGGGCGCAGGTCTTCAGGATGGCAACACGGCGCTGGCTCCGGGCGAGACAGTGACGCGACCGGGACCCATGTCGTCGTCGCCACTGGGGCGTCCGCTGTTACCGGCAGAGCTGGCTCTGACCCAACTTCAGCATCTTGGTAACGTGGCCACCACCATTCCCAATAACGGCCTGTTCAGCCAGCACACGGCCACCGGCAGCCCGTTCCTGGTAGTGACCGACGAACGCTTCACCCGGCGCGATAACTTTATCAGCAGCGATTATCTGCTGGAGCGGGTGGGGTATAACCCGTCGCAGGTCCATAAACGCCTGGGCGACGGTTTTTACGAACAGCGCCTGGTGCGCGAACAGGTACTGAAGCTCACCGGCAAACCGTCCATCCAGGGCTGGGACGCGATGACGCAGTACCAGCAACTGATGAACAACGGTACAAAAGTCGCAGAGGATTTCCAGCTGGTGCCGGGTGTGGCACTGACGCCTGAGCAAATTGCCGCGTTGCAACAGGATATTGTCTGGCTGGTCAGCGAAACCGTGGATACCGCACAAGGTCCGCAACAGGTGTGGGTACCGAAGGTCTATCTGGCACAAAGCACGCTGCGCCTGACCGGCGATGGTGCGGTGATCGGTGGGGGCAGTCTGCAGTTATCGGCCAACAGCGTCACCAATGTCGGCAATCTGTTTGCCGACAAAGCGCTTTCCGTTGACGCCGGTCAGTTCCTGCATCAGGGCGGCGATATCAAGGCCGGAAGTATCGATGTGCAGGCCGACAGTCTGGCCTTAAGCACCCGTCTGCAGGATGCGTTGCGCCAGGCGACGATGACGGCCGATGATATTCGCCTCAGCGGTACGGATATCACCCTGTCTGGCGCGAAGCTCAATGCTTCTGACGCCCTCAGCCTGAGCGCGCGTAATGATTTGACCATTACCGCTGCGAAAAGCAGCCATACGGCCGATCTTGAGGTGATATCGGGTTCGATGGGGAACCGTACCGGCGGTGGTACAGAAGTAGCCGGTGAGCGAATGGCGCATATCAGTGGTGAATGGCAACAGGCGCTGGGCAGTGAACTTAATGCCGGCGGTAACCTCACACTTAACGCCGGGCATGATGTGACATTCTCCGGTAGCCAGGCCAGTGCGGGTGGCAACGCTCGCGTGCAGGCCGGCGGTGATATCAACCTCAGGGCCGACACCACCACCAATACCACGCACCTGGATGCCCGCAGTCGGACTTCCTCGGTCAGCAACGACCGCCAGGAAGAGCGCCTGACGCTCAGCACCCTCAGCGGTAACCAGGGGGTGACCCTGCTGGCGGGCAACAAGCTGCTGGCTGAGGGGGCTCAGGTTGACAGCAAAGAGGGGCGTATTGGCGTCAGCGCACAGGACGTGACCATTAAGGACGCGGTCAGCCACACGCAGGACCTGGACAGCGAAAACAAACGTGAGGGCAAAACCCGCAGCCATCGCGAAGAACAAAGCGACCGTCAGACCAGTACGGGCAGCACCTTCAGCGGGCAGCAGGGAGTCACGGTCATCGGGCGTGAGGGCGATGTGACGGTCACCGGCAGCACGTTGCACAGTGGACAGGGCGACATCGCCCTGCAGGCAAAACAGGATGTGAACCTGAATACCGCGACTGAACGCGAATCGCTCTACAGCGAAGAGCGCTCGAAGAAAAAAGGGTTCCTGAACAAAAGCAGTAGCCACACCGTAACGCATGACGTCACCACGCGTGAGAAAGGTGCGCTGCTGAGTGGCAACAGCGTCAGCGTCAACGCCGGCAATGACCTGACGGTCACCGGATCGGCGATTGTTGCCGACAGGGACGTTAACCTGCAGGGTGGGCGCCACGTTGATATTGATGCTGCCACCGAGACTGAGGGCCATTACCGGCTTGAGGAAAAGAAAAAGAGCGGCCTGTTGGGCAGCGGCGGTATCGGTTTCACTGTAGGCAGTCAGTCAACTAAACACGAAATCGACGAAAAAGGTACAACCCAAAGCCAGAGCCTCAGTACCGTGGGCAGCAGCCAGGGCAATGTCAGCATCACGGCGGGCAACCAACTGCATATTGGCGGTGCCGAGGTGGTAGCGGCCGGAGACATGAATCTGACCGGCGACAGTGTGATCATCGATCCGGGATATGACCAGCATCGTCGCAAAGAAACGTTTGAGCAGAAGCAGAGCGGCCTGAGCCTGGCACTGTCGGGTACTGCGGGTGCTGCACTCAACACCGCCGTCAGTTCGGCGCAACAGGCGAGAAAGGAAAGCGATGGACGCCTGAGCGCGTTGCAAAACACCCAGGCTGCGCTGTCCGGCGTGCAGGCCATACAGGCCTGGGATCGTGATAATGCCCTGACCGCAGCGGCAGAGGCGAAAAATGCCGCCGGCGGTCTGAGTGCGGGTGACCAGAACGCCAGCCAGGGGGCGACCAATACCGTCGGCATTAGTGCTTCCTATGGCAGCCAGTCATCGAAGAGCGAAACACTTACCCACAGCCGCCAGGCACAGAGCAGTACGCTCAATGCCGGACAAAACCTGTCAATTACGGCGACCGGTAAACATCACGCGGACGGAAGTGGGGATATCACCATTGCCGGCAGCCAGTTGAAAGCGGGCAAGGACCTACAGCTTGATGCGGCGCGGGACATTAATCTTCAGTCGGCACAGAACACCGAAAGCACCGTCAGTAAGAACAGCAGCAAAGGCGGCAACGTTGGGATAGGTATCGGAATCGGTTCGGGCGGGTACGGTATCACTGTTTCGGCCGGTGTGAATGCCAGTAAGGGACATGAGAATGGCAACAGTCTGACTCATACCCAAACTACCCTGGATGCGGGCAACACCCTGAGTCTGACCAGCGGGCGGGATACTACCCTGAAAGGGGCACAGGCGAGCGGAGAAAAAGTCACCGTTGATGCCGGACGTGACCTGCTGCTTGAAAGCGAACAGGACAGCGACCGTTATGATGCCAGACAGCAAAGCGTGAGCGCGGGCGGCAGCTTTACCTTTGGTTCGATGACCGGTTCAGCCTATTTGAGTGCCACTCAGGACAAGCTCAATAGCAATTTTGACAGCGTCAGGGAACAGACCGGACTGTTTGCAGGCAAAGACGGCTATGACGTCAGCGTCAAAGAGCATACCCAGCTCAACGGGGCCGTTATTGCAAGCACGGCAGACAGGGATAAAAACCGTCTTGATACCGGCACACTGGGCTGGAGTGATATTCATAACCAGGCCGATTATAAGGTCGGACACACCGGAGGTAGTCTGAGCACTGGCGGTCCAGTGGGCACGGACCTGCTGACGAACATGAGCGGGGGCATGCTGTCGGTTGCCAACAATAGCGGTCATGCTGAAGGTACGACAAAAGCCGGTGTCAGCGAGGGGACGCTGATTATCCGCAATGAAGACAAACAGCAGCAGGACACAGCCCAGCTGAACCGGGACACTGTGCATGCTAATGACGGTAGCATCAGCCCGATATTTAACAAGGAGAAGGAGCAGAGTCGTCTGAAGCAGGCGCAGCTCATCGGAGAGATTGGCGGCCAGGCGATGGACGTTATCCGCACGCAGGGAGAGATCGCCGGACTGAAAGCACAGAAAGACCCGGCAGCACTGGCGCAGGCCCGGGTGGAGCTGGAAAGTAATGCGAAAGGTCAGCCGGTCAGTGACGCGGCAGTGATGAAGCAGGCGTATGACAATGCCATGCGAGAATATGGCACTGGCAGTGACCTGCAGAAGGCGGCGCAGGCGGTAACGGGCGCACTGACGGCGCTGGCGGGCAATAACCTGGCAGGAGCGCTGGCAAGCGGCGCATCACCGTATCTGGCGACAGAAATCAAAAAGTGGACCACCACAGACGGTAAGGTGAACGTTGCGGCTAACGCGATGGCGCACGCGGTTCTGGGTGCGGTAACCGCGCAGTTGAATCATCAGTCTGCGGTTGCTGGCGGGCTGGGAGCCGGCAGCGGCGAGCTGGCAGCCCGTTTTATCGCGGAGCAGCTGTACCCGGGCAGGACGGCGGATCAGCTGAGTGAGAGCGAAAAACAGCAGGTGAGCGCACTGAGTGAGCTGGCCGCAGGACTTGCGGGTGGGCTGATAACAGGTAATACTGGAGGAGCGATCGCTGCCGCCCAGGCGGGTAAGAATGCGGTGGAGAATAACTTCCTGCTCTCCCTGCTGACTCCTCCTCCGCCTGTGGCCGGTCAGACAACGCCGCAGACGGAAGCTAACGCGGTGCTGGCGCAAAAGCTGGACGCTGTAGCGAAAAAATTTGGCAGTAACATTGTGAAACAGTGCCTCTCCGGCGGTGACTGTCCGGTTGCGGCTCAGGTTGCGATTATGGCGCTCAAGGCCACCATGACGCAGGAAGAGAACGGCCCTTCCCATACGGGTAATAATGAGGGACAGGTCAATACCGGAGCAAGCCATACAGGGAATAATGATGGTCAGGTTAATGCCGGACCGAATCATACAGGGAACAATGATGATCAGGTTAATACCGGACCGAATCATACGGGAAATAACCAGGGGGCAACTGATGCCGGGCCGAATCATACCGGTAGCGCCGAAGGCGCACCTGATTTACCCAATCACATGGAAAGTCAGGGGTATGAGCCTAACAAAGGTTCGGTGGGGAATATGGGTGAATTCCTGAAACAACCGGGTTTCGGTAGTACCGTTAAGGATAAAACCCAAAAAACTAATCAGCAGTATCAGGGGCAAAGTATTTATAAAGCTACTGATAACGTAGGTGATTATATTAAAAAAGGCGATCAGTTTTATCTGGATGGTTTACATAAGGATCATATCGAAATTTTTGATAAACGAGGGAATTTCAAAGCTGTTGTAAATCTTGACGGTACTATAAATAAAGCAAAAACTGATGCTGCTGTAGGTAGGAAATTAAAATGACAGAAATTAATAGGATTAAAAGTGTAATACAAAATCTGGCTGAGTTGGTAGAGGATAAGACAGTCACTATTAGTGATGACTGGAGTATTGATTATAAATTAGACTTAGACAAAGAATTAAGTAATGAATTAAATAATTTGCATATAGAGCTAGATCTTTTAACTAATGCACTTCAGGAAAAAGATCTTGTTACTGTTAAATGTGCTTTAGTCATGGCTAGGCTTTACACTCTTAATCTATCAAATTTATTTCTCAATATGTTTGAAGATATAGAGAAAATTGGTTGGTCAGAGGAATTTAAATTACCAAATGTTCCTGATGATTATCAAATACCAGAACATTACAACTATCCTAAGAAATAAAAACTAAATCCCGGCCACTGAGACGGGATTTTACTTTATACACCAGTCAGTTACCGTTCTGCCTCTGTGATTTACTGATCACTTCGATCAACTCCGTCACCTGGCGCTGCTTATGCGCTGACAGCTTACAGACCTTCTTCAGCGTCTGCATAATCTCCGGTTCAGGCGGCGTTACTGGTTCGCGTGCCATCAGTATCAGGCAGCCAGGCATTATCCGCACATCAACCGGTGTACCGGTGGTAAATCCCGCCTCCGCCAGCCAGTGGCCCTTCAGCGTAACAGCCGGAACCGGGTTATACTTCGCGTCACTGACATAACCCACGGTATAACAACGGGTTGTGGGTGTACCTGTCTCTGGCTTATGATGTGTCTCAGCCATAATCAACTCCCTCATAGTTGCTTGTGGTCAGCGGTGGTAAAGGGTTGCAGCCCGATATCACCGCGCTAATAAAATCACTTTATCAGTGCCTGGATATGCTTCCTGGTTAAGAACGCGTCCAGTAACTTCTTGATAACTTCCTTGTCTTCATCCGGCAGCAGCTCCACTTCCTGAAACTGCTTCAGCAGCTCACGGTCTTCAAATCTTGCTTTAAAGGCAGGTCGGCCTGACGGCCTCCGCTTGAAGGGCTTAATGCCCGCCCGGCTGCGTCTGGCTGCGGCGGGTCGCAGTCGTACCTCCTTGCTCCTCTCCGCCTCGCCAGCTTCCGCTGCCCGCCCGGGTTCAGTGCTGGCATGCAAAACCCGGTGTTCCCTCAACCTTCCGCGCCTCAGAGCGCCGCAGGGCAGCGCTAGCGGGCCTCGCCAGCCCGCGCCCGGCAGACGGTTCACCGTGCCACAGCGAGCTGTGACCCGGCTCCCGCCGCGATGTAAAACCGGTAATGACAGGCGGAGTGATGTTGTTAAAATGTGGAGGTGCAGGCATCGCGCCACGGTGTGGCGGTAGCGTGTCCGGGGCGAAAAAGTGCGTCGGGGCAAAAAGCTGGCGCCCCGGAAGTGCGACAGGGAAAACGTGTTGTAACCTGCTGAGTGAACAGGGAAAAACGGTGTTCACTGGCTGAGTCCGCAACGGAAAAAGTTGTTGTTGAGAATAACTATCTGAGCGTGCAGGAAGCCGAAAGAAAAGCCATTCTGGAGCGTAAGGAGAAGGCTGGCACCATCACGCCTGACGAGCGGCAGGAGCTGTCCGGTATCAACCAGACCGATAAAACCCGTGACCAGGCTATTCACGATGTATGTACACAGGGCAATAAAGGCAGCGCGGCCTGTGGGGCGCTGGTCAGCCAGGCTCAGGCGGCGCTGGATAAATACGGCAACAGGGTTACTTACTCGCTGATTTACAAAGACCTGTACCCTCAGGACGCTGCAAATCTTGAAAGCGTACTGAAGGGGCTGGATGCGGGAGGCATCAGCCGTGATCAGGCGATAACGGCAATAGCTCAGGCATCGGGCGTAAGCTGGGAGACTGCGGCCAGCCGTTATGATACGGCGATGCAGGCTCAGGCGCTGACGGCAGCACTGGCCGGGACTGCCGGGCTGAAAGGTATGACGGAAAAACCAGCCGGGCCTGGTACAGTTAAACCGTCTCAGCCAGCAGCGGGAAGAACACCAGAACCAAATAGAATTGCAGTTGATGAAGAAGCCTCAGGATGGTCACAGTACGATAAATATCGTAATGGTCAGGATGGCTGGAACTGGCCTGCAAAATTAGGTTTTGCTGAGGAACCAGTTAAGGCAACGCTCCCGGTTGGTACAAAGCTGGACAGATACGGTAAAACTAATGGTTCATTTCTTGCCCCTAAAGGCACTCCGTTTGAACAACGTGCGTTAGCTCCCGGATCATTAGCTGATGAGTATCATGAATATATGGTGATCAAGCCATTGCCTGTTATGCAGGGAAAAATAGCACCTGCTTTTGGTGAGCCGGGTGGAGGTATTCAGATATTACCCAATATGCGAGAGAGAGTAAATGTAGATTGGCTTATAAAAAATGAATATATCCGAGAGGTCCACTGATATGTTGCTCAGTATTGATGTTATTCAGGAAGAAGTTGACAAGCTGACTTTAAAAATAGGCTATCCAGTTCGTTCTATAAATCTTTGCACTGCGCCTATTGGTGACGGAACTCCTTACATCTCATTTGAAAACAAAGAGTATAATTATATTTATTCGGAAAGGGGGTATGAATTCTCTAGAAAAGTCACCCGGTCGATAGATGAACTACTATATTGGATTGTGTTTGATTTTGTATCGGAAATTGCATTCGAATATGAACTAAAGCATCGTATTACGGGGCGGGATGGGCGGCGCATGGCATTTCCTATGATGATTAACCTTATGGGAATAATGAATAACGAATGGAGAGTTAAAGTACAAAAAGAGATTAATGAGATTCTCTCTAATGCACCCTACGATGACAGCCTTTACCTATAAGTTTAGCCGCTAAAATCTCAGTTGATAAACAACTGAGATTTATCGCCAGTTGTTTATTCAGGGATCCGCTTCTTCGGCTTCGCCATGACCTGAATCACCTCCATCAGCTCACGCTGCTTACGGGCTGAGAGCTTCGGACAGAGCTGGCGCAGGGTCTGTATCACTTCCGGCTCCGGTGGCGGTACTTCCGCCGTCAGCACCAGACAGCCGTTCATCACCCGCACATTAACCGGCGTCCCGGTTGCAAACCCCGCCACTTCCAGCCAGCCACCTTTAAGCGTAATACTGGCCGATGGCCGGAAATGCTTCGAATCCCGGATATAACCCACGGTATAACGGCGGTTTTTTAGCTCCGGCGCTTCAGTTGTGACAACTTCTGGCTTAGTATCCTGTTCAGCCATAATTAACTACCTCGATTAGTTGTTGTGGTCAGCGGGCTGTTGGTGTTGCATCACCTCCAGCCCGCGCTCGTATTAACTCTCTTCTTTAGCCGCCCCCTGAGCCACCCGGGCCATCGCCCCGGCAACCTGGTTCTTAATAATCATCGCGTCCAGCAGTTCCCGGATCACGTCCTGTTCACGCTGCGGCATACGCGAAATGGTCTCGAACTGATAACGAAGTTGCTCGCCGGGGCCGCGCTCCTGCTCATCAAATACCAGCATGCCCGCGCTGACACCGAGCGCAATCGCCAGTCTGCGGATCACATCTAAGGTAGGTTGTGAACTGCCGCCTTCATAGCGCCGTACAGCGCTAGCGGGCCTCGCCAGCCCGCACCTGGCAGGCGCTTCGTCGGTCACAGCAGGCTGTGATCTCCTCAGCACCCCGGCAAAAACGGTAATGACAGCGGGTTCGGCGCTGTTAAAATGTGCGGGAGCAGGCAGGATGCAGGGGCTGGGCGGTAGCGTGCGCGGGTGAAAAAAGCGCGTCAGGGCAAAAAGCTGGCACCCCGGAAGCGCGACAGGAAAAACGTGTTGTAACCTGCTGAGTGAACAGGGAAAAACGGTGTCCGCTGGCTGAACCCGCAACGGAAAAAGTTGTTGTGGAGAATAATGCGCTGAGTGTTAATGACTTCGGTAAGGGCATCGCTGATTACGGGCAGGCTCAGTCTTCGCTGGGCGCTTCCATGATAAAGAGTGATGCATCGCCAGATGAAATTGCTGCGGCATTGTCGAAAGCAGCGAAAGGAGATATGCCGGAAGGGCAAAATGCAGCAGAAGGATTACTGGTAGCCTGGGGTAACTTCTTTGGCGTACCGTTAGACATAGTTATGTCTAATGAGAAAATGACGCCACAAAAAGCAGCGGAAATACTTTCCAGCGGTGTACCGACCAGTGAAGCAAAACTGTTGCAGTATGTGGCAGCTAAGGCATTTTTAACGATTTCAAAGAGTACGACGGTTAAAGCAGAAACAGGGAACTCTCTGATCTATCATGAAAACTTTGGTGGACATGCTATAGAGAAACATGTGGCTCAGTCTGACGCTGAATTAATCGCTCGATTTAAAGCAGAACCACGGCTCAATGCGTCTTCAACATTCTTTAGTAATGAGTCAGCGGACAAGGCGATAGGTAATGGTATATCTGCAAATAAGAAACAGCTAACCGACTGGCTAGCTGGTGATCAAGCAAGGCTGGTTTTGCAGCATGAGGAAAAATTTAATGTCGGTAAAGTTATACAGAAAGGTGATAATGCATCTCATCTATCTAATAAAATAACCATAGTTATAGACAGGGATCCGTTAATGCCGAACGGTTATCGGATACATACTGCATATCCAAAATAATTACGGAATCATATGAAATTTGAAAATATTACCTACTTACTAGGTGCTTATTTTCATCAAGATTGGTTCTATGATGTCCCCAATCCTGATGATGTAATCAGATATTTTATCGAAAGGGAGTCGGCAGATAGGGTATTAGCTCTTAAGCAGGAGCTTAGCCAACTATTAGACAGTGGTAATGTGTCGATCTCTGACAGCTTTATCTCTGATAATAATGGATATTACGATCCTCATGCAGACGGGTTAACGGTTCGTGAATGGCTGAAAAAGATACAAGGCATGCTGATTTAAAGTTATATTAGTAGTAATCCCAGCCTTTAGCGGCTGGGATTTTTTTGTCTGTTGCTCAGTCAGCCAGCGTTCCGCTTCTTTGGCTTCGCCATCACCTGAATCATCTCCATCAGTTCACGCTGCTTACGTGCTGAGAGCTTAGGGCAGAGCTGGCGCAGGGTCTGTATCACTTCCGGCTCCGGCGAGGGCGGCTTCACGGTCAGTATCATACAGCCGTC
The DNA here is from genome assembly GCA_913775305.1 of uncultured Erwinia sp. GTDB lineage: Bacteria > Pseudomonadota > Gammaproteobacteria > Enterobacterales > Enterobacteriaceae > Erwinia. Next base: position 14,407 of record CAJYIY010000125.1, on the reverse strand, counting down.
CATTACCCTGACTTCCAGCGGTGTGCCGGTCCCGAAGCCCGCCTCAGCCAGCCAGCGGCCTTTAAGAGTCACAGCCGGTGATGGCTCAAATGTCCGCGAATCCCGGACGTATCCCACAGTATAAGCTCTTGATGTTGTGGATATACCTGTTCCTGACTTATGATGTTGCTCAGCCATAATAACTACCTCGTATAGTTGCTGTGGTCAGCGGGCTGTTGGTGTTGCATCACCTGCAGCCCGCGCTCGTATTAACTCTCTTCTTCAGCCGCTCCCCTGGTCACGCGGCCGACGGCACCGGTGACCTGGTTCTTGATGATCATCGCGTCCAGCAGTTCGCGGATCACGTCCTGTTCACGCTGCGGCATACGCGAAATGGTCTCGAACTGATAACGAAGTTGCTCGCCGGGGCCGCGTTCCTGCTCATCAAATACCAGCATGTCCGCGCTGACACCGAGCGCAATCGCCAGTCTGCGGATCACATCTAAGGTAGGTTGTGAGCTGCCGCCTTCATAGCGCCGTACAGCGCTAGCGGGCCTCGCCAGCCCGCACCCGGCAGGCGCTTCGTCGGTCACAGCAGGCTGTGATCTCCTCAGCCAGTTCCCCCTGAGCGTAATCGCCGGTACGGGCTCAAAGGTACGTGGATCCCGGATAGTCGTCGCTAATCGGTAACCTGCAGTATTTCTGACATCCTTTCCTGCCTCCAGGTGCTGTTAGCGCGTCAGCAGAGGTGGCCTGTTATTTACTGAATTGTTTTAATCAACGGGCATTGACTACGCGCGTCGCTGAAGCTCAATAATGCATAAAATAAATTTACCTTTATTTGTAAGGTTTTTTGTCATTTGTAACCCCTGCGCCAGGTAAAACAAAAACGGCAAGGCGCCTGTTAATAGACTTTTTGTGCGATTTTATCTCCTGGGGTAGGGCGAAAATATACCGCATCTAAACGAGTTCAATTTGCCAGTTAAGTATAAAAATACCTTCACTGTTTATGGGTGAATGGTACCGTCTGCAATTTTACAAATTCGTTTCGATCACATTTCTCTGAGCATTTATAACCTTAAAGCGGAAGAAAAAAGCCGCGAATAAAAATATCCTGAGGAGGAATGCGAATGAGTTCACTGACAAGAAGACATTTTATGGCTTTTGCCGCGGGCGGAACGGTGGCGCTCGCGACCGGTCAGGTACTGGCACATGACAACAGCGTAAAAACGTTTCCTGCAGGAGGAAAGGGGGGCGGGCGTGATCCCGGGCCGCACGATCCTGTCCGTGAAGCAGAGAACCCGGATATCGTAAACCCGCCTTCAACAGATAGCGGGACTTTGCCAAATCTTCGCTTTTCTTTCAGTGATGCGCACGTCCGTAAGGGAAGCGGCGGCTGGACACGTCAGGTGACTCAGAGAGAGCTGGGAATTTCCACCACGATCGCGGGCGTAGACATGCGTCTAAACGCGGGCGGTATCCGCGAACTTCACTGGCATAAAGAAGGCGAATGGGCCTATATGACCTACGGCAACGCTCGGGTAACCGCTTTTGATACCAGTGGAGGATGGTTTGTAGATGACATCTCTGCAGGTGACCTGTGGTATTTTCCGCCTGGCATCCCTCACTCTATTCAGGGGCTTGGTCCGGATGGCTGTGAATTTTTACTGGCTTTTGACGACGGCAATTTTGATGAGGACAGCACTTTTCTGCTGTCAGACTGGTTCAAACATATCCCACCGGAAATCCTCGCAAAGAATTTCAACGTGCCGGTTTCATCGTTTTCAAACCTTCCTTCCCCTGACGATGAGTACATCTTTGCCGGAAACGTTCCAGGCAGCCTCGCCTCTGACAGCATAAAAGGTGCGGGTAAGTCAAAGATCCGTTTCACCCACCGGATGCTGGCACAGGATCCGGTTCGCGCGCCGGGAGGAACCGTCAGGATCACGGACTCATCGAACTTCCCGGTATCAAAAACCATTGCGGCGGCACTGGTCGAAATTGAGCCGGGCGGATTGCGTGAGCTGCACTGGCATCCTAACAATGATGAATGGCAGTATTATCTTGAAGGCGAAGGCCGGATGGGGGTTTTTGCATCATCAGGCCAGGCAAGAACCTTTGATTATCGCGCCGGCGATGTGGGATATGTCCCCTTCGCGATGGGACACTACATCGAGAATACCGGTAAGGGGCCACTGCGTTTTCTTGAGCTTTTCAAGAGTGATTATTATGCCGATATTTCATTAAACCAGTGGCTGGCCAGCACGCCGCCTGAACTTGTTAAACAGCACCTCCACCTTGACGACGAGTTTATGAACGCGCTTTCTCTTAAAAAGAGCCCGGTTGTGAAATAGCCTGTTCAACGTAACAGAGGCTACTACCCACCTGCGTCCGGTTTAGCATTACCTCTGCAGGTGGGTTCAGGTCAAACCTTTCGATCCCACTTACATCCTGTTAGTGTCACCTGAACGTCAGTAATCCCAAATGCAGTGGTGACTGTCAGGCGCATGATCCTGCCACCGGTGGACAGTGCGTTCATAACGAAATTCATCTACCAGGTCAGGTTCAGTGTATCCTGGCGCAGCAGGGCAAACCGCTCAGTCGCCAGCCTTTCACGGCGTCGTCTGCGCTTTACGCTCAGGACATTAAGCTGACAGATCCGGTAAACCCGCTGGTGATTAACGCCAGACCTTCACGCCGCAGAAGTCGCCAACTGGATGCTAAGCGAGAGCGCTTTCCCCTTAATGAGAATAAAATGGTTATATTGTAACTTATTTGTTAATTTAATGTTTCTTTATGTTCTTTTGCAATTTTCTTTGCTATCAGGTGGCGGGTGTGTGAGTAAAAGGTATTATGAATGCATATTAAAAATATCGATTTAAATAAGACCTTTAAGGTGTTCTGTGTTGACATGGATGATCGGCCATATAACAATGGCGCAAGTTAATTATCATGGAGAAATAAGTCGCCAGCAGGAATATTGTCAAAAACAAACCCACTTACCCGAAGTATGTGTAAGCTAATAATTTAGTTTGTGATATATGTTATAAAATTCACGAAATTTATTAGTTTGCTAATCTTTTTTTGTTCTTATTAGTGGCGTTTTTTTATGCAGTGAACGGCGGATTATTATTGCATAAACATAAAGGGATTACTGAATGCTGTATTGACTGATGTGTTGAGTTCTCCAGGTGACTGACGATGGCCAGAGGGCATTCTTTATGCCCTGCCAGCAGGGAAACTTATATCAGACGTTTAGGTTTTTTTTAAAATTAAATGGTACGGCATTTTATTTACTCTTTAAGTTATCTTAATCATAACTCATTAATAATATCTTTGGCGGATTTAATGAAGGGATGCGATGTGTCACATGACGTAAGGTTTTTTTCTGCTGAAACTCTGGAGTTCAACGGTGTTGTTCTGGATAATGCAAAGTCACTTATCATATTCAAATCTAACGACGCGGCGATAAAGTTAACAGAATTACAGAGAAGGTTTATGTATTGCCTTATGACAGGGATTGTCAGCAAAGATGAGATCATCCGCAATGTGTGGCCGGGTAATCATCAGGTTGTTAGTGACAATAGTTACTATCAAATGATTTTTCAGTGTCGCACATTGTTATCCCGCCATGGAATTCCTGCCGATACGATTAAAACAATCCCGCGATTTGGCGTGATGCTGAGTCAGGATACCCGAGATTACCATCTTAACAATGACAAAAAGAAAGAAATACTGCAGTCAGGATGGCGCTCTCGTTGGAAGACGTGGCTGGAGGCCGTTAATTTTAAGCTGGCACTGGCATTGACACTCATTTTTTCTGCGGCATTACTTGCTGGCATCTCTGAATCATAATGTTGCCAGTAAATATTGCCGGAAGGCCAGTAAAAAAACGCCTGGTTCACGTTACCATGTTCCTTTTTTTTCTGATGAATATGCTGTTTATTCTTCATCAAATGTGGAGCATCTTCACGATGGAAGTAAGCCCCAAACATATTCGCAATAAAAGTGCCGTTGAATCTCATGTTGAATTTCCTTCAAAAGCAGAAGTTATGGAAATGAATAACATGCATCTCTTTGGCCGTTATCAGGAAGAAAAAGATGGTTCTAATTCTTCGGGTTATAAAGTCGGTATGCACGATATTACGCCTGAACTGATGGCTAAGGTACCGGACTCCGCTTTGGTCGGAAAGATTTCGGGCTTGCTGTACAGCGATAATGCCCAAAAAAGCCTGGTAATTATTGAGTCTGCCGGAAAACAAGCGGCCTATGGCGTAGGCGACCGTTTGTCCGAAAATAACGCTATTATTTTACGTATACTGCAAGATAAAATTTTGCTTAATGAAAAGGGTTATTACACAACGCTGAAGTTCAAAGAGTAATCGGCGCGAATTTTAAGTTGTGTTTATAGCATAAGGTTAGATTGTGATTACCCATTTTATGTTGAGGTTGGTTCAGTACCTGACGAGTGTTTTTGGGCGGGGGTTGGCGGTAACAGTGGTTTTAATAACACTTGGTCATTCCGCGCATGCTGAGCAATATTCTGCCAGTTTTAAGGGCACGGATATCCAGGAGTTTATTAATACGGTCAGTAAAAATCTGGGAAAAACCATTATTATCGATCCTTCCGTGAAAGGAAAGGTCACGGTACGCAGTTACGAACAGTTGGATGAAAAGCAATATTATCAGTTCTTTCTCAACGTGCTGGATGTTTATGGTTACACAGTAATCGGCATGCCGAACAATGTACTTAAGGTGATTGCGGCAAAAGAGGGAAAAAGAGCCGCACTGTCACAGAATCGTACTGAGTTAATTGCCGAAGGCGATGAAGTGGTCATGCGCGTTGTGCCTTTACGTAACATCGCAGCGAAAGATGTCTCCCCTGTATTACGGCAGCTCAACGACAGCATTGGCGTTGGCAATGTGGTGCATTACGAGCAGAGTAATGTTCTGTTAATTACCGGCCGTGCCGCAGTGGTTAACGGATTACTTGAACTCGTTAGGGAGATGGATCAGGACGACAGCCAGCAGATTGAAACACTGGCACTACAGCACGCGGCGGCGGCGGATATTGCACGCATGGTCAATGAACTGTTCCGTGAGGAGGGCAGCCGGCGGATATCCGGAGGCACATCCCTGCGACTGGTGGCTGACGAGAGAACCAACAGCGTCATGATCTACGGTGACGATCGGGGACGCCAGTATGCGAAAGAAATGATTAATCAACTGGATAGCAAGGGTGTGACGAAGGGAAATACCCAGGTTATTCAGCTGAAATACGCCAAGGCACAGAGCCTGGTTGAAGTTCTGAATGGCGTCAGTGCCGGACTACAAAATGAGAAAGAGACGACCACTGCCAATGTCGCGCTGATAAAAAATGTGGTGATCAAAGCCGATGAACAGACGAATGCACTCATTATCAGCGCAGCCCCTGATGTGATGCGGGAGCTGGAAGCGGTCGTTGCCAGACTCGATGTTCGTCGTGCTCAGGTGCTGGTCGAAGCTGTGATTGTTGAAGTGCAGGATGGCAAAGGGCTAAACATTGGCGTGCAGTGGGCCAACAAGTATGGCGGCGGTACGCAATTTTCCGGCCAGGCACCCGGCATTTCGACCGGTTTCGGCAACGGTTTTAGCGAAGTTTTCGGCAAGGCAAACGGCTTAATGACCGGCTTCTATAGCGGCAACTGGGGCGCATTGCTCACGGCGATTGCTAGCGATAATCAAAATAATATTCTGGCCACGCCAAGCATTGTCACCCTGGATAACGCGGAAGCAGAGTTCAGCGTCGGACAGGATGTTCCAATTCTGACGGGGTCGCAGACCACCAACAGCGACAATGTTTTTAATACCGTTTCACGTAAAACCGTTGGGATCAAACTCAAGGTTAAGCCCCAGATTAATCAAGGCCAGTCGGTATTAATGCAGATCGAACAGGAGGTTTCCAGCGTGGCTGAGAACAGCAGCGCTACGCCGGACTCGCTGGGCGCAACATTTAATATCCGTACCGTCAATAATACCGTGCTGGTAGACAGCGGCGAAACGGTGGTCGTGGGGGGACTGCTGGATAAATCTGATTCAGAGCTGGAGAGCCGTGTTCCCATTCTGGGCAAAATCCCGCTGGTAGGCGCGCTTTTCCGCTCCACCAGTACCAAAGCCAGCAAGCGTAATTTGATGCTGTTTATTCGCCCGACCATCATTCGCAGTGGGGAAGAGTATGCCGTTCAGAGCCAGCGTAAATTCAATAAGTTTGATGCAGGGCAGCAGAATGACATGGCATTGCGCGAAGCGGTACACAGCGAAAGCGCCAGCGCGAAAAATGCGTCAGACCAGCGTGCATATCTTGCCACTCTGGCACATATCGAGGCGTTTTATCCGCGGAGTCATCAGCCGTGAAAAACGATAAGCCGGGACATTTACTGCCCTTCTCCTGGGCCAGGCAGCACGGGGTGCTGGCGGTGACAGGTCAAAATGAGATACAGCTCTATTGCCACTCCCAAACCTCTCATCAGGCATTGATGGAAGCCCGGCGCTGTTTGCCCGGCAATCCCGCTCCTGTCCGGCTAGAGATGGAGGCATTTGAACAGCATCTGGTGGCCTACTACCAGCAGGAGAGCGGTCAGGCGCAAAAAATGATTGACGATCTCGGTGGTGAACTGGATTTTTACGCGCTGGCGGAAGAGTTGCCGCAGCAGCAGGATCTGCTGGATGAGAGCGATGATGCGCCTGTTATCCGGTTAATTAACGCCTTATTAAGCGAAGCGGTAAAAGAGCGCGCTTCGGATATTCATATTGAAACCTATGAAAAAGACCTGGTTATTCGCTTTCGCATAGATGGCACATTGCGCCGCATCCTGTCACCGCAGCGCAAACTGGCCGCGCTACTGGTATCGCGTATCAAGGTGATGTCAAAGCTGGATATCGCTGAAAAGCGGGTGCCACAGGATGGGCGCATGGGGCTGAAGGTAGGCGGGCGGGCGATTGATGTCCGCGTTTCGGTGATGCCTGCCAGCCACGGTGAGCGCGTAGTGATGCGTTTGCTGGACAAGAGTGGCGTTCGACTCGAACTGCCCAGCCTGGGAATGTCCCCGACGCACCAGCAGGCGCTTATGCGACTTATCCACCAGCCTCACGGAATTATTCTGGTTACCGGACCGACCGGGGCCGGTAAGAGCACCACGCTCTATACCCTGCTGAATCAAATTAATGATGAGCAGCGCAATATCATGACGATTGAAGATCCGGTTGAGTATGAGCTGGCCGGTATTGCGCAAACCCAGGTGAATCCTAAAGTGGATATGACCTTTGCGCGCGGACTGCGTGCGCTGCTGCGTCAGGATCCTGACGTGGTGTTGATTGGTGAAATTCGCGACAGCGAAACGGCACAGATTGCTGTGCAAGCCTCTCTCACCGGGCATCTTGTACTCTCTACCCTGCATACCAATACGGCGATTGGCGCTGTTACCCGATTACGCGATATGGGCGTCGAGCCATTTTTACTCGCAAGCTCCCTCAGCGGCGTACTGGCACAGCGGCTGGTCCGTCGACTTTGCCCGCAATGCCGTGAGCCATCAACGCTCTCTCAGGATCAGCTAAGCCTGTTGGGATTGCCTCCTGAACCGGTCGTAAACTGCTGGCGTCCAAAAGGATGCGAGTCCTGTGGCGGGCAGGGCTACGCGGGGCGAATCGGTCTGCATGAACTGTTGGTGCTGGATGAGCCAATGCGTATGGCCATCCATCGCCAGGACAGCGAGAACGACATTATAAAGCTTGCTGCCGGACGGTATCGGCCGTTGCGCCAGGACGGAATTGAAAAAATAAAGTGCGGTGAAACCAGCCTGGAAGAGATTTTGCGCGTTACGCGCGAGGGGAGCGAGGATGAAGTTTCACTACCGCGTCTGTGACGGTCAGGGCCAGCTAAAGCGGGGGGCACTGGACGCTGACTCGCTGCGCCACGCCAGGGACCAGCTGCGTGAAAGAGGCTGGCAGGTACTGGCAGTGCGCCAAAGCAGGCCGGGAGTTCTTATGCGTGCCGACGTAAGCCGCTGGATAAGCGGTGTTAACAGCGGCGATCTGGCTTTGCTGACCCGACAGCTGGCGACGCTACTCTCTGCCTCTCTACCGTTAGAAGAAGTGTTGATTGCGGTGGCGCGGCAGACAGAAAAAAAGCGCTTACAGGCAGCCCTGATACAGGTTCGCCAGAAAATCCTTGAGGGCTTTCCGCTGGCCCAGGCGCTGGGCGAGTACCCAAAAATCTTTGATCGTTTGTTCTGTGCGATGGTCGCCGCCGGTGAAGTTTCCGGGCATCTGGCACCGGTACTGGAGCGACTGGCTGACTACATTGAACAGCGCCAGCAGATGAAAAATAAGATCACTCAGGCACTGATCTATCCGATGGTGCTGACGACGGTGGCTATCGGTGTGGTGTCAATCTTGCTGACGGCGGTGGTGCCAAAAGTGATTGAACAGTTTGTGCATATGAAACAAACGCTGCCGCTGTCAACCCGGATGTTAATCGGTACCAGCGACGGATTACGTTTATGGGGTGGATGGGGGCTTGCGCTGTTGCTGACTGGCACCGCGGGTTTTCGCTGCCTGCTGCGGGAACCCTCTCGGCGTATACGTTGGCACGCTTTTATTCTGCGGCTGCCCGTTATTGGCAAACTGTCATTAGCGGTTAACACCGCGCGCTATGCCAAAACCTTAAGCATTTTAAATGCCAGCGCAGTACCGCTGCTGGACGCCATGCGCATCAGTGCGGGCGTGTTGAGCAATGATTCTGCACGTCTGAGGCTGTTAACGGCAATGGAACGGGTGCGGGAAGGAGAAGGATTATCGCCCTCGCTTGAGGGCACCGCGCTGTTTTCTCCGATGATGCGTCACATGATTATGTCCGGCGAGCGCAGTGGAGAGCTGGAAATGATGCTTGAACGCGCAGCCAATATGCAGCATGAGGCCTTCAGCCGGCAAATCACGCTGGCGCTGGGGCTGTTTGAACCTTTGTTAGTGAGCGTAATGGCGGGAGCCGTGTTGTTTATCATTCTGGCTATTCTACAGCCGATATTACAGCTCAACAGTATGGTTGGTTAAAAAAGCAATTAATGGAGAGTCAAGTGAGTCATAACAAACGTAAAAACGGAAAGCATCAGCAAGGTTTTACGCTGCTGGAAATCATGGTGGTGATCGTTATTTTAGGGCTGCTGGCCAGCCTGACCATTCCAAGCCTGATGGGCAACAAAGAGAAAGCTGACCGTCAGAAAGCCGCCAGTGACATTGTAGCTCTGGAAAATGCGCTCGACATGTACAGGCTGGATAACGGACGTTATCCAGGCCAGGAGCAGGGGCTGTCTGCGCTGGTCACCCAGCCTGAAGTGGCCCCGTTAGCCAGAAACTATCCTGAAGACGGTTATATTCGTCGATTGCCTCAGGACCCGTGGGGGCAGGAATATCATCTGCGTAACCCGGGGCTGCACGGAAAAGTAGACGTCTTCTCTGCCGGTCCGGACGGTATTGCCGGAACTGATGATGATATCGGCAACTGGGACGCTGACAGCGTCACTCAGCACTGAGCGTAATGACATCTTCACGAGGTTTTACACTGCTGGAAATGATGCTGGTGCTGGTACTGCTGGGCGTGTCCAGCAGTCTGGTGATGCTCAGTTTTCCGGCAAGAGAGATTACCCTGACGCGTGAGGGGGAAAGGTTGAGCGGGTGGCTAAATGGCGTGGCCGAAAGGGCTGAGCGTGAAGGTGTGAATTATGGCGTAATTTTTAGCCGTGATGGCTGGCACAGCGTGGCGGAACAGCAGCCAGCGTTAAAAGACGCCTACCGTCTGCCGGCGGGAATAACACTCAGACTAAGCCTTGAAGGACAGGATGTTGCACTCAGTTCCCGCGAGAAAACCGATCGGCAGCCTCAGGTCTGGCTCTATCCCGGAGGCGAGACGACCATCTTCAGCATTGTGCTGATGCAGGGAAAATGTGAATGGCAATTGAATGCGCCGGGCTACTTTGTATTTGACACCATGGAAATGCGCTGTAATGACACGGAAAGCTAAGCAACAGGGTATGACGCTGCTGGAAGTGATGGTCGCCCTGATGATCTTTGCCATCGGTTGCCTGGCCATTATTGGCAGTACCGGGGGGCAGGTGCGCAGTCTGAGTGCGATGGAGAGCAGAACTCTCGCGATGTGGGTGGCTGATAATCAGATGACGCAGCTGCAACTTGACCCGCAGCCGCCAGCGCTGACCTGGCGTTCAGGCAGCACGGAGATGGCAGGTGAAACCTGGCACTGGCGTTACCGGGGCCAGGATATCAGCGTTAGCGGAATGCGGGCGATTGTGATTGAGGTCAGGCGCAATGCGCGCGATCGCCGCGCATTGGTTGAGATGCTGGCTTACAGGGCGTTGCCATGAAGCAGCACGCGCAACGCGGTTTCACGCTGATAGAGATGATGCTGGCGATCGTTTTGTTCGCCATGCTTTCGCTTACCGCGCTCACCGTATTTAAAGGCGTTCTTAAAAACAGCGAGATCACCCAGCGTAAATCGACGCAGCTGACCCAGTTACAGCGTGCGCTGGCGGTGATTGAACGTGATTTTACCCATGCAGTGGCGCGTGTACCTGTCGGCTATCAGTGGATGCCGACAGAAGCCGATTTTAGAGTGCAGCCAGCCAGTCAGCAGGATAAAGCGTATCAGATCATGTTAGTCAGAAGCGGCTGGCAAAATCACGATGGCAGGCTGCCGCGTTCAACCCTGGAAAGGGTCAGGTATCGCTGGCAGCAGGGGCAGCTTGAGCGCCTGAGCTATCCCGACTTAAGCCTGAGCTCAACGGCGGTGCGCAGCGTGCTGTTACTGCCGGAGGTCACTCAGTTTCGACTGCGTTTTTATGATCGGGGCGAGTGGCTTGCGCAATGGCGCGCTGGCGGCGTAATACCTCAGGCGGTGGAAATCATTATCGAAACGCCTGCGCTGGGCGAGGTACGCCGTATTATTGCGTTATCGGCTGCGGGGCAATGATGAGAAGACAGCGAGGTATGGCACTGTTAATGGTTTTGCTGATGATGTCGCTGATGGCCGCCGCGGCGGTGGATATCAGCGGCTACTGGCAGCGTGCGCTGGATCGCACCCAGTCTCAGCAGGAGCGTCTGCAAGCAAAGTGGTTGCTTTTAGGTGCAGAAAGCTATGCCAGACAACGATTTTTGCAGGAAAAGGATCGGCGAAATCAGTGGACACCGGCAGGCTTGACAATGGATATGCGCACGGAACAGGGCGATGTGGCGATACGTATCCGCCGGGTTGATCCCTGTTACAACGTCAATGCCCTTATTCGCGCAGCGGCAGCCGGGCACGGCACGTTGGACACCCTCAGTCGTGAAAGAGAAATATTTATGCTGTTACTTAAAAATACAGGGGTTGACGAAGCGCAGGCCGGGGCTATCGCGGATGGCATTGCCAATCGATCCCGGAAAACCGGATACCTGATGGCGGATATCAGCGAACTGCGTGAGCTGAAGGGCATCGATCGTGAACGCTACCAACGGCTGGCCCCGCAGCTCTGTGTATTCCCGGATGCCGAACTGCGCATTAATCCGGATAGCGTAAATGAATCCCGGCTGCCTTTGCTGCGGGCGATGCTGATGAACAGCGTTACCCGCGAACGGCTTCATCAGCTATTTATGCAGCGCCCGCAACAGGGATGGCAATCGCTGGCCTTTTTATCCGGCGAGGGAGAACAGTCATTACCCGACGATGATAATCCCGGAGCCCGGCTGATATTCGACGATAACCGCTGGATAGCAGAACTCCAGCTGACGTTAAACGACAGGCGCTACCGTCTCACCCGCGCCTGGCTGTTGGGGCAATCGGAGATGGTGGCAGGCCAGCTTCAGTTTGGCGCAGGAGGAAGATAAGTCATGGAAAGAGAAAATACCATTCTGCTTATTGCACCGGAATCAGACCAGATTGTTGAAGTACGCCGCGGGAAGATCGGTGAAGCGGAGTGCCAAATCGCAGCCCGTATCGACCTGAACGAAGATACTGGCAGGCTGGCCGATATGGCGCAGGGCTGTCGGGTGGTGGTTCTGGTGCCGTCCCGATATGTGGTCTTCAGGGAAACCCTGTTTCAAGGGAAGAAGCGCCATGCCACTCCACTGGCACTGGCTTATCCGCATGAGGCCGGGCTGTTAAACGACAGTGAGCAGATGCACTGGGTGATCCTTGGCAGGTCGCAGCGCAACTATGCTATTGCCGGTGTGGCGCTGGCGCAAATGCGGATTTGGCTCGATGGCCTGCATGGCTGCGGCATTCGGGTAGACAGTATGATCCCTGACGTATTGGCGTTACCGCTGCCCGGAAAGTGTAGTGCGCTCCGCCGGGAAGGGGAGTGGCTGTTCAGAACGGGAAGATGGCAGGGGATGCAGCTACCCGACAGCTGGGAAGGAAGTGTGCCTTTACCCGAACCGGACTGGTGCCTGCATCAGGGAGGAGCGGCTCCGTCAGCCTGGCAAAATACCACCGTCAGCGCGGATGTGCTCTGGCCGCTGGCCGGGGAGGCGTGGTGTAGCAAGTTCACGTTGCTTCAGGGAAACTTCAGGCCGGCCCGGCGCTGGCTGAGTCGGATGCCGGATAAGACCGTTTGTGCCATGTTGCTGCTGACAGTGTCGCTGTTGACGGGGGGGATTTACCAGCAGATGACAGCCAGGCAAAGTGACCGCCAGATAGCGGCACTGACGCAGTATCTTTTACCCGGACAGCCCAAAACCTCACAAGTGGAACAGGCAATCAATCAGCGAATACAGCGCATGCAGCAGGTGATACAGGCGCCCCAGTTTTTTAAGCTGTTACCCTACGCGGCGAATACGCTCTCTGTATGGTCATCGCCACAGTTACAGGCGCTTTCTTTCGACGCCAGCCGGGACTGGCTCCAGGTAACGGTGAATAAAAACGATGAGCCGATGCCATCACTGCGCGATGACAATCATGTCACTCTCCGGTTCAGCGAGGAAAGTGAGTCTGATCGGGCAATCCTGACAGTGGAGGGTAAATGATAATTTCATGGTGGCGCGAGTTGCGCAGCGATAAAAAAATGCAGCGTGCGGCAGGGTTAAGTCTGATGCTGCTGATTGCCTGTGGATACTATCTGCATCAGTTTGCGCAGGTTAAAGAAAATACCCGACAGCTGGAAATGTTGCAGCAAAAGAAACGCGTCATTGAGCGGTTACAATCGCATTTGTCCCCGGACATCCTGCCACACTCACAATTATCAGACTATCTGCATCAGAGTGCCCGCACCTGGGATATTGCTATCCAAACAATGACGGACAGCAAAGATGAAGTCGGACTTACGCTGGCTGATGTGCCGTTTGAACAGCTGCTGCAATGGCTGGCTGCGTTGCAACGAGAAAAGGGCGTTCGTGTGCTGAAGCTTGACGTTGAGCGCAAAGAACAACCCGAGGGCGTGGTGCAGGTGACTCAGCTGCGGCTGGCCGTCCACTCTGTTATTTGAACCCAGGCGAACAGAACTCATCATTCAGAGGAAACCATGTTATCTGTAATTAGTTATGCGGGCGATAAATACTGGCTGCTGTTCAGCGCGGTATTAAGTCTTTGCCTGGGCAGTTTTATTAATGTTGTGATTTATCGACTGCCTGCAATGATGGAGAACGAAGATAAATTACCGTTAACTAAACCGCTTAATTTATTTCTTCCCCATTCATTTTGTCCCTCGTGCCTGACGACATTATTATCGCGTGATAATGTTCCCTTATTCAGCTGGCTGCTACTGCGTGGCCGCTGTCGTTATTGCCGGTGCCGTATCAGCGCGCGCTATCCCCTGATTGAACTGTTTATGATGCTGACGGGGATCGTGCTTGCCAGCTATACGGGTATCGGCACCGACTGGTTGTTTATGCTGCTGTTCGCTGCGTTGTTAACGGCACTGGTTGCGATTGACTGTCACTGCCAGCTTTTGCCGGATCCTCTGACGCTTTTATTGCTGTGGGTTGGATTGCTGTGGCACTGCATGGAGCACGTATCATTTTTACCCGCTGCGATAGTCGGCGCGGTAGCTGGATATATGACACTCTGGCTGCTGTACTGGGCATTTCGTTTGGCTACCGGGCGTGAAGGACTTGGATATGGTGATTTTAAATTGCTTGCGGCGCTCGGTGCCTGGGGGGGCTATACCTCTTTACCGCTGATACTCCTTTTTGCCTCAGGCGGTAGTCTGATATGGCTGGCATTGCGTGTATTACGCGGTACCTGCTGGTCTCAGCCCCTGCCTTTCGGGCCGGGGCTGGCGGTGGCGGGGGCAGCCGCGGTCGTTTATCAGTGGCTGATTCTTCCTGCAGACTTTTAGCGTACCCGAAGCAAAAAGGGCGCCAGTGATCGGTTTAGTCCGCTGCATTTTACCTTAACAGGTGTCGCATC